>CANGEG010000065.1 GCA_947452725.1 Comamonadaceae bacterium | reverse complement strand
GCCACGCCGTTTTTCACCGCATCGCAAGAGATCAAAATTTGTCGTGTGAAGGGCAGCATGTCGGGCGCCAAGCGGTAGCCGGTCAGCGCAGTGGAGTCGATCTTTTTGGCCTCGACGAATTGCTCGGCTTTGGCCAAGATGTGGCTCAGATTGCTCAGCATGCGGGTGCAGACGGGCAGGGCGGCGCTGGACATGGAAATGGTCATGGATATTCCTAAGCTAGAGGTGGAGAGGGAGTTGGCGTTGGGGGTTACTTGCGTTTGTCGAACTTGCGCCAGTACTGAAATTCGTCTTCGTGGATCTCAAACTCCACATCTTCAACGCGCATCAGAAGGCGCTCTTTCACGTCGGATACGGCGCGGTTGTAGATGCTGGGGCCAATTTCTTCGAGGATGAAGCCGAGCATCGCGCCGGCTGTGAGATTGCCGATTTTTTGATCTAGGCTCTCCAGAACGTAGCGCGTCAAGCTTTCGATGGCTTGCGCGCGGTCTTCTTTGCTCAGTTCAATGGTCATAGATGCGAGGTCAAGCCACTTCGGCAATCAATTCAATTTCGACACAGCTGCCCATGGGCAATTGCGCCACACCAAAGGCGCTGCGGGCGTGTGCGCCTTTGGCGCCAAAGATCTCACCGATCAATTCACTGCAGCCATTCGTGACCAAGTGTTGTTCGGTGTAGCTGGCGCTGGAGTTGACCAGGCTCATCACTTTGACAATGCGGGTGATTTTGTTCAAGTCGCCCACGGCGGCGTGCAGGGTGCCGAGCAGGTCAATCGCCACGGCTCGGGCGGCTTGCTTGGCTTCGTCGGTGCTCATGGTAAGGCCTAATTGCCCGGTCCAGACTTGGCCATTTTTCCTGGCGATGTGGCCACTTAAGAAAATCAGTTGACCGGTTTGCACAAAGGGCACATAGGCGGCGGCGGGCGTGGCCACAGGTGGAAGGGTGATGTTCAGTTCATTGAGGCGGTCGTAAATATTCATGGCGCGCAAAGGTTACAAATCAAAGGGCTCCACTGTAACGCCTACTTCCAGGGTATGGGTTGCGCCACCGAGCAGTACACCGCGAAGTGGGGAGACGTCAGCAAAATCGCGACCTATGGCCAGTCGCACATAGTCGGTGCCGGGGCTGGCCCAGCCACTTTGGTTGTTGGTGGGGTCTAGGTCAAGCCAGCCGCCGCTGGCATGGTCTTGCAGCGCCACATCGGGCAAATATACCGAGACCCAGGCGTGGGACGCGTCAGCGCCAATCAGGCGTTCCTGACCTTCAGCAGGGTGCGTGAGAAGGTAGCCGCTGACGTAGCGCGCGGCCACGCCCACCGAGCGCAGGCAGGCGATCATGATGTGAGCAAAATCTTGGCATACGCCGCGTTTTTGTTCCAACGCTTGTGCGGCAGGGGTGCTGATGTCGGTGCTATACGATTCGTAAGTGCATTCTGTGTAGATTCGCTGCATCAAATCGCGCGCAGCTATTGCCAAGGGTCTGGCCGGCGTGAAGCTGGTGCGTGCATATTGCAAAAAAACTTCGCCCACAGGAGCATGGTGCGAGCCGAAGACAAAGCCGGCTGCGCTGTTGCCGGGCGCGCCCGCTTTGTAGCCAAAAAAGTTACGCACGTCCTCCCAGCTCATGCTGCTGGAGGCCTCGGGCAGGGGCCGGGTGGTGACCACGCTTTGCGCTTTCACGCTCAGGTTGCTGTGTAAACTGGCCAAAGAAAAATAGGTTCTGTGGTTGCCAAAGGCATCAATATTCACATGTACCTGTGCGCCTTCGGGTTCAATCGTCAAGGCGTAATGGTGCAGGGTTTGGCAGGCTGTGTGCGGCGGCTGCAAATGCGCCACGTGTTGTGCGGTGTCGACCACAGTGGCGTAGCGGTAGCGCGTTTCGTGGGTGATACGCATTGTGTTCAGTGAAGGCGCTTCAGTCATAGGGCTCATCAAACGCCCACGCTGTGGCCGGTTTGGGCACTGTGCGCAAAAAACAGCGTGTTCAAACTGTCTGAGGTATTGCGCGCGGCGTCGCGGCAGTGTTGCAACAAGTCCTGCAAGGCGGGCGTAGTGCCTTGGATTTCGTCGCACAGCACACCCAGGTCAGTGTCTATCAGGCGCGGAATGGTTTTGGCCAGTGCCTCGGTGCGTCCTTCAGACAAATGGCCCATGCGCGCCAGACGTCCTCGCAGAGTGTGGGCCACCCAGCCCAGGGCTCGCGGATTGTCGGGGTTGACGATCAGCAATTCGAGCAAGGCCTCGATAGTTCGGCTTTGTTGGTACTGCGCATGAAAACTGATGGTGCTGTCGAACAAAGCCAGCACGCCGTCAAATCCCGCTTGCTCGTTCAGCGTCCCGCATTGCAGTGCTACTTGCATGGCAAAGGCCAAAAAGTCCAGGCGTTCAATGTGTCGGCCAATCGACAACAAGCGCCAGCCGTCGTCGCGCGTCATGCGGTCGGTTTGCGCGCCAGTCATGGCGGATAAGAGTTGGCTAGTTTGCGCCAGCACGCGCTGTGCTTGCACCGTGTCTTGCGGTGGCATGCCGGCAGGGTGCGAGTGAAAGAATGCGTCTTGGGTTTGCTCGATCAAACTCCAATGCTCTGGTGACAAACGCTCTCGCACATTGGCCGCGGACAGGTGAATGGCTTTGAGGTTGTAGCCCACGCCGGTAGTGACTTGGGTGTCCCACAATCCTGCGACCAAGGTGCGCTCAAAAACTCGGCGCGACTGCAGCGCAGCGGGCACGCCTGGCGCCACCAGGCCGTGGCAAAGGGCTAGCTGGTTCAGCCAAGCCACCAGGGGTTTGCAGGTTTGGTCTTCGCTGCCCAGCACATCGAGCGCCAGGCGTGACAGGCGAAGGGTGTTTTCGCAGCGCTCGGTGTAGCGGCCCATCCAAAACAGGTTTTCTGCGGCGCGGCTGGTGACCAAGCGGTGGCGCTGCGCAGAAGTGCCCGTGAGGTGCGAGGCTGTATGTGGTTGCAAAGGCAGCTGGGTTTGTGCCGACAACGTCGTGCGTGATAGCCCCAGGTCTGCTCTGGAGCCTTGACCCTGGTTTTGACTTTGACTTTGGCTTTGGCTTTGGCTTTGGCTTTGGCTTTGGCTTTGCATCGAGTTGGTTGCCATAGGCGCGCCACCCATGACCCAAACGTCCGCACTACCGCCGCCGCGTTGCATGGATGCAATGCCTTCGCGCGTGCCCAAACGCGCCAAGCCGCCGGGCAGTACTTGCCAGCCGCCTTGTGTGTCGGCCAGCGCAAACACGCGCAAGATGACAGGGCGCGAGGACACCGAGCCCTTGTCGGATACACCATCGCGCTGCCAGGTCGGCGTGTGCGACAGCGGCAAAAAGGCCTGCACCGTGTGCGCTTCGCCATCGCGCAAAATGCGGCCAGCCCATTCGTCGCGAGCACGCTGCGACAGTTGCTGACCAATCACGGGCTCAAAACTGCTTCGTCCTGAAAATGGAGGATAGGTGGGTTTGATCACGCTTTCAGGCAAATGCGGCAATACGTTTTGCAGGGCTGCCTGTTCGCCGCACCACCAACTTGGAATTGCCGGCAACTGCAGGTCTTCGCCAAGCAGCGTCTGCGCTAGCGCCGGCATAAAGCCAAGCAGGGCATTGCTTTCCAGAAAGCCAGAGCCCGGCGCATTGGCCACCAATACATTGCCGCTACGCACCGCTTGCATCAAGCCGGGCACGCCCAGCGTGGACTCCGCGTTCAACTCCAGCGGGTCCAGCCACATGTCATCCACCCGTTTGACCAGGCCGTGCACTGGTTGCAGGCCTTGCAGGGTTTTGAGGAACACATGTTCGTCGCGCACGGTCAAGTCAGAGCCTTGCACCAAGGTCAAACCCAGGTAACGGGCCAGATAAGCGTGTTCAAAATAGGTTTCGTTGTATGGGCCTGGGGTCAGCAGCGCAATGTGTGCATTTGCACCTGCGGGCGAGCGCTGCTTGAGTCCGTCGATCCAGCCGCGGTAGACATTGGCCAGGCGCTGAACTGGCATGTTTTCAAAGGCTTGCGGAAATTGCCGTGAAATGATTTGCCGGTTTTCCAGCAAGTAGCCCAAGCCCGACGGCGCTTGGGTGCGTTGCGACAAAAGCCACCAACATCCATCAGGGCCACGGGCCAGGTCAAAGGCGGCCAAGCTCAGGTACTGTCCGCCTACCGGCGGTACGCCTTGCATGGCATGCAGATATCCCGGATGTCCTTGCACCAAAGCCGCCGGCAACTGGCCTTGCGCCAGCAGGTGCTGGGGACCGTATGTGTCGGCCATGATGTGTTCGAGCAAGCGCATGCGCTGCAGCACACCGGACTCGATTTGCTGCCAACTCAGCGCATCCAACATCAGAGGGAATAGGTCAAGTGACCAAGGGCGCTGGGGCCGATCAGCATCGGCGTAGACGTTGTAAGAAATACCGTTGTCATGCACCTGCCGCTCAAGCTGCGCCATGCGTGCATTGAGCGCGGCAGGGCGCACGTCTTGCAGATGCTCAATGAACTGAGACCACTCACGGCTCAGAGGGGCAAAGGCCGCTGTTCCTGCCGATTGAGATTGTTGCAGTTTAGACGGCACTCCCCCTTGTAGCTCGTCCCAATGGCCCTCTGGGGCCGTTTGGGCTTGTGCAAAGGTGCCATCCTGAGCGTCGGCAATATGGGGCTTGCGTGCTGCGGAGGATGATGCGCTTTGCGAAGCGCTGCTGAAGGGGCGAATGTTTTCCAAAGTACCCTATTGTCGCCTCATCAAACTGGATTGCGACGCAAATCCAGTGTAAATGGAAACTCCGCGCTCGCAGCCAGTCCGGTTGTGGGCATAGTCACCGTCATGCGACCGGGTGTGTGACCCATGCGAAAGAAGCGACCCAAACGGCGGCTTTCGGCCTCATAGGCGTTGACCGGCAACGCGTCGTAGCTCAACCCACCGGGATGCGCCACATGGTATTGGCAGCCGCCCAATGAGCGCTTCATCCAAGTGTCGACCAAGTCCACCGTGAGCGGCGCGTGCACACCGATCGACGGGTGCAAGGCCGAAGGTGGATTCCAGGCTTTGTAACGCACACTGGCCACATACTCGCCCACGGTGCCGGTGGCCTGCAGGGGCAGGGGTTTGCCGTTCACCGTTACGCTGTATCGGCTAGGGTTCAGGCCGGTCACATGCACTTCCATGCGCTCCAGCGACGAGTCCACATAGCGCACGGTGCCGGCCGAGCTGCCTTCTTCGCCCATCACATGCCAAGGCTCAAGTGCATTGCGCAAGGTCAGTTGCACTGCGTCGGCGGTCACTTCTCCAACCTTTGGAAAACGGAACTCAAAGTGTGGAGCAAACCAGGTCGGATCGAAATGGAAGCCCGCATCGCCCAGCTCGGTGAGCACATCATCAAAGTCCATTTTGACAAAGGTGTGCATCATGAATCGGTCATGCAACTCGGTGCCCCAGCGGGTCACCGGCGCTGTGTAAGGCGCGTCCCAGAAACGGGCTACCAAGGCGCGCAGCAGCAACTGTTGCACGATGCTCATGCGAGCATGGGGTGGCATTTCAAAAGCTCGCAGCTCCAACAGGCCTAAGCGGCCGGTGCTCGAATCGGGCGAATACATTTTGTCGATGCAAAACTCGCTACGGTGCGTGTTGCCCGTTACGTCGACCAAAATATTTCGCAGCGTGCGGTCAACCAGCCATGGTGGCATATCTTTGCCGTATTTGACGCGGTTGCGCATGATTTCTTGCAGCGCAATTTCCAGCTCATAGACCTGATCATTGCGGGCTTCGTCTACCCGTGGCGCTTGGCTGGTTGGGCCAATGAACATGCCGCTGAACAAATAACTTAAAGAAGGGTGGTTGTGCCAATACAGAAGCAGGCTGGCCAACACTTCAGGGCGACGCAGGAACGGGCTGTCAGCCGGCGTAGCGCCGCCCATCACCACATGGTTGCCGCCGCCGGTGCCGGTATGGCGGCCATCAGTCATGAACTTTTCTGCCGACAAGCGCGTCTCAAAAGCGGCTTGGTACAAAAATTCAGTGTGCGCCACCAACTCGCCCCAGTTGTGCGCGGGGTGAATGTTGACTTCGATGACGCCTGGATCGGGCGTGACTTGCAAGAGTTTAAGGCGCGGATCGCGTGGTGGCGGGTAGCCCTCCATCACGATGCGCATTTTCAGTTCGCTGGCAGTCGCCTCCACTGCGGCGACCAGATTCAAATAATCCTGCACATCTTCCAGTGGAGGCATGAACACGTAAAGCACACCTTGCACATCGCCTTTTTTCAGCGCAGCGGCGTCGGCCTCGGGGCCGTTGGCGCGGCGGGGGTCGCGCACTTCCACGCACAGAGCGGTACGCACCACATTGGCGTCCGATTGGAATTTACCGGAAGGGGCCGACCCTAGAGTTGCAGAGGCCGAAGAGGCAGCAGTCACTGCGGCTGCCGCTTTGGCCGCCCTTGCTGCGGCGGTGCGCGGCTGGAAAGCCACAGTAGTCAAGGCCGGTGCCAACGCTGAGCGCTGAGCAAACGGGTCTTGTTCGATCAAGTGCACCCGATCGTTTGGTGCGGCCCATGGCAAAGAGTCCAGGGGCAAGCGCCAGCCCATTGGCGAGTCACCGGGCATCAGAAACATGCGGTTGTCGCGCACAAACCAGCGCCCGGTTTGCCAGGTGGTGCCCATCCCTTTGGCTGCCATGGGCGCAGGCTGCAGTGGCAACACAAAGCCCACCTCATGCTCCAGGCCTTGGCTGAAGACGCGACGCAATCTGTTGCGTTCCAATTCGTCGTCCAGACGGGCATCAAACGGATCAACGTTGATTGGCAAGCGGCGCTCACGCCACAGGTAGTACCAGGTATCTTCGTGCCCGGGCAACACGGTGTCATCGTGCAATCCCAGGTGACCCGTAAGGGTGGACATAAACAGCTTGGCATCAGCGGCGGTGTAATGGCTGGGGTTGTGCTCGTCGGCAAACAGCTCGGGGTCTTGCCAACAAGGCTGGCCATCGGCGCGCCAGTAAATATTCAGCGCCCATCGCGGCAGTTGCTCACCCGGGTACCACTTGCCTTGACCAAAGTGCAGAAAGCCGCCTTGTCCGTATTCGGCTCGCAGTTTGTGCACCAAGTCGGTGGCTAGGCCGCGCTTGGTGGGGCCAAGGGCATCGGTGTTCCATTCTGGGGCATCTCGGTCTTGGGTGGAGACAAAAGTCGGCTCACCGCCCATCGTCAGGCGCACGTCTTCGGCAACCAGTTGCGCGTCCACTTGTTCGCCCAGTTTTAGCACCTCTGCCCATTGCTCTTCGGTGTAGGGTTTGGTGACGCGTGGTGACTCGTAAATGCGCGAGACGGTCATCTCGTGCGCGAACTCAACTTCGGCCTCGTCCATCAAGCCTTCAATTGGAGCGGCGGCTGAAGGCTGCGGTGTGCAGGCCAACGGTATATGGCCTTCGCCAGCCAGCAGACCAGAGGTTGGGTCCAAGCCAATCCAGCCTGCGCCAGGCAAATACACCTCGCACCAGGCATGTAGATCTGTGAAATCGACTTCGGTGCCACTCGGTCCGTCCAATGATTTCACATCGGGCGCCAGTTGAATCAAGTAGCCGGAGACAAAGCGCGCGGCAATGCCCATGTGGCGAAACAGTTGGACCAACAGCCAAGCCGTGTCGCGGCAAGAGCCGCTTTTCAGCTTCAGGGTTTCTTCTGGCGTTTGCACGCCCGGCTCCATGCGGATGGTGTAGCTGATGTCTTTATGCAGCTGTTGATTGATGTACACCAAAAAATCGTTGGTGGGTCGCTTCTTCAGGTCCAGACTAGCCAGGTACTGGTCAAACAAGGTCTCGGTGGTGCCAAGGTCCAGGTAGGACTTGAGTTCTTCTTGTACAGCGGGTGCGTATTTGAAAGGCGCTTCTTTGGCCGAAGGCTCAACAAAAAAGTCGAAGGGGTTGAATACGGCCATTTCGGTCACCAGATCGACCGTGACTTTGAATGAGGTTGTTTTTTTCGGAAAAACCAAGCGCGCCTGGTAATTGGCAAAGGGGTCTTGCTGCCAATTGATGAAGTGTTCTGCCGGCTCGATTGTCAAACTGTAAGACAGGATGCGGCTACGGCTGTGCGGCGCAGGGCGCAGGCGAATAACCTGTGGACCTAACTGGACGGGCCTGTCGTAGGTGTAGTGGGTAACGTGATGCAGCGCGACATGAATGGACATAGGTACTCGGGTGGCGCAACAGAGGCTGCATTCGACAGGGCAGCTTGGGCGCTCTAAACGGACTTCAATGATTAAGCAAAAGACGCGCCAACATTAGAACCCTATTGCGAGGGGAGGCCAGTGCCTATCGCCACAAGCACAACGACCCCCATCGTCACATGGCGCGCAATCGGGGGTCGGCTGTTTCATCGTGACGGCGCTGCAATTGCATTGGCCCCATTATCGCCTTGGACCGACTTGGTGCTGACGGCGACCTGCTGCTGGGCATTGGCGTCAGCGGCTTAAGTGGTTGAAATCTTAGGCATCACGCTCACCACGAACCAACGTCGGCCAAAGTGTGAGTGGCCAACAGGGCTGCCTTGTTGTGCTTGGAGGACTGGGTTATGGCGATTGCTGCTGAGCGCGCGCTTGGCTGGGTGCGTAGATTGCGCGCCAGGTGGATGCTCAGCGAGCGTTTGCCTTTGGCTTTTGAATGCCAAGATTTGAAGAGGGTCGTTGTGGTTGCCGCTAAGGAGCGGATCAAAGTGTCGCACCCGCGTTTCAGATTTGGGTGACTTCACTCAGGCTTTATGGCCATACCAAGCAATTGGCTCCGTAGGTCCATCTGACTGGTTTCTTCGGCTGTGCTGCAGCGGTTGATGAAGCGGGGCCTGGCAAGCTCCGCCGCCGAAGCAAGCCGGTGAGCCCTGGCAATCGCGAGCATTCGCGGGCGTGGCTCAAGGCGCTCAACGGCCACATGAATCCAAGTGGTTTTGATTGCGAATTGTGCCTGTGGGGCAGGGCTTGCAGGCCACGGGCTGTGCGCGCACGGGCGCCTGCGATCTAGCACCTTTGATCTGAGCGCAGACCGATCTCCACCCTGTGCAGGGGATGCGCCAATCGGTAAGTGACACGATCTTGGCGCGGTTTGCTTTCAGCAATTCTGAGGCCATTTGCACGACAGCCCCCTTTGGCGACGACGCAGACCAAGGCCACAGGCGCACCGAAATGGCCGGAATTGTTGCGGCATGGTGGTTACTGCGCCATTTTGGGCCGAATGTGTCCTCGGTTTAGCGCAGCCGCCGCTATGGGGCTGTTAGTTGCAGGCCCTGCGGCCCATGGCCTCGCCCAGCTTGCCCGTGAGGCCTACAAAGGCTGAACACGCGGCTCAGCCCAAACAGTTAAACATGAAAAAAGCAGGGGGCTCAATGTGATAAAAAATAATGCGCTTTCTTGGTGCGTTTTGGCGCGTAATTTCGGGCAAATCGGCGTCTTGTGCACCAATTTAGATTTTTTATAGGGTTGTGCGATTTTTTGCTACCAGCAGCGGGTACTCATCTGGTCGCACATCCCTTGGTCTATTTTGTTTCTAGGTCAAATCTCGGTCGTCGGCTTGACAGTCAATTTGATTGCGATCCAATGGCTCGCGCAGATGTTGACCCCTTGGGCTAAAGCGAGCGAGGTGTGACCGTCTTGGTGGTCGGTGGCTGTCCTGTCTTTGTTTCCCCATTGCTGATTCAGGGCTTGGGACTGGCGGCGTTGCAGGGCGGCGCGGTCATTGCCATACTCTGGCTCTGGCTCTGGCTCTGGGCGCTGGGTTGTCTAGGTTGTGCAATGTAACTGTCTAAGTTGACTTGGCAGTTCCAACGCCCGGTCGCTGGATTTTTTGAAATTCAGTTGCCTCATTTGGGGCAAGTGCAATGCGGTGTGGACCCACGCCTCCCACCTCAGCCTGCTGTATGACACAAGACTCCAGCTCGGCGGAGAGTGTCGCTAAGCCTCTGAAGAAGGTGGGGGCGCTGCTGCAGCGCCCGAACTTGTCGCTTTAGCCAGAAGTTTCACTGCTCAATTAGTTGGGCTCAAGCACCCTTTATTGCAGCCCAGGCCAACCAAAATTCGGAGCCAACGATGCTAGGCCGGGCAAAGCTGGGGAATAGACGGCGTGCCCTTTGAGTCTGCTCCATGCGCTTGGGGCATTTGCTTTGCATGCCGACGTGCATCTATTGCCTCACCATGGCCGCAAAATATCTTCCAAGGCATCTTGTATTGATGCCGTGTCACTTCGCTGGGCCTGGGTGCAGGCAGTGCATTGAAATTTGTTTGGCCGTTCAATGTTTAAGGTGGTGGCGCGTTATTTCAAGAGGGGGTATGGCGGCTGTCGAATTGATCCATTGTGGTGCAATTCAGTGACCAAGTGCACAAAAACGCGCATGCAGTGTGGGCGCGAGTTGTCGCGCAGGCCTTGGCATTACAGCGCGCCTTGATGTACGTCAGGCCACAATTGTGTTTGAATGGGTATGCATCTTGCTTTTCGAAGGATGCAGGAGAAATTTCAATGCGCAAATTTGACGAAATGTACGAACAACTGCCCCCTTCGGGCGTAGGAGGGCCGGTGCGGGCGCATTACCAGGCCTATGCCCACTGGCTGTCGCAGCAAAGCGCAGAGGTAATGGCTGCTCGCCGTGAGGAGGCAGAAATGATTTTCCGCCGCGTCGGTATCACTTTCGCGGTGTATGGCGACAAGGACGAGGATGGATCAGGAACAGAGCGACTGATTCCGTTTGACTTGATTCCCCGTGTGATTGCTGCACAAGAGTGGAAAGACATGGAGGCGGGTTTGGTGCAGCGGGTCACCGCGCTGAACCGCTTTATTCACGACGTGTACCACGGCCAAGAGATTCTGAAAGCCGGTTTGATCCCGCGTGAGCAAATTGAAGGTAACGCCCAGTTCCGCCCCGAGATGATAGGTGTGGATGTACCCAACAACATTTACTCGCATATCAGCGGCGTAGACATCGTGCGCGCCCCCGACAGCCAAGGTAAGGGCGAGTACTACGTGCTCGAAGACAATTTGCGCGTGCCCAGCGGGGTGAGCTACATGCTGGAAGACCGCAAGATGATGATGCGTCTGTTTCCGGATTTGTTCAGTCAGCATCGCGTGGCCCCAGTGGCGCATTACCCCGACTTGCTGCTCGAAACCCTGCGCGCCTCCAGCCCCGCTACCACGGCCGAACCTACGGTGGTGGTGCTGACGCCGGGCATGTACAACAGTGCGTATTTTGAGCACGCCTTTTTGGCGCAACAAATGGGCATTGAGTTAGTGGAAGGTCAAGACCTCTTTGTTAAGGATGACTTTGTCTACATGCGAACCACTCGCGGCCCCAAGCGCGTGGACGTGATATATCGCCGCGTTGACGATGACTTTTTGGACCCCAAGGTGTTCCGCTCCACGTCCACTCTGGGCTGCGCCGGTTTGATGGATGCTTACCGCGCAGGGCATGTGGCGATCTGCAACGCGGTCGGCACAGGCGTGGCTGACGACAAGTCGATCTACCCGTACGTTCCAAAAATGATTGAGTTTTATTTAGGTGAGCAGCCAATCTTGAAAAACGTGCCCACCTTCATGTGCCGCAACAAAGACGACTTGCAGTACACCTTGGCCAACTTGAAAGACCTGGTGGTTAAAGAAGTCCATGGCGCGGGTGGCTACGGCATGTTGGTGGGGCCAGCCTCCACCAAAGCCGAAATTGAAGACTTCCGTGCCGCTTTGCTGGCCAACCCCTCTGGCTATATCGCTCAGCCGACGCTGAGTTTGTCCAGTTGTCCCACCTTTGTGGAAAGCGGTATTGCACCGCGCCACATTGATTTGCGTCCCTTTGTGCTCAGTGGTCGCACGGTGCAAATGGTGCCTGGTGGCTTGACGCGGGTGGCCTTGAAGGAAGGCTCCTTGGTGGTCAATTCGTCGCAAGGCGGCGGTACCAAAGACACTTGGATCTTGCAGGCCTGATAACCAGGGAAGTGCCCCCGAACTTGAGAACAAGTCGAACACGACGAATTTGCCGATTGGAACTTTTATGCTGAGCCGCACCGCTGACCATTTATTCTGGATGTCCCGATACACCGAACGGGCCGAGAATACCGCACGCATGCTGAATGTGAGCTACGAAACCTCGCTTCTGCCCCAGTCCGCCGCGTCCGCGCAAGCGGGTTGGGAAGGCCTGCTGTCCATCAGCGAGCTGCTGCCCGCTTACCTTGCAAAGCACGATGAGGTCACACCCAACCAGGTGATGGAGTTCATGGTCAAAGATACGCAAAATCCGTCTTCGATCATTTCCTGTTTGCGCGCCGTGCGAGAAAACGCTCGCGCCGTGCGCGGCACCTTGACCACCGAGCTGTGGGAGACGCAAAACCAGACCTGGTTGGAAGTCAATCGCATGCTGCTTAACGGCGATTTTGAGCGCGATCCAGGCAAATTTTTCGAATGGGTCAAGTTCCGCTCACACCTGTCACGCGGCGTTACCGTGGGCACCATGCTGATGGACGAGTCCTTGTACTTTATGCGCCTGGGAACCTTTTTGGAGCGCTCAGACAACACCGCGCGTTTGGTGGATGTGAAATTCCACGCCATGCAAAACGATTATTTTGGCGCGCAAGAGCAGTCCATGTCAGGCGCTGAAAACGAAGTCGGGCAAGAGTACGACTTCTACCACTGGAGCGCGATTTTGCGCAGCGTCAGCGGCTTTGAAGTTTACCGCAAGGTCTACCGCGATGTGATCCGCCCGGACCGCGTGGCCGAACTCTTGATCTTGCGCCCCGACATGCCGCGCTCACTGCACGCCAGCTTGAACGAAGTGGTGTCGAACTTGAATTTGGTCGCTCCAGACGGCACCAGCGAAACCCTGCGCCACGCTGGCAAACTGCGCGCCGACTTGGCCTACGGCCGTATCGACGAAATCCTGGCCACAGGCTTGCACGCTTACTTGACGCAGTTTTTGGAGCGGGTGAACGTGCTTGGCGGGCGCATCAGCCGAGAGTTCTTGTTGCCGCAGTCGGCTTGAAGCTGGGCCTTTTACCCAGGGATGGTCTGCATAACCCCCGCCAAAGCGCGAGTTGATGCGTGATGTTCCTATGGTGAAACCAGCGTTAAATGCCTTGCCAATTTCCCGCGCTTGTGGCCCCTAGGGGCCTGTTTTCGTGGGACAGTATGGCCGCGTCCCCGTTACGCGTGAGCTGGTCCTACATAAGAACTACATCGCCATTTACCGCATGCGTGGCGACGATGTTGAAATTTTGGGATTGCATCAAGCAGCCCGAAATCTATGGCGAACCGGGTCAGCCCCTGCATCTGACCTTTGACCGCTGAAGCATTCACCTGACCGGGGCGCCCCCCCCTCAAACCCATCCCTGCCGCCAGACATCGTCGTTTTGCAGGTCCCGCCAGGCAATGACCTGCGTGGCTTTGGAAAACACGGATTCCATTTCCACCAACTCCACCGGATCGCTGGGCAACGCCGGCTGGACCACCCGGCTGACAAGAAAGTGCTTTTGTTTTTTTACAGGCGTCACCGCCGTCCATTTGCTCAACAGCAGTTTCTTGGGGTTTACGGGATTCATGGATGTGGACCGGGAGTCATCGCTGCAGTGCCGCTTTGATTTCCTGCCCCAACTCAATCACCGCCATGGCGTAGTAGCTACTCCAGTTGTATCGGGTAATGGCATAAAAGTTTTCTGTGCCAGCGACGTATGAGGGCGTGTCGCCGCCGTTTTGCAATTCGATCAAGGCCAGTGGCCCAGCGTGTTGCAAGGCTGCGCCTTCCAGCACAGCGCCCTTGGCGGTGAAGCTGCTCACGCTGAAGGTGGGCAGGATGTCGGGGGCCATAAGCGCTTCCATGTTCAAGCGGGTGGCGTCAAACTGCATCGGGTAATGCGTGGGCATGCCGCGCTGCCAATTGAAGGCTTTGAAGTAGTTGGCCACCGAGCCGATCACGTCGGTCGGGTTGTTGTACAAGTCAATATGGCTGTCGCCATCAAAGTCCACCGCAAATTGCGTCCAACTGCTCGGCATGAACTGGGGCCATCCCATGGCGCCGGCGTAACTACCTTTCATGCGCATTGGGTCCCAGCCGTTGCGCTGCGCCAGCAGTAAATACTGGCCCAACTCATTCAAAAAATAAGGCTGGCGTTCAGCCGCACGCGGGTGCTGCGCTGGAAAGTCAAACGCCAAGGTGGCCAGGGCGTCGATCACCCTGAAATTGCCGGTGTGTTGGCCGTAG
>CANGEG010000064.1 GCA_947452725.1 Comamonadaceae bacterium | reverse complement strand
TCGATGACGACGAAGCGGTGCGCGATTCTTTGCAATGGTTGCTTGAAGGAAAAGACTACCGCGTGCGTTGCTTTGACTCAGCCGAAACCTTCATTAGCCGATATGACCCGCGTGAAGTGGCCTGCTTGATTGCCGACATCCGCATGGGTGGGATGACCGGCTTGGAATTGCAAGACCGCTTGATCGAACGCAAATCACCTTTGCCTATCGTCTTCATCACCGGCCACGGCGACGTGCCCATGGCGGTGAACACCATGAAAAAAGGCGCCATGGATTTCATCCAAAAACCTTTCAAAGAAGACGACCTGGTGAATCTGGTCGAGCGCATGCTGGACAACGCCCGAGAATCTTTTGCCGACCATCAGCAAGCCGCCAGCCGCGACGCATTGATGTCCAAGCTCACAGGCCGTGAAGCCCAGGTGCTCGAGCGCATTGTCGCTGGCCGCCTAAATAAACAGATCGCAGACGATCTGGGCATCAGCATCAAAACTGTGGAAGCGCACCGCGCCAACATCATGGAAAAGCTCAACGCCAACACCGTGGCCGACCTGCTCAAGATTGCCCTGGGGCAAAATGTACCGAAGGCCTGAGCGCCCTGCCCGTCTTTGAAACGCCCGAGCCTGTGCCGGGCGTTTTGCATTCTTCCTCCCTCATTGACCCCCAATTCAGATACTCACCATGACCGCCCAACTCATTGACGGCAACGCACTCTCCCAACAACTGCGCACTCAGGTGGCCACGCGCGCGCAAGCGCTTAAGGCCAAGGGCATCACGCCCGGCCTGGCGGTCGTGCTGGTGGGGGAAAACCCCGCCAGCCAGGTGTATGTGCGTAACAAAGTCAAAGCCTGCTTAGACGCTGGCCTGCACTCGGTGCTCGAGAAATACGACGCCAGCATGACCGAAGCTGCGCTGCTTGAGCGCGTTGAAGGCATGAACAAAGACCCGAGCATCCACGGCATCTTGGTACAACTGCCCTTGCCCGCGCACATTGACGCGCAAAAGGTGATCGAAGCCATTAGTCCGGCCAAAGATGTGGACGGTTTTCACATCGCCAGTGCAGGTGCCTTGATGACCGGTATGCCGGGCTTTTGGCCCTGCACGCCTTACGGCTGCATGAAAATGCTAGAAAGCATCGGCTACGACCTCAAGGGCAAACACGCCGTGGTCATCGGCCGAAGCAACATCGTGGGCAAGCCCATGGCGCTGATGCTCTTGCAAAAGAACGCCACGGTGACGATCTGCCACAGCGCCACGCCCGACCTGAAAGCCATGACCTTGCAGGCCGACGTGATCGTCGCCGCAGTGGGCAAGCGCAATGTGCTGACCGCCGACATGGTCAAACCCGGCGCCGTAGTGCTAGACGTGGGCATGAACCGCAATGAAGAAGGCAAACTTTGCGGCGACGTGGACTTTGACGGCGTGAAAGAAGTAGCCAGCTACATCACCCCCGTGCCCGGTGGCGTGGGGCCGATGACCATCACAATGCTGCTGGTCAACACCCTTGAAGCCGCCGAAAGCGCCTCCAACTGAAGCTGATGAATAGCCCTTTCTCTCTCTTTTCAAACGGCCCAGCACACTGAACATCATGACCAATCCTTTGCTCGACTTTGCCGATCTGCCTTTGTTTAATGCCGTGACTCCCGACCATGTCAAATCGGCAGTAGACGCCTTGCTGGTGCAAGCCGAAACTGCTTTGGAGCAGGTCACCCAAGACATCTTCCCAGCCGAATGGCAAGCCATTGCCCTGGTGCTGGATGTAGCCACCGAACGTCTGGGCCGCGCCTGGGGCATGGTGAGTCACTTGAACAGCGTGGCCGACTGCCCCGAGCTGCGCGCCGCCTACAACGCGGCCTTACCCAAGATCACCGAGTTCTGGACCCGGTTGGGCGCCGACGAGCGCTTGTATGCCAAATACAAAGCCATAGCCACCTCCAGCTTGAGCGCCGCACAGCAAAAAGCGCATCACAACGCCATGCGCAACTTTGTCTTAGGCGGTGCGGAGTTGACGGGTGCTGCCAAGGATCGCTTTGCGAAAATTCAAGAGCGCCAAGCCGAAGTTGGTCAAAAGTTCAGCGAAAACACTTTGGACGCCACCGACAGTTACGCCCTTTTCGTGACAGCCGAGGAACTCGCGGGCGTGCCCGATGACGTGCAGCAAGCTGCGCGCGCCGCCGCCGAAAAAGACGGTCAAGCCGGCTACAAACTCACTCTGAAAATGCCCTGCTACTTGCCGGTGATGCAGTTTGCGCAAAGTAACGCCCTGCGTGAAAAGCTCTACCGCGCCTACGTGACCCGCGCCTCCGACCAGTCCGTGGGGGACGCGCAGGGTTTTGACAACACCGCCTTAATTCAAGACATTTTGGCCCTCCGCCTAGAAGAAGCGCAATTGTTGGGTTACGCCAATTTCGCCGAAGTGTCGCTGGTACCCAAAATGGCCGAATCGCCCACAAAGGTGATTGAATTCTTGCGCGATCTGGCCACACGGGCCAAGCCCTTTGCCCAAAAAGACGTGGTTGATTTGAAATCATTTGCGGCAGAACACCTCAGCCTAACTGATCCGCAGGCTTGGGACTGGCCTTATATAGGAGAAAAACTCAAAGAGGCCCGCTACAGCTTCAGCGAGCAAGAGGTCAAACAGTACTTTACCGCTCCCAAGGTGCTGGCCGGTTTATTTAAGATCATCGAGACATTGTTCGAAGTCAGTATCCTGGACGACACCGCGCCCGTTTGGCACTCGGCTGTACAGTTTTACCGGATTGAGCGCCAGGGCGCCTTGGTTGGCCAGTTTTACCTTGACCAGCCCGCCCGCAACGGCAAGCGCGGCGGCGCCTGGATGGACGATGTCCGCGCCCGCTGGCTGCGCCCAGACACTGGCCAGCTGCAAACGCCAATAGCGCACTTGGTCTGCAACTTTGCTGAAGGCGTAGACGGCAAACCCGCATTGCTCACGCATGACGATGTGACGACCCTATTTCATGAATTTGGTCACGGTTTACATCACATGCTCACCCAAGTGAATGAGCACGATGTCTCAGGCATCAGCGGCGTGGAATGGGACGCTGTGGAGCTTCCCAGCCAATTCATGGAAAACTTTTGCTGGGAATGGGAAGTGCTGCGCCACATGACCGCCCACGTAGATACCGGCGAACCGCTTCCGCGCGCCTTGTTTGACAAAATGGTGGCTGCCAAAAACTATCAAAGCGGTTTGCAAACGCTGCGCCAAATCGAGTTTGCGCTGTTCGACATGCTGCTGCACTCATCCCACGACCCCGCGCAAGACTTCATGCCTTTGCTGAATGCCGTTCGTGCCGAAGTGGCGGTTTTGCCCTCCCCCGCGTTCAACCGCTCGGCCCATACGTTCAGCCACATCTTTGCCGGTGGCTACGCAGCCGGTTATTACAGCTACAAGTGGGCCGAAGTGCTGAGCGCCGACGCCTACGCAGCGTTTGAAGAAACCATGCACAGTGACGGCAGCCACGACATCGCAACTGGCCGACGCTACAGAGAAGCTATTTTGGAAGCCGGTGGCAGCCGCACCGCGCTGGAGTCGTTCAAAGCCTTCCGCGGTCGCGAACCCAACTTGGATGCTTTGTTAAGGCATCAAGGTATGAGCGCGTGATCGTTCAAAATGCATCTAAACGGACGGCCTAAACTTTGGTTCGTTTCATTCAACGTCCTTGTGATGCAATAAGTCATCAACGAACCGCCGATCTGTGTGTAGTGAGACTGAATTAGCCCCCTGAATCACAGTCCCGTCGGTATTCCTTAAACTAAGAAATAGGAATACGACCATGGATATGACTATGTCTTCAGCAACGCTTTTCAGGGTGAAGGCTGGTCACCACCTTCAGCGCCGCAGGCGCTGGACCCTCGAGCAAAAGCTTGAAATCGCCAAACAGACCAACGAACCTGGCAGTTCCGTCTCGATGGTTGCCCGGCAGTTCGGCATCTCAGCGGCTGAACTCTTTCAATGGCGAAGGCCTATCTGCAAGGCTCACTGATGGCTGTTGGCGCCAAAGAAACCGTGGTGCCAGCGTCTGAACTGCAAGAGGCTATGCGCCGCATTAAACAACTTGAAGGCGCACTTGGGCGTAAAACTTTGGAGAACGAGATTCTCAAGGTGGCAGTGGATTTTGCCAAAGCAAAAATGTGGATTGCGCGATCGCCAGTATTGCAACGGGGCGAGCAGTGAAACCCGTCTGCTGTGCCCTTGGTGTGTCGTGTATTGACCCAGTGAATTTCTGCTCAGGTGTTATCTTTGAAGGAAACACAAATGAGCATGAAGATGGAAGAAGACATCAAACGCTGGACGGCCAAGTGCTTAGCCGCATTGGTTATGGAAATCACTCAAGGCAAGACCACGGTTTCAGAGGCCAGTCAGACCATCTACACGACCAACGCCATCGAGTCCGTGAACATGAGTTTGCGCAAGATCTCGAATAACCGTGGGGCATTCCCCAGAGACTAGGCGTTGCTCAAACTGTTCTATTTGGCATTGAACAACATTGCAAAAAGGTGGACGATGCCGGTGCAAAACTGGCAGCCCGTGCTGAACCGGTTTACCAATCAATTTGGGAATAGGAAGCCGACGAATTAATACTCGCTCCGTTTGCACAAAATTCGGGACACCCTCCTTCGTGGAACTTAAAAGGTATGGGAAGAAAATTCAAGTGTCCGCCGGCTCGAGCCTGCTTAACGCCATGCTGCATTCAGTTCTCAAGCCAGATTTCAGTTGCCGGGAAGGTGTGTGCGGATCCTGTGAGACCAAGGTTTTGTCGGGTGAAGTTGACCACCGAGATCAGATCTTAACGAAGCAGGAGAAAGCAGACAACAAGTCCATGATGATTTGCGTCTCAGGTTGCCGCTCAGGTAATTTGCATGTTCTTGATGCTTGAAGAAACTCCCGAATTTAGAATGGAATGCGGCTCTTGTAGCAAAAGAACTAGTTATTAAAACTATCACGGGCATCGTGGTTGCCGTTAATAGAAAGAAAGTGAAATTGACAGCAGCTGATTTGATCAATCTGAACGCCATGACACTTCAAGCAAGGACAGAAATGATGACACCAAAAGACGGTGAGCTTCATCACAATTCTGTGAAGCCAAAAACGGGCTCAAGGAAGCAGGAAAATTTAGGCAAAACCCTATTGAATTTGAAGAATGGCACGTCTATAGTGCCTGCAATCTAGGAGTTCTAATGAACCGTCGTTCAGTGCAATTTTTCCATTTTCTTTCTGTTTTTTTCTTCGCCAGTTTGCTTACATTTAATAGCTTTGGGCAGACTCCAGAATACCCCAACCGGCCTATCAAAATGGTGGTAACTTTTCCGCCCGGTGGTGCCACTGACGCCATGGTTCGAATTTTGTCCACTCGACTGAATGCAAAATTGGGCCAGCCCTTGGTTATTGACAACCGTCCTGGCGCTGGCGGCAACATTGGTTTAAGTCTGGTTGCCAAAGCCACTCCAGATGGTTATGTATTGGGTGTTGGCGCTGCGGGTGGCCTGGCAGCCAACCCAAGCCTTTATCCGCAAATGCCCTTCGAGGTGGCCAAAGATTTTGTACCCATTACCATGTTGGCCTCCATTCCATTTGTTCTAGTCGGCCATCCTTCTGTGGCAGCTAGTAACATACAGCAGCTCATTGCTTTGGCAAAGTCGCAACCCGGGAAGGTATCTATTGGACATGGCGGTAATGGCACCGCCATGCATTTGTCAACTGCCTTGTTCATTCAAATGGCCGACATCAAATTGATCGAAGTGCCTTACAGAGGCTCGGGCCCTGCAGCCATGGACACCTTGTCTGGGCAAATCCAACTTTCGGTGATCGACTTGACTGCCGCACTTCCGCATATCAAATCAGGCAAGCTCAAAGCATTTGCCGTAACCAGCCCTAAACGTTTAAGCAATTTGCCCGAGGTGCCCACACTGTCCGAAAGCGGCCTTACAGGTTATGACTCTACAGGCTGGTTTGGTTTGGTGGCACCTACCGGCACATCGCCAAAAATTATTCAACGACTCAATGCAGAATTCACTTCAACTTTGAATGATGAGGCGATCAAATCACAGATGTTGCAGAACGGCATGGAGCCGATTACCTCCACCAGTGAAGGGCTCGAAGCCTATATCAAAAGCGAAACGCAAAAGTGGGCCAAGGTGATCAAACAAGCGAACATTAAACTGGATTAAATATTTTATTTCTTCAAAATTTGACAGTGATGTGATGGTCGAGGGCGCAGGGCCCGTAGGCTTGACGCTGGCTACCGATTTGGCACAAAGAGGCGTGCAAGTTTTGATGGCTGAAATTCGTGATTTTGCGCAACCACCTAATGTGAAATGCAATCATGTGTCGGAACGCAGAATGTAACACTTAGGGCGGTTGGGCGTTGCGGCAACGCTACTTGACGCAGGACTGCCAAACGACTTCCCAAACGATGTGGTGTTTCGAGCTTCCATGACGGGCATGGAACTGACGCGCATTCACATTCCAAGTCGGAAGCATCCTTAAACCGAAATGCAAGGTCTTGATACCGGCTGGGCTGCCCCAGAGCCGCCCCACTGCATCAATCAAATCTAACTTGAACCCTTGCTGCTGAAGCTCGCATTTCACACCAAGGGGTAACGCTGCTCAACATAACCCAAGTGACGGACATTCGACAATACGAAAACGGTGTGAGTGCCAGCTTGCTGAATTTCGACACACAAGTGAGCCAAACGGTGCGCGATAGATGCTTGGCTGGAGGCGATGATGGTAGTTCTTTTGTGAAAAAAATAGGCACTAAATTGGAAGGCACTGAAATGATTCAGCGAGAGCAGTCCACCTACATTGGAGCGACCGAACTGGTCAGTTTATTGCCCGGCTAGCTCGCATGATGCTATTACTCCGTCAACACCCGAAGAAGTGGCACGGTGTTTGCAATTGATGGCTATGAAAATTCGCTGGTGCATAACCACCTTCACCCAGATGAACCAGAGTTTGACTCGGTCGACCGTGATCAATCTATTCGACATATTTTGGGCGTGGATGCCGATTTAAAATATCCGATCAATACCAAAGAAGATTGGGTGGGCAGGCATTTGTTGTCCAATCGGTTCCGCAAACCGCGTGTCTTTTTAGCAGGTGATGCTGCCCACATTTGGGTTCCTTATGCTGGCTATGGCATGACTGCTGGACTTGCCTGTGCCACCAACTTGGCTTGGTTGGTGGTTGCTGCGTTAAAAGGCTGGGCAGATCCGTCCATTTTGGATGCCTACGAGGCAGAACGACATCCCATCACTGAACAAGCATCTCATTTCGTCATGAGCCACGCGCAAAAAATGCTAAAAGCCAGATTCCCTGTGCCGCAGAATGTTGAGGCCTTGGATTCCGAGGGATACGCAGTACGAACTTTGATCGGCATGGAAGCCGACGATTTGAACGTGCAGCAGTTTTGTGGCGAAGGTCTCAACTTTGGCTATTACTAAGAAGACTCTCCGATCATTGCGCACGAAGCTGACCCAGCGCCTGAGTATTCAATGGGGTCGTTTACGCCCTTCAATCTTCCAGGCTGCCGTGCGCCCCACTTTTGCTGGGAAATGGCAAATCGATTTACGACTTACTGGGCAAGGGCTACAGCTTGCTTAAGTTTGATAACCGCGTTGATGTGCACCTCTTGTTAGACTCAGAAAAGCGAACAACATCCCAGTTGTCCTTATAGATCTGACTGATCAAACCGAAATTCCAGCAGCGTATGAACACAAGTTGGTCTTGTGCAGAACCAACCAACATGTGGTTTGGCGAGGCAACAGTCTTCCCAGTTCACTGTCTGAATTCACAGCCATTCTGCGTGGTGCTACATTGGCTTTTCATTGAACCCATCCACTCATTCGTTTCTATAACGCGAGAAAGCTGAACTGAGATCAAGTGAGTTTTGTTTGCAATTGCATGTAACGTTTCGAATCAATTTCGAACATACGAAGAATGCATGAATTTCATGACTCCATATGCCTTTAAGTACCATGCAACTGGCGGTCAGCATACTTACATTCAGCGTCATCTGCCTGCACGTCAGTTCGCAAACTACGTTCAGCAAAGAAGCTGTGGCAGCAAGGTGTGGCCGTTTGGCGCAACGTTAATTTGACGCCCTAACTTGGTTGTTCACATCAACCTTTTTGTGAAAAGTCTAGAGCACGCGCGGATCTGTCTATCTCACTATTCCACTTTTTCCCAGACCAAACTACGGATGCTCATCTTTCCATCAAAAGGGTCTGGCGAGACGGGAGTTGAAAGGGATACTCTGTTGCCCTCGAACTTAAAGATACGCACTTGCTTGGTTCCTGTCCAACTTTCGTTCCACGAAATATCAACGTGATGGGTCACCTTATTGCCGGAGATAGTGTAAGTGCCAGCATAGCTGATGACACTGCGAAACAAATTTTCAGCCTCATCTGCCGTAGCGGTCTTGGCCGCAGGCTTCTTGCGATCACTTCGCACGAGTAAGGCCACCATCCGGCTATCCGCTGAATAAGTGATGAACCCCTGTGGATTCGGCCCCATCAAGTCGATTATGGTACCCGAGGGAACCTCTTCACGGATGACCGAAATCAGCTTCCAAGTGCCGAGCAGGTGGCTGGCCATAGAGTTGCTCTGCTGATCTGCAGCTGTTGTATTGGTCATGGTCGTGTGGCGATATAAAACGCGACGAACAACTTGATTTTCATAGCGAGAATTCCTTGGGGGGGGTAGTGGTTGTTGCGGTGCAATGTGCAATGTGCGGGAAGATGATGGCCTAAACTGCGTTTTATCTAACAAATCAATATATCAGAACACTTCGATACTTGGCTGGACCTGGACAGCGTCAATGGGTTCGAGACAAGATGAGATGAGATGACCAAAAGCATGATCGATAGCCCATTCAATCTTCTTTGGCAACATGCTGTCTATGCCCTCTCAATGCAAGACATGTTGCCAGTGGGAGAAAGCTGAATTACCTGACATTGGCACTAGGGAATTCCATAATGCACAAGCTACAAAAGCTGCCTTAAGATTTCATCCATTCGTACGCATGCAAATTATTCTTATTCGTACGAATAATAAGAAATTCAAGACTATGCAGCAACAGATAAATACGCCTTCAACTATGGTTAATGGCAATGGTTTAGGGGGCTTCAATCGGGTTGAGAAGATCGACCTGACTGACAATTTGATTCGCCAAGCGGTAGATCAGGCCGACCTTCCCGCACTGTTGGCCACTCTTGCCATGATCACCGGTGACACTTCGCT
This sequence comes from Comamonadaceae bacterium, assembly GCA_947452725.1. Classification (GTDB taxonomy): domain Bacteria; phylum Pseudomonadota; class Gammaproteobacteria; order Burkholderiales; family Burkholderiaceae_C; genus Limnohabitans_A. The sequence continues at coordinate 5,093 of CANGEG010000064.1, read as the reverse complement.
GATCTCACCAGATCTCAAGCCCCCGACGCCGCCCATGATGACTTCGATCGCGCCTCAGGGCGGTATGAGCATGGAGGCCCAAGATAAAGCAAGACGCCTGGCCGTTGCGGCCATCATCAAATTCCGTGACAGTGGGCAGACTGTGCAGAACGCACCACCCCAATCACTGATTGACCAATGTGTCTCCTATCTTGTTCGCGGTGACCTTGAGGAACTGCGGCCTCTGTTGGAGCATGAATTAAGCATCATTCGTGACATGGGCGCCCCCGACTGGAACCTGGGTGATATCGCACCATCCAGGAGTTTTCGTGTTGCCGTGATCGGCGCAGGTGTGAGTGGAATCGCAGCCGCTTACCGTCTGCAGCAGGCGGGCGTCGATTTTTCCGTCTATGAAAAAAACGAAGAGGTTGGCGGCGTCTGGTGGGATAACAGATACCCTGGTTGCCGCCTGGACACACCTAACTTTGCCTACAGCCTTTCTTTTGCGCAAAAGCCTGACTGGCCACAACAATTCTCACGTCAGCCCGAGATACAAGCATACTTGCAAACCGTAACAGGCTTTACCGGCATTCGCAGCAGGATCCATTTCAACACCGAAATTGATGCCATGCGCTTTGATGAGGCGCGTGGATGCTGGACGCTCAGCGTTCGTGACGCCCGTGGAGGTCTGGTTGAAGAAGAATTTAACGCAGTAATCACCGCAGTCGGCATTTTGAGCCGGCCAAGTTTCCCGGACATTCCTGGTATCGATACATTCAAAGGTCAAGTCATTCACTCGGGCAAGTGGCCGCAGTCGCCAAATTTGGCGGGCAAGCGGGTGGCGATGGTGGGCACCGGTGCGAGCGCCTTTCAGATCGGCCCATCGATTGCAGAAAGCGTGTCGCATTTAACCGTGTTCCAGCGCAACCCGCCCTGGATGCTGCCAACACCCACTTACCACGACGACATCAAGCCCGGCATGCAGTGGCTGCTCAAGCATGTGCCCTTCTACGGTCGGTGGTTTCGCTTCTGGCAATTCTGGATCGCGGTTGAAGGGCGCCTGCCGCTGACGGAAGTAGACGAAGGCTGGGACCACCCCGTCTCCGTCGGCCGTGCCAACGAAGAACTGCGTCAGGGTTGCCTGGCCTGGATGGCTGGCCAGTACAAGGACCGGCCCGACTTGCTGGCCAAAGTGACGCCGAATTACCCACCCGCTGCCAAACGCATGCTGCGCGACAACGGTGCGTGGGCCACCATGCTGAAAATGCCGCATGTGGATCTGAACACCACGGGCATCAAGGAAATCACTGCCACAGGCATATATACCAAAGATGGCGTTTTGCATGATTTCGATGTGATTGTTTTTGCGACCGGTTTTAAGGCTTCGGACTTTCTCTCACCGATAAAGATCACCGGCTTGGCTGGTCGCGAACTGCACCGTGATTGCTGGGACGGAGACTGCCGTGCTTATCTGGGCATCATGGTGCCGGGCTTTCCAAACCTGTTCATGACCGGTGGACCCAACACAGCGGTTGTCATCAACGGCAGCGCCATCTTTTCCTCTGAATGTCAGGTGGAGTATTCAATGCGTGCCATTGGCCACTTGCTGGCCACCGGGCAGAAGGCGTTGGACTGCAAAGTCGAACCTTTCGAAGAATACAACGCGTGGGTCGACGCAGGTAACCTTAAACGCGCCTGGGGTGCTGCACGCACCACCAGTTGGTACAAAAACAGCCAGGGCCGCGCATCGCAGACCTGGCCGCACAGCCTGATGGACTACTGGAACATCACGGCCACTTTCAAGCCTGCTGATTACGAATTCATACGGTAACCATGGCCACAAAGAAAGTCATCAAGCTGGACGACATGCCGGGGCACCTGTTTCGCAGGTTGCACCAGCTCGCTGTCATGCGCTTTACTGCCGAGTTGGATGAAACTGGCCTTACGCCAATCCAATGGGCAGCATTGATGAGCACGTCTCAGCGCCCTGGACTGGACCAGAGCACACTGTCACGCGAAATTTATATCGATACCTCCACAATTGCCGGCGTTGTGGACCGACTGGAAGCACGCGGCCTGATGCAACGCCGACTTTCTCCAGACGACCGGCGACTGCGGCTGCTGTACCTCACAGATGAAGGCGAGGCGCTGCTCAAGCAGGCCTCAGCGGCCGTGCACGACATACAGAAATGGCTTGTCTTACCGCTGACGGTGGAAGAGCGCGCCGTATTTACGCAACTCATGCTCAAGGTTCTGCACCGCCTCGAAAAATGAGGCACATGTTTAACATCATTTTTGTGGCTAAGGGGAACCGCTCATGCTTGCTGGTCAAATACTCAATGGAATCGTCACAGGAGCGATGTATGCGCTGGTCGCGATCGGTTTCTCGCTGGTGATCGGCACTTTGGATAAGCTGAATTTTGCCCACTCGGAAGTTTTCATGGTCGGCGGCTTCGTCGCTGTAGCCTCTGTCAGCTTACTGCCCTGGCAACTCGCGCTGATCGTAATTTTCTTGGCCGGCGGCTTGCTGGGCCTGGCTACGGAATTCATCGCTTTTCGCCGCTTCCAGACGGCCGAGGGCAAGATCACTGCGGCGCTGGCTTCGATGGCGCTGGGCCTCATCGTCACCGACTTGGTTCACAAGGTATGGGGGACCGAGCCGGTACCGCTCAAATTTGATAGTCAATGGCTGCAGACTGGCCAGACGTTTTTCGGCGCGACCGTACTGAACCTGCAACTAGTGATTCTGGCCGTTGCTTTTGTGCTGATGGCGCTTTTGCACATCCTGCTTCAAAAGTCCCGCATGGGCCGACAGATCCGCGCCTTGGCTGAATCAACGGTTTCGGCATCACTGTTGGGCATCAATGTAAGGCGCGTTACTCAGGCTGTATTCTTTTTGTCTTCAGCCCTTGCGGCTGTTGGTGGACTGCTGGTGGCACTGCGAGGAGGAGCAGCCAGCTCGGAAATTGGCCTATCGTTTGGGCTGAAATCACTTGCCATCATGGCGATTGGAGGCATGGGCGACCTGCGCGGCGCTTTGGTTGGCGGATTGCTGATTGGGGTACTGGAGGCGTTGATGTTCCAGATGGGCTTAGGGCGGCTCGTAGAAATGACTGCATGGGTCACCCTCTTTGCGGTTCTCATCTTCCTGCCCAATGGACTCTTTGGCGGCGGCATCCACGCGCGGGAGCAACGGGCATGATCGCCGATCAACTCTTCTTTACAGGCATCAATGTGCTGCTGGCCTGGAGCGTCTATCTTGTACTTATGACGGGCAGCCTCTCATTTGCCCAGGGCACTTTCATGGCGATCGGTTGCTATGCGGCGGGCGTGCTCACTGTCAACTTTGGCTGGCCACTGTTGCCCGCAACGCTAACCGGAGCGCTACTATCTTCCGTCGTTGCGGCCTTGGTGGGCTGGCCAGCCCTGCGGTTGCGCGGGGTGTACCTGATTCTGGTAACGATCGGTATCACTTTCTGCGGCCGGGTGCTTTTGGAAAACGTCGAATACATCGGCGGCGTCGCTGGTTTTGGCGGTATGGTGGGGGCCAGCCTTACGTCAGTGTTCATCGCAGTGGGTCTTGTGGGCGTTGCGTTGTTCTGGCTCTCGCGAACCCCATTGCAACGGAGCTTTGACGCCGTTCGGGAAGACGACCGTGTTTCCGCCTCGCTGGGCATCAATGTGCCGGTGGTGCGACTGATCGGCTTTTGTGGCGGCGCCTTCATCGCGGCGGTGGCCGGTTCGCTTTTTGGACACTATATGAGTTTTGTCCGGCCGGAAAGCTTCGACATTCTGCTGTCGGTTTATGTGGTGCTTTATGTGGTGCTGGGCGGTGTTAATAACATGTGGGGAGCACTACTGGGTGCGACCGTGATGACGCTGCTACCAGAATATTTTCGCATGTTGGCGCAGTGGCGCCCGTCAGTGTTTGGCCTGGCCATTTTGCTGATGCTGCTGTTTAAACCTCAGGGCCTGTTGTCCTTTCGCACACTGAGCTCTCGCTGGAAAAAAACATGACAGAAAAAGCAGTCCTGAGCGTCTCTGCGCTCTGCAAATACTTCGGTGGCGTACGTGCGCTGGACGGTCTTGAGCTTGAGGTACACCAAGGCGAGATCCTGGGCATCGTGGGCCCAAACGGCGCGGGCAAAACGGCGCTGATCAACACCATCACCGGGTTTTACCGCGCAACTTCAGGTCGCGTCGTGTTGAATGGGACCGATATCACCGAGCTGCCTATGCATGCGATCAGCCGCCTGGGCGTGGGCCGCACCTTCCAGAACATCCGTTTATTCAAGCGCATGTCGGTTCTGGAAAACGTGCTAGTGGCCTATAAGCAGCATACGACCCACTTATTCAGCTCGATGTTCAGGTCAGGTTCGAACCAGGCTGAACAGGCGCAGGCGATGCACTGGCTCGAAATGCTGCAGCTAGCCGACAAGGCCAACCTGTCTGCTGGCTCGCTGTCTTACGGAGATGCTCGCAGGCTAGAAATTGCCCGCGCGCTGGCCGGCAAGCCGCAACTACTTTTACTCGATGAGCCGGCCGCCGGCATGAACGAGTCCGAAACGCTGCAATTGATTACCGATATTCAGAGGCTCAAGGATCAGGTGGGTGCCATCATGTTGGTTGAGCATGACATGCACCTGATCCGCCAGCTGTCTGACCGGCTGGTCACGATGGACGCCGGTAAAAAAATTGCCGAGGGAACACCTGAAGCGGTCTTGAGTCATCCAGATGTCCTCAGGGCATACCTCGGCGAGGATTGAATAGTCATGGAAAAAATCATTCTTGATGTGCGTAACCTGAGCGCCAGTTATGGCCCCATTCGGGCCCTGCGCGGCATCTCGCTACAAGTGCACGAAGGGGAGACGGTCGCAGTAGTCGGAGCCAATGGTGCGGGTAAGACCAGCTTGATGCGCGCTATTTCGGGCATCCTCCCCATCACTGGCGGCAGCACAGCTTTTGATGGTGTTGACATTGGAAAAGCGCAAACTCACCATCTGGCGCATAAGGGAATGCTGCATGTGCCGGAGGGGCGCGGCACGCTGCAAACCATGCGCGTCAGAGAGAACCTGCAATTGGCCTGGGAGATCCGACCGACACCCGTGCCTTTC
>CANGEG010000063.1 GCA_947452725.1 Comamonadaceae bacterium | reverse complement strand
CGTGGGCATGAACGGCTACTGGGGCCATGGCGTCGGTATGGGTATGGGTATGGGCTTTGGTATGCGCTTTCCCCCGCCCACCCATTACCAGTACGAGGTCACTTTGGTGATGCGCGAGCTGCGCAGCGCCCAGGTGGTCTACGAAACCCAGGCGGTGCACAACGGGCCTTGGGCCGACGCAAACACCATTTTCCCGGTGCTGATGCAAGCCGCACTGCAAGACTTTCCCAACCCACCCGCCACTTTGCGGCAGGTGAATATCGACATTGCCCGCTAAAGCGCAAGCTCACACCGTAGTTGAACCTCCCCATGCAAGTCACCCGTATTTTGGCCATTCGCCACGGAGAAACCGCTTGGAATGTGGACACCCGCATCCAAGGCCAACTGGACATTCCGCTGAACGAGACAGGGCAATGGCAAGCCACGCGTTTGGGCCAAGCCCTGGCAGCGCAAGAGCAGATTGATGCGATCTACACGAGCGACTTGCTGCGCGCCTACGCGACCGCGCAAGCGATTGGCTCGGCCGTGAATGTGGCGCTACAAACCCACACCGGACTGCGTGAGCGCGGCTTTGGGGACTTTGAGGCCAAGACCTTTGCCGAAATCGAAACCAGCCTGCCCGAGGATTCGATGCGCTGGCGCAAACGCGACCCCGATTGGGCGCCTCCAGGCGGTGGCGAGTCCTTGCGGGTCATGCGCGAGCGGGTACTGGCCACAGTGAACCAACTGGCGGGCGCACATGTTGGCGGCAATATGGTGTTGGTGGCCCATGGTGGGGTGATGGACATCTTGTACCGCGCCGCCACGCGCCTGGATTTGCAAGCGCCGCGCACCTGGGACCTGACGAACACCGCCGTGAACCGGTTGCTGTGGACGCCGCAAGGGCTGTCGCTGGTCGGTTGGGCCGACAAATCGCACATCGAGGACATGGCCCGCGATGAAACCACCGCTTAAGGCTCAGCGGCGCTGTGTCTTGGACAGCCTCATCGTGCGCACTCTGATCTCACACGCTGGCATCTAAGGCTGACCTCTGAGGCTGACCTCTGAGGCGGAAATCAAACCCCAAACGAGGCCGGAGGCGTCACGCCCAAGTGGCGAAACGCGGCCAAGGTGGCCATACGCCCACGCGGGGTGCGCTGCAAATAGCCTTGCTGAATCAAATACGGCTCAATCACATCTTCGATCGTGTCGCGCTCCTCGCCAATGCTGGCGGCAATGTTGTCCAGGCCCACCGGTCCGCCATCAAAGCGGTGAATCACCGCTTCGAGCAGCTTGCGGTCCATCAGGTCAAAGCCTTCAGGGTCCACATCCAGCATGGTCAGGGCTTTTTGCGCAATGCCTTGGTCAATCAGGCCCTTGCCTTTGACGTCGGCGTAGTCACGCACCCGGCGCAGCAAGCGGTTGGCGATGCGCGGCGTGCCGCGTGAGCGGCGTGCGATCTCAAAACCACCGGCCTCATCCATGGGCGTTTTGAGCAACCCGGCGCTGCGTTTGACGATGCGCGCCAACTCTTCAGGCGTGTAAAACTCCAGCCGCGAGACAATGCCAAAACGGTCGCGCAGCGGGTTGGTCAGCATGCCGGCGCGGGTGGTGGCGCCCACCAAGGTGAAGGGCTGCAAGTCCAGCTTGATGCTGCGCGCGGCCGGCCCCTCGCCGATCATGATGTCGATCTGGTAGTCCTCCAGCGCAGGGTACAAAATTTCCTCCACCACGGGCGAGAGGCGGTGGATTTCGTCGATGAACAGAACATCGTTTTTTTCCAGATTGGTCAGCAAGGCGGCCAGATCTTTGGGTTTTTCCAGCACCGGGCCACTGGTCTGGCGCAGGTTCACGCCCAGCTCGGCGGCAATGATGTGGCTGAGCGTGGTTTTACCTAAACCCGGGGGGCCAAACAGCAGCACATGGTCCAGCGGCTCGCCGCGCATCTTGGCCGCGCTGATGAAAATTTCAAGCTGCTCGCGCACCTTGACCTGGCCCACATACTCGTCCATCAGTTTGGGGCGCAAGGCGCGCTCAATGGCCTCCTCTTGCGGGGTCTCTGGCACCGCCGAGACCATGCGTTTATCAGGGGCGGGGGCGAAGTCGTCGATTTGAATGCTCATGGGTTCACCAACTCAAGGATGTCGTTAAGCTCAAGGCGCGCTGAATGAAAGATGGCGTCACTCACCCGCTTCCAGGGGTGCGGGGTGGCGCCAAGCTGTCGCCAGTCAAAGCTCTTGGGCTGGTTGCAAATGATGTAGCTGGCGTGTTTGGCCGATGGGCTAAGGTCGATCGCAAACGGGTTGGTGGCGTTGGAGGCGGCATTCGACAGGGGCAGGCCAATCACGATGGAAGTTTTGTCGTTGAACGACTTGGGCGAGAGCACCAGCAGGGGGTGCATATCGCTCGTATCGCTCGTATCGTTCATATCGCGAATTTCGCGGCCGACCTGCGGCTTGACATGGATCCAGATGATGTCTTGGCGCTCCGGCACCCACAGCGCACGCGTCATGGCGCGCCACCAAACTTGGAGCCTTGAGGCGCACCGTGCATGACCTCGCCGCCATGCACCTGCGGGTCAAACGCCGCCAATTTGTCTTGCAAGCTGGGGCGCGGGTTCACCGCGCGCAGCTCCAAACAACCCTTGGCCAGCACCGTGGCCTGCAAGGCGGTATCGGGGGTGATGCCCAAAGACTGCATCAACTCGCGGCTCAGGCGAATGCCGTGGCTGTTGCCCCAGGTAGAGATGGTTAAACCAGTGGTCTTCATGCGCCCAAGTATATACAAAGGATATCCGAAAGGCAACGATCACTTCAGCGCCCGCCTTCGCATCGGCGTACCCCGTGTCGAGCCCGTTTTGGTAGTTTGGAGTGCGTGGGTTCATGACCACCGCGTGCGATCGAGCCCAACGGGCATACGGGGGGGCTGGAGGATTGGTTATTCAATGTAAAACATGCATTTGTTGTTGCCACCGGCACGATGATCGCCGTACACTAAACCGCAATTCATTGTTTATCCATGCCAACCATCAGTTCTTTCTACGGCATCTTGATTCGGATGTTTTTCAACGACCACGCGCCTCCTCACTTTCATGTGCAGTACGCTGAGTTCAAGGCCACTGTGGATATTGAGTTGCTGGCAATCTCAACAGGCCAATTGCCACGGCGCGCACAGGAGCTTGTTCTTGACTGGGCTGAGCTTCACCAGCAAGAATTGATGCACGACTGGCAGCTGTGCTTGGACAAGCAGCAGCCTAAGCAAATTGAACCCTTGAAGTGAGGTCTGATATGGAATGGGATGTTGTTGATGTAAAGGCCATTGCGCCGCTCGCCCTTCGAGTGCAGTTTGCGGACGGAACGGTGGGCAAGGTTCAGTTTGAACAGAGCCACTTGACTGGCGTTTTTTCCACTCTGCGCGACCCCCTCATTTTTCAGCAGGCACATATATCCGATGGTGTCGTGGTTTGGCCTGGCGACCTAGATTTGGCACCCGATGCCATGTACATGGCGATCAAAGCACGGGGCGAATGGGTCTTGCGGTGAGGCAGCTTTGCCGTGATGCGGTCATTCGTTGGTGGCTATGTTCCATTGACATGAAACCGAGCACCTCGTCAAATAATGAGCATTAAAAACATTAGTTCACCACGCTTATGGCGTTGTCTGAAGTCCGTCATTTCGCAGCCCATAGCGTCCTTTTTTGGCTTGCAACTGTCGATTTGAATGGTCAAGCGAACGTATCTCCAAAGGAGATTTTTCGCTGCCGTGGATACTGAGTATCTGGCCATAGCGAAGATCGCTTGACCTACAAGTTTGCGAAACATCGAGTCTCGAAATCAACACGAGGGACCAGCGGTAACTTTGAACTACGGAGCATCCATATCAATGCCGGTCAGGCTCATGGAAGAAGGCAAGCTTTGAGCCTTGATAAACAACAGATTACGGATACCCCAATTTAAAAGAACGGATTCTTGCAAAACCATCCGCATCATAGTAATGTGTTGGTCCGGTGAAACAGGCCGATGGTGATCAATTTTTTTCCAATGTGCTTGCCGCTCAGATGGTCTAGCTCGATCAAATAACCGCTTCCAGCCCTTTGCGATCCAGCAGGTTCAGCAACTTCAGTGAGGGGCCGCTTGGGTGCTTGTCGCCAAGCTCCCACTTTCGCACGGTCGAAATACTGGTGTTCAACACCGAAGCCAAAACAGCTTGGCTTAACTGAAGATGGTCCCTCAGAGCGCGAATTTTTTCACTGTCGTATGCAGGGATGGGGTCCAGACAAAGCACGTCAAATTTGCGCATTTTGCGTTTATCAATGAAGCCAAGGCGATGAAGATCGCTGACAGTTTCGTGGACTGCTTCAAAAATTTGGCTCTTGGCCTTCGATTTAGTGGTCATGGCATATCTCACTTCAGGTTCCATCATTCAAGGCCTCAGCCAATTGTTTTCCAGTCCTCGCCAATAGCTGCTCGGCCAGGTCTTTCAACGCTTCTAGTTCATCATCCGATAGGTTGGCACGGTCATTTTTTTCGAATCCGTACACAAAAACCATCGATTTCCCTTGTTGGTCGCGACCAGGGCCAGTGTTCTGGCTCCACCCCGTTTGCCACGGCCAGAATGCCCCACGCGTTTTTTGACGACCCCACCGCCAAGGTCTGCATCGATCAATCCTTGAGCCATTTCGTCAACTGCAGAGCACAGCGCTTCATCGCTGAGCTCAGTTTTGCGCAACCAGCGAGCGAAGTATGAGGTCTTAAAAACGCGCCTCACGGCTAATTGTGCCACTTAGTGGCATAAATTATCAACAAAGCTGCCGACACGGTGCTGCCATTGATTTTGGGCAGATAGCCTCTGCTTCGCTGCCTCACTGAGGCCGATGAAGGGCCTGTGCGTGGTTTTTTCGTCATAGCGTGGCTACCAAAAAGGCTTTGCTGTCTTTCCTGAAATGGCGGCCGGTTGGGGCAACCGTTGCGCTATTTGGTCAGCGCCTTGAGCGCCAACTTGATGCCTTCGCTCACACCCACCTCGGCGGGCAGATTTTTCAGCGCGGCGGCCGCCTCTTTGTCGCTGTAACCCAGCGCGAGCAAGGCTTGCTGAATGTCGCCATGCGCGTCACCGGCGAACGCCGTGAACAAACCCACCTCGCCGCCCAGCTTGCCTTTGAGTTCAAGCAGCAAGCGCTCGGCGGTTTTCTTGCCAATGCCGGGCACCTTGACCAAGCGCCCCGCCTCTTGCAGCGTCACGGCCTGGGCCAAGTCGGCCACGCTCATGCCCGACAAAACGCCCAGCGCCGTGCGCGGGCCCACGCCGGAGATTTTGATCAGCAAGCGAAACGCCTCGCGCTCGGCCGGGGCGCTAAAGCCGTACAAAATTTGCGCGTCCTCGCGCACCACAAAATGGGTGAGCAAGCTGACCTTCTCCCCGACCGCGGGCAGGTTGTAAAACGTGCTCATGGGCACGTTGACTTCGTAGCCCACGCCGTGGCAGTCAATCACCACTTCGGGTGGGTTTTTGTCGCTGAGAATGCCTGTCAACTTGCCGATCATGGGGAATTTGCCTTCACTGTCTATCGAAATGCGTTTCAAGTGCCTATCATGGGCACTTGCTGCGGACCGATTCGGGCCGCGCCTGCACCACATGGGATTATCAGCTTGATTGTCAGACACACCTTCACCCCGCTCAACAACAACCGCTTGTCCAATTTGTGCGGCCCCACCGATGCGCACCTGCGCACCATCGAGTCGGGCTTGCAAGTGAGCATTGCGCACCGCCACGAGCAATTCAAGGTGGACGGCCCCAAGGCCAAAGCCCAGCGCGCCTTGGAGCTGCTGCAAGCCCTGTACGAGATGGCCGACCGCACCCTCGGCGAGGACACCGTGCAGCTGATGCTCGCCGGCGACAGCGCCATGCCCGAGACCGTAGAGGGCGCGCAAAACTTGACCACCCGGCGCGCCGACCTGAAAGCGCGCACCCCCGTGCAGGCGCAGTACCTGGACAGCATTGCCAGCAACGACATCAGCTTTGGCATTGGCCCGGCCGGCACGGGCAAGACCTACTTGGCCGTGGCCTGCGCCGTGGACGCCCTGGAGCGCAGCGCGGTGCAGCGCATCGTGCTCACACGCCCTGCGGTGGAAGCCGGTGAGCGCCTGGGTTTTTTGCCCGGCGACTTGTCGCAAAAAGTTGACCCCTATTTGCGCCCCCTGTACGACGCCCTGTACGACTTGATGGGGTACGAGAAAGTGCAAAAAGCCTTTGAGCGCAACGCCATCGAAATCGCGCCTTTGGCCTTCATGCGCGGGCGCACGTTGAACAACGCCTTTGTGATCTTGGACGAGGCGCAAAACACGAGCGTGGAGCAAATGAAAATGTTTTTAACGCGCATCGGCTTTGGCGCCAAAGCGGTCATCACGGGCGATGTGAGCCAGGTCGATCTGCCCAAAGGGCAGATGAGTGGCTTGATCGATGCCGAGCGCGTTTTGAAACGCGTCAAAGGCATTGCCTTCACGCGCTTTTCCAGCGCCGACGTGGTGCGCCACCCCTTGGTCGCGCGCATTGTGGACGCCTACGAGGCCCAGGGCAGCGCGCCGCGCCGCCGCGCCAGTGCAGACTGAAGCGTTGGACTGAAGCGCACTGAACTGAACTGAACTGAACTGAACTGAACTGAATTGAACTGAACTGAACTGCACTGAACTGCACTGAACTGCACTGAACCGCATTGAACCTATGGCCTTGAATCAACTCCAGCTCTCGCTGCAATTTGGCGAACTGACCGACGCCCCACGCCACCGCGCCGCCCTGCCCCGCCACAAAGTCACGCGCTGGATTCGCCACGCATTGAGCGACGACGCCGAAATCACGGTGCGGATCGTCAACGCCCAAGAAGGCCAGCGCCTAAACCACGAATTTCGCAAGAAAGACTACGCCACCAATGTGCTGACGTTCGACTACGCGCAAGCGACACAAGACAGCCCACGGGTGATCGCCGACCTGGTGCTGTGCGCCCCGGTGGTGGCGCAAGAGGCCAAAGCGCAAGGCAAAACGCTGCAAGCGCACTACGCCCATTTGCTGGTGCATGGCGCCTTGCACGCGCAAGGCTGGGACCACGAGAGCAGCGAGGCGGACGCCGACGAAATGGAAGACTACGAGATCGCCATCTTGAAAGAAATGGGGTTTCGCAACCCCTACGGCAAAGGCTGAGTCTTCGGGCTTGACGCCCTCAGAGGCGCAACGCCGCAGCGCCAAAATGAGCGCCCATTGTTTAGCACCCTTTTTTAGCGCTTATTTATTAGCGCCCATTTTTTAGCAACCAGTTTTTAGCGCCCCAGCGCGTCTTCCATCAACCGCACCTTGACACTGCGGCCTTTGACGCGGCCTGAGGACAATTTGTCCACCGCTTGCTTGGCAATGCTGCGCTCCACCGCCACGTAGGTGGAGAACTCATTGACGTTGATCTTGCCCACCTGCTCGCGGGTGAAACCGGCCTCGCCCGTCAGGGCGCCGAGCACGTCGCCGGCGCGGATTTTTTCTTTGCGCCCGCCCACAATTTGAAGCGTCGCCATGGGCGGGCGCAAAACGTCGCCCGCTGCCGGTGTCAAGCTGGCCAAGGCCATCCACACCGACTCGCGCCCTTGCAGCAACTCGATCTTGCCCACGCTGCCCATCTCGTCCATGCTCGCCAGACTGATTGCCAAGCCCTCGGCATCACCCCGCCCAGTGCGGCCAATGCGGTGAATGTGCACTTCCGAGTCGGGCGTCACGTCCACGTTGATCACCGCTTCAAGCTGCGCCACATCCAAGCCGCGTGCAGCCACGTCAGTCGCTACGAGCACGGAGCAGCTGCGGTTGGCAAACTGGATCAGCACCTGATCGCGCTCGCGTTGGTCCAGCTCACCGTACAAAGCCAGGGCGCTGAAGCCCTGCGCTTGCAGCACCGCCACCAGGTCGCGGCATTGCTGCTTGGTGTTGCAAAACGCCAGCGTGGACTCGGGACGGAAATGGTTCAGCACCTGCGAGACCGCGTTCAGCCGTTCGCCTTCTTTGACCTGGACAAACACTTGGCGAATTTTGGTGGCGCTGTGCTGCGCCTGCACCGTCACGGTTTGCGGGTTGCGCATGAACTGGCTCGCCAGCTTGGCAATGCCTTCGGGGTAGGTGGCCGAGAACAACAAGGTCTGGCGGTCTTTGGCACATTGCTTGACGACCTTGGCAATGTCTTCCATGAAACCCATGTCCAGCATGCGATCGGCCTCGTCCAGCACCAAGGTCTTGACGGCGTGCAAGTTCAGCGAGCCGCGTTCCAAATGGTCCAAAATGCGGCCCGGCGTGCCCACCACCACGTGCGCGCCATGCTCCAAGCTGATGACTTGGCCGCGCAGCGCCACACCGCCGCACAGCGTGACCACTTTGATGTTGCCGGTGGCGCGCGCCAATCGGCGAATCTCTTGCGTGACCTGATCGGCCAACTCGCGGGTCGGGCACAGCACCAACGCTTGAATGGCCATGTCGGTGGCCTGCAATTTTTCCACCAAAGGCAGGCCAAAGGCGGCGGTCTTGCCGCTGCCAGTGCTCGCTTGCGCGATCAGGTCTTGGCCCGCCAGCGTCAAAGGCAGGCTGGCCGCCTGAATGGGCGTCATGGCGGTGTAGCCCAGCTGGGTCAAGTTGGCCACAGCGGTGGCCGAGAGATTCAAACGAGAAAAATTAAGCAGTTCAGAAGGATTCATCCTGCGATTATCGGTGGCGATGTCCTTGGGGACTTAAGAGTCCATGGAAACAGGGTCAATAGCGGGAGTCATCGCAGGAACAATCTTGGGTGCTATGCGCATCGGGATCGTCACCGGCCCGTCGTTGACCAGCGCCACTTTCATGTCGGCGGCAAACTGCCCGGTTTGCACCTGCGGGTGGGCCAAGCGGGCCTGCGCCACCAAGTAGTCATACAAGCGGCGGCCCTCGGCAGGCGCGGCCGCTTGCGTGAAACTGGGGCGATTGCCGCCCTGCACATTCGCCGCCAATGTGAATTGGCTCACCAGCAGCAACCCGCCCACCGTGCCCTGCCCGTCCAGGTCCTGCACGCTGTGGTTCATCTTGCCCTGCGCGTCGCTGAAGATGCGCAGCTTGAGCAGCTTGGCCAAAAACTTGTCGGCCTGCGCCTCGGTGTCGCCTTGTTCGGCGCAGACCAGCACCAACAGCCCTGGGCCGATGGCGCCCACCACATCGCCATGCACAGCGCCGTTCACAGCAGCACCATCCACAGCGCCATCCAAAGCGCCTTTGATGCGCACGCTCGCTTCGCTCACGCGTTGAATGAGGCCGATCAAATCAAGTCCCGAGGCTCGTTGAAGTGCGCCTCCACATCGCTGGGCAGCAACTGGATGGTGGCACGCAGCCCCGGCACCGCGCTCATCAAGGCCTGCTCCACGCTGGAGCGCACGGCCGCGGCGCGGCCCAACGTCCAGCTGGCCGGCATGTGCATGTGCATGTCGACAAAACGGCGTTGCCCGGCTTTGCGGGTGGTGACATGGTCAAAACGCACGATATCGACTTCGCCGCGCTGGTGCGAAAAGTCGGCCAACACCTTGTCAATTTCCACCTTCACCTCAGGCTCCAGGGCCTCGTCCATCAATCCTTGCGAGGAGCGCCAGATCAAATGCCCGCCTTCTTTCAAAATGTTCAGCGCCACGCCCATCGCCACCACCGCGTCCAGCCACAACCAGCCGGTGAAGTGCACCAGCGTGATGCCCAGCACCACGCCCACCGAGGTCCAGACATCGGTCACCAAATGCTTGGCGTCCGCCTCCAGCGCAATGGAGCGGTGGGTTTTGGCCGCGCCAAACATGACCCAGGCCAAAAACGCATTGAGCGCCGAGCTGGCCACCGACAGCGCCAGGCCCCAGCCCACACGCTCTAGCGGCTGCGGATCGAAAATGCGGTGCCCTGCGGCCCAGATGATGCCCAAAGCCGCCACGATGATCAAAATGCCTTCAAAGCCCGAGGAAAAATACTCGGCCTTGTGATGGCCGTAGGGGTGGTCTTCGTCGGGGGGCTGCGCGGCCACGGTGACCATCATCAAACCAAAGATGGCGCTGGCCAGATTGACCAACGACTCCATGGCGTCTGACAGCAAGCCCACTGAGTCGGTGATGTACCAAGCCAGCGTTTTAAGGGTGATGGTGACCACGGCCACCACCACCGAAGACCACAGCATGCCGCGTGGGGACAACAAGTGCGCTCGGGTTGAAGGGCTCATGCGCTTGATCACGCGCTCAATCATGCGCTTTACTGAGGGTCACGCGGGCGAACTTGCGTTTGCCCACTTGCACCACGTAGGTGCCCGCTTCCAGTTTGAGGCCCTTGTCGCTGATCACGGTGGAGTCCACGCGCACGCCGCCGCCGTCAATTAAGCGGCCCGCTTCACTGCCCGAGGGCGCCAAGCCGGCCGACTTGAGCAGGGCCGCGATGCCCAACGGGGCGCCCGTCAAGGACACCTGGGCAATTTCATCGGGCACGCCGCCTTTGCTGCGGTTGATGAAGTCTTGCTCCGCCGCCTCGGCCGCTGGCGCGCCATGAAAGCGCGCCGTAATTTCTTTGGCCAGCGCCACTTTGGCTTCTTTGGGGTTGCGCCCGCCTTGCACTTGCAGCTTCAAGGCCTCGATCGCGGCCATGGACTGGAAGGACAGCAAGGTGTACCAGCGCCACATCAAGGTGTCCGAGATGCTCAGCACCTTGGCAAACATGGTGTTGGGCGCCTCGCTGATGCCGATGTAGTTGTTCTTGGACTTGGACATTTTGTCCACCCCGTCCAGGCCTTCGAGCAGTGGCATGGTCAAGATGCACTGGGGCTCTTGGCCGTACTCCACCTGCAGGTGGCGCCCCATCAAGAGGTTGAACTTTTGGTCGGTACCGCCCAGCTCTAGGTCCGACTTGAGCGCCACCGAGTCGTAGCCCTGCATCAAGGGGTACAAAAACTCGTGCACGCTGATCGGTGTGCCAGCTTTGAAGCGGTCATGAAAGTCGTTGCGCTCCATCATGCGGGCCACCGTGTATTTGGCCGCCAGCTCAATCATGCCCATGGAGCCCAGAGGCAAACTCCATTCGCTGTTGTAACGAATCTCGGTTTTGCTGGGGTCCAGCACCAAACTGGCCTGGCGGTAATAGGTCTGCGCGTTGGCCTTGATTTGCTCGGGCGTCAGGGGCGGGCGGGTGTTGTTGCGCCCAGAAGGATCACCGATCAGGCTGGTGAAGTCGCCAATCAAAAAGATGACCTGGTGCCCCACATCTTGCAGTTGGCGCATTTTGTTGAGCACCACGGTGTGGCCAATGTGGATGTCGGGCGCGGTCGGATCCAGCCCCAATTTGATGCGCAAAGGCACGCCGGTGGCGGCCGATTTGGCCAATTTTTTAAGCCAATCGTCCTTGGGGATCAACTCTTCACAGCCGCGCAGAGTGACCGCCATGGCCTCTTGGACCTGGTCGGTCACGGGGAATTTTGTAACAAGCGCTTGATTCATAAGGGTTTTTATTTGGTCGGCCAGAGCGCGGGGCGGTAGAATAAACCGTTTCGCGGATACCTTATTTTAGTATCCCTACTTGTTTCCTCACCGTTGTCGCCTTGTTTTGTTGCAAGACCCAAGGTGAACATTTGGCGGTCGATGGAAGAATTTGTTTACTCCTTGCCCTTGAAAATCCGGGTTCCCGTCTTGCACGTCTTGCGTGTTTTGGGCGAGATCGAGATTTTCTTGTTGTCGCACCCACGCCAATGCATGGCCGCCTTGGGCTTGGTGCTGCTGGGCGGTGGCGGAGGCGCCTTTGCTTTGGCCAACTTGGGGCCTGATGCGGCCTTGCTGCCGGTGCAAATCGTCTCCACACCCGTGCAAACGCTTCAACTCAATGAGCAAGCGGCCGCGCTGGACCTGCACGATCTGAAACTCTTTCGCAGCGAAGTGACACGCACCTCGGACACGCCGGAGAGTTTGCTGCGCCGCTTGGCCGTTGTGGACCCCGAAGCGGTCAGCTTCATCCGCAAAAACGCCTTGGCCAAAGACGCACTGGGGCGCGCGGGGCGCAATATCAGCGCGCAGGCCAATGAGCGCCAGCAGCTGCTGTCGCTCACCACCCGGTGGCTGCGCAGCGACAACGACACCGTCTTTCAGCGCTTGACCATAAAGCGCGGCGATAAACCTGGCAGCTCGGGCTTTACCGCCACGCACGAAACCGCCCCCCTTGTGGCCAACTTGCAGTACTCGGGCGCCGTGGTGGACACGAGTCTTTTTGCCGCAGCCGATGAAGCCCGAATTCCGGACAGCATCACCAGCCAGCTGTCTGACATGTTCTCAGCGCAGATCGACTTTCACCGCTCGCTGCGCAAAGGCTCGCGCTTTTCTGTGGTGTACGAGGCATTGGAGGCCGATGGGGAGCCGCTGCGCACCGGCAAAGTGATCAGCGCCGAAATGGTCAACGGCGGCAAGTCCTACCAAGCCATGTGGTTCCAAGAGCCCGGCCAAAAGGGCGAATATGTCAGCCTGGACGGCAAGAGCCTTAAAAACACGTTCTTGGCCGCTCCTGTGCGCTTTTCTCGCATGTCCAGCGGCTTTGGCATGCGCCTGCATCCATTGTTTGGAACTGCGCGTCCCCACATGGGTGTGGACTACGCCGCGCCCACAGGCACGCCCGCGATGTCCGTGGCTGACGGCGTGGTGGAATTTGCCGGCATGCAAAGCGGCTACGGCAATGTGGTGATCGTCAAACACAGTGCCAGCCAGTCCACTTTTTACGCCCACCTGAGCCGCATCAACGTGAGCAAGGGCAAAGGGGTGAAACAAGGCGAGGTGGTCGGCGCCGTGGGCTCGACCGGTTGGGCCACGGGCCCGCACCTGCATTTTGAATTTCGCATTAACGGCCTGCACGTGGACCCCTTGACCTTGGCCGCAAAAAATACCGGTCCCTCTTCGGTGGCCTCGCGCCCAGGCTTTAACAAAACGGCCAGCTTGGCCCGCACGCAACTGGCCTTGGCAAGCCAACTGCGTGAAAGCAACGTCCAATAAAGTTGCCAGCACAGGGCAAGCCTCAGCACTACATTGGCCTGATGTCCGGCACCTCGCTGGACGGGATCGATGGCGTGCTGGTGCGCATTGACAGACCCACCGCCAAAGCCTGCGAAGCCTCCAACGCCACCTCGGCGCTGCGACTGCAAGTGGAGCAACACGCGTTCACCCCTTTTGACGATGCGTTTCGCCGTGAACTGATGGCGCTGAACACGCCCGGTGACAACGAGTTGCACAAAGCAGCCTTGGCCGGCAATCGGTTGGCGCGTTTGTATGCCCAGATCTGCACCCGGCTGCTGCACCAAGCCAACCGCACGGCGTCACAGGTGGTGGCGATCGGCGCGCACGGCCAAACGGTGCGTCATCGCCCACTGGAATTCGACGCTGATCCGGCGCAAGGCCAGCGGGCGATCGGCTACACGCTGCAGCTGAACAACCCGGCCTTGTTGGCGGAGCTGTCAAATATTGACGTGGTGGCCGACTTCAGGAGCCGCGACTTGGCGGCCGGCGGCCAAGGCGCGCCGCTGGTGCCCGCCTTTCACCAAGAGATCTTTGGTGATGTGGGCCAAACCGTGGCCGCACTGAACATTGGCGGCATCTCCAACTTGAGCGTGATCCAGGCGAGCGGCCATGTCACCGGTTTTGACTGCGGCCCTGGCAACGCTTTGATGGATTATTGGTGCCAGCAACACACAGGCCACAGCTTTGATCACAGCGGCCAATGGGCCGCCAGCGGGCAGGTGATTCCCACCTTACTTAGCGCCTTGCTGGCCGAGCCTTACTTGCATGCCCCAGCCCCCAAAAGCACAGGGCGCGACTTGTTCAACCCCACGTGGTTGGCCCAACACTTGGCGGCACACCGCCAAGCGGGTGCGGTGGATGTCCAAGCCACACTGTGCGAGTACACGGCGCGGGTCTGCGCCCAAGATTTTTTGCGGTATGCGGCGCAGGCAGGCGAGTTGATCGTTTGCGGTGGGGGCGCGCTCAATTTGTTTTTGATGCAGCGGCTCGCATCGAGCCTGCCGGGCGTTCGGGTCAGCTCTTCAAAGGACCATGGCCTGCCTCCCCTGCAAGTGGAGGCCGCCGCCTTTGCCTGGCTGGCGTACAAAGCGGTGCACCGCGAGACGGCCAGCCTTGAAAGCGTCACGGGCGCCCAAGGCGCCCGCGTGTTGGGGGCGATTTACCCCCGTTGAGTCACAAAGTAGAAGTAAAACTCAGTGAGATTGAGTCGCCATCCGTGCGGCTCAGGCCGAGAATGACGAGCCGCAGCCGCAAGTGGAGGTGGCGTTGGGGTTTTTGATGACGAACTGCGCGCCTTGCAAGTCTTCTTTGTAGTCGATCTCAGCGCCAATCAGGTACTGATAGCTCATGGCGTCAATCAACAATGACACGCCATTTTTGCTCATGGTGGTGTCGTCTTCGTTGGTGATTTCGTCAAAGGTGAAGCCATACTGAAAACCCGAGCAACCGCCGCCTTGCACGAACACCCGCAATTTCAACTCGGGATTGCCTTCTTCGGCGAT
>CANGEG010000062.1 GCA_947452725.1 Comamonadaceae bacterium | reverse complement strand
CAGGTCATTCACCGCGAAGGCGGAGGTGGCCATCAATGCGCCCGTCCAAATGCCTGCACGGCAAAGAAGCGAAGCCAATTTATTGGAAATGCTCTTCATAGTCGTCACTAACTTCCAAGTCTCTGTAGAACCTACTACCTTTGTTGAAACTCCGCTTACGCGGTGTCACAACGTGGGCATCACGCTTGGCGCAATGCCCGACGAATTTCTTGGGCCAACATCAGTCGCTGCTCAGGGCGCACAAAACGTCCCACCTCAACCGATCGCCCTCGACCTGATACTTCGATCAAACTCCGGTCATCGGCGCGGGGCTCGACCCGAACCCATTGCCTATCGAACTCGGCTCGCTCGCGCTTGCCGGCAGTTTCACACTCCACGACGACGCGCGCGCCTTCAATCGAAATCCACTCCCCATCGGTCGCGTGGCGGGCATAAATAAAAAATGCCAACCCCACCACCATGACCTCCAACCAAGCAAAACCGAGCACCAAAGTGGCGCCCTGCAGCCAAAAAAAAGTGCCTATTAGCAACGATACACAGCACAAGGAAAGGTAAATCCAACCCAACTGCGCAGGAGCCAAAGAGCAATTTTTCTGCAGTCTCCAGTCAATCGAATGACCCGAGACCTGGGCAAATGTGTACACCAGATTAGACATGCTTCATCTTTAGATCAACAAGTTGCTTGATTCAAAACCATTACGGGCTTTAACGGGGCAGATTTTACCCGACTTATAAAGGGGATTTGATAAATCACAAGGGAAGCCCTAAAACTTTGGATTCTTTCGCAGCATGGCGCGCATATCGCTTAAGTCGATTTGACTGACGGCTTGCAATTTAACTCGGGGTTGGGGCTTGAGCGCGTGGCCATAAACCACTTCAAACGTTAAAACGATGCGCCCATCTTCCTGTGGCTGTGCCAGTGATTGCAGCAAAGCCAACAACTGCGCATGCCAGCGCCTACCTCGCAAGCCGGCAAAGCGCTGCACATGGAAGTTGCGCCCCAACTCCCGCAACTCGGCTAGCAAACGATGGGGCGAGGCATAGGTCAGTGTGATGCGCTCCATATCCATCACCGGTTCGGCAAAACCCGCCTCAACCAGCATATCGCCCCAGTCGTGCATATCGGTGAACTCATGCGCTGGCGGCGGCCAGCCTTGCGCAGCAAAAGCCGTGCGCAACTCACGCAAGGTATCTGGACCCAGGCAAGAAAACATGACAAACCCGTCGACCGCCAAAGCGCTATGCCATTGGGCGATCAAAGCTTGCGGATTGGCAGATTGGTGCAGCAGCATATTGGCCCAGACCATTTGCGCTGGCGCAATCAGTGAATTGGCCGCATCGGGCGCTGTGGCCGCAAAGGTCACAGGGCGAGTCCATCGCGAAAGCTTCCACCAAGGTGCCTGCAAGGCCCTCTCGGTCGCCTTTAACTCTTGAGGTTGTGTGACCACAGCCAGCCAAGTGGCCTTGGCGTAGCGCGCTGCCACCTGGCGCAAAGTGCCCCAACCACTGCGAAAAGGCTCCCAAGCGATCCAATGCGCTGGCTGCAGCTTGATAAAGTCCAAGCGCTCTTGCATGCGTCGAGCCACTTCTTCGTGCAACCAGGGCGACGCGCCCGCGCCGTCGGCTGAGGTCAAGTCGCGGCGACTCCAGCGCAGCGCAGCCGTCGAATCCATGGTGGGGGGGCGAGGTGTTGACAAAAGGCGACTGTAAAAAAGGTTCAGTGAATGAAAAACAGTTGGCAGTATATTGAGTTCATCCGCGCCCAACGCTTTCCAGGGTTTCTGCTGGAGCCGCGCACGCCCGGCCGCCTGGCCGCTTTGGACCCCGATTGCTCTATCCATGCGCTTTTTGCAAAGCCTGGCCAGCGCAGCTGTTTTGCTAAACCTGCAGGACCGCCTTTGCCAAACTGCGCAAAGCGGCCGCTTCCGCGCTATGCAGATTCAATCTTGAATGACCGCGTCCCGCACAATACAGTCTATGTTTCATATTGTTTTAGTCGAACCCGAAATACCGCCCAACACGGGCAACGTCATCCGCTTGGCTGCAAACACCGGCTGCACGCTGCATCTGGTCGAGCCCTTGGGATTTTCGATGGATGACAAACACATGCGCCGCGCCGGGCTCGACTACCACGAGTACGCCCAGCTCAAACGTCATGCCGATTGGGCCCAATTTTTGAAAGACGAACAGCCCGATCCCAAGCGTCTTTTTGCTATGACCACGCGCGGCTCACGCTTGGTACATGAGGTGGCGTTTCAGCCGGGCGACTGGTTTGTCTTCGGCGCCGAAACCCGGGGCTTAGCGCCCCAGTTGCGCGAAAGCTTGGCCCCCGAGTGCCTGCTCAAACTGGCTATGCGCGAAGGTCAGCGCAGCCTGAATCTGTCAAACGCCGTGGCAGTGACGGTTTTTGAGGCCTGGCGGCAAAACCATTTTGCTTGACTGAATCGGCCTGAACCGTCAAGGGTAAGAGCGCGATAAAGACTCAGCAATGCACACGGGCTTATCGGTGCCTTCCCGCTCAATCGATACCTCCCAGGCCAGCTGCATGCCTTGGTTATCGATCGGCGTAGCCGACAGCAACTTGAGGTGCGCGCGCAAACGGCTGCCCACCGGCACCGGCGAGGTGAAACGCACTTTGTTTAATCCGTAGTTCACGCCCATTCGGGTTTGAGCGATGTGGATGCCAGACTGGAAAAACTTCGGAATTAAAGACAGAGTCAAAAACCCATGCGCAATCGGCCCACCAAAAGGCCCCTCCTTGGCGCGTTCCACATCAATGTGAATCCACTGATGATCGCCCGTCGCTTCGGCGAACTGGTTGACTTGTTCTTGCGTGATTTGCAGCCATGGCGTGACCGTGACTTGCTGGCCCACGCAGGCAGCCAAATCTTGGAGAGTTTCAAAGGTTTTCATACTGGCAACTCTAGCGGCCGCATCCCGCATGCGGTGTCCAGCCTGCGACAAGCAACCTTTGAAAGGTGCTGGCTATTTTCATTGCCCAGTCAATCATTGACTAGGCAACTACAATCTCACCTGCCATGTCCAAAGTCACCCCCACTCAGTTTTACCTTGCAGGTCAGTACCAGCCCGAGCAAAGCGTGGGCTACTTGATGAACAAAGTGCTGTCCTCAATACTGGCACAGGCCGATGCGCAACTAGCACCATACAAGTTGACCTATGTGCAGTGGTTGCCCTTGTACAAGTTGCTGATGGATGAAAGCCAGACCTCAGCTCAGCTGGCGCGTGAAATCGCCATCGACCCCGCAGCCCTCACCCGCTCGCTGAACCGCCTGGAAATTAAAGGCTTGATCCACCGTGAGCGCTCGGTGCAGGACCGGCGCGTGGTGCATCTGCGCTTGACCGATGCGGGTCGCGACGTAGCCCAGCATGTGCCGAGCGTGTTGGCCGATGTACTGAACGGCCATTTGCAAGGCTTTTCGGAGCCCGAGTGGACACTGATGCTGCAACTGCTGCAGCGCATGCTGAGCAATGGCGATGGGATGAAACAGCGCCAGCACACACACAAAAAAATTGATCCAACTTGATCTGAACTGAATCGAACTGAACGCGCCATGATTTTTTCTTCTCACACACTGACTCGCTTATCGCTGATGGGCCTCACAGCCAGCTTGATGGCCTGCAGCACGCCCGGACCCGAAGTCGCCGCCCTGAAAGCCACCAGTGCCGCAGCAATGCAGCTGAGCGATGCTTCGACCTCAGCGCTTTCATCTTCTTGGTGGCAAGCTTTGGGTGATGCCCCCCTGAACGCCTTGGTCACCACGGCTTTGTCCGACAACCCCACCTTGCTCGCAGCGCAGTTACGGGTACAGCGCATGCAAGCCCTGAGCGGCATCGCCCATGCAAATGGCCTTCCTCAGGCGAGCTTGGGCGCGGACTTCACGCGCCAACGTTTTACAGCCAATGGCCTGTACCCCAAACCCATTGCCGGCAACACTTGGGACAACGACACTTTACAAGCCGGTGTGTCTTGGTCGCCCGACTTGTGGGGCCAACACGCAGCTGAACTGGCATCGGCTATTGGACAAACCCGCGCCGCGCAGGCCGACGCGGCCGTGGCTGCCACCGGCTTGGCCAGTCAAATATGCAAAACATATATAAGCCTGGCCCGCTTGGTGGAGCAACGCGACATCGCTCTGCGTACTCAGCAGCAACGCCAACTGATGCGCCAGCTGACTGCCGAGCGCGTCGCCGCAGGCTTGGACAGTCAAGGCGAGCAAAGCCAGTCCGATGGCAACCTGTCTGACGCTCTGGTCCAGGTCGAAGCGCTGGAGGAGCAAATTTCGCTGACCCGGCACCAACTGGCCGTGCTGAGCGGCCAGGCGCCACAGGCTCTGGCCGCGCTGTCACCACAGTTGCAAAACTTGCAGCTCGGCGCCCCGCCAACCAGTTTGGGTGCCGACCTGCTGGGTCGCCGGCCTGATGTGGTTGCAAGCCGATGGCGCGTAGAAGCCGCCAGCCAAGACGTGGCTGTGGCCCGCACACAGTTCTACCCAAACGTGAATTTGAGTGCCTTTGTCGGCTACAACGCCTTGGGGCTGAGCCATCTGCTCGATGCCGCAAGCCGTCAAATTGGCGTCAGTCCGGCCGTGCGCTTGCCGCTGTTTGACGGCGGCCGCTTGCAAGCCCAACTGGCCGGCCGACAGACAGAGCGCGACATGGCCGTGGCGCAATACAACGCCACCGTACTCGAAGCTGTGAAAGAAACCACGGACGCACTTCAGTCCGCTCAATCGCTACGCAGGCAAGCACAAGCCCAAACCGCCGCGCTGATCAGCGCCCAACAAAACCACGGCTTGGCGCAGCAGCGCATGGCTGCTGGACTGGGCAACGCCGTGGTGGTGCTGTCAAGCGAAACCGCCGTATTGGCTCAGCGCCGTGCGCAAGCCGATGTGAGAGCCCGCCAACTGGACAACCAGATCAACCTGATGAAGGCACTGGGCGGGGGCTGGCAAGAGGAGGCTTCACAACGCTCTCCTCAGCAAGTTTCACAACTCACCTCTCAGATGAGCACCGCCCCCAAATAAGCCACTCCTTGCACAGTGACCCAGCCAGCACCTGAACCCCGACACCGAACAGCCTTCAGAAAACGAAAACCTCCCATGACCTCCATGACCGCCTCCGAATCGACCACTGCCCGCCGCCGCGGCCTGACCTTGATTGCCATCGCTTTGGGTGCAAGCGGCTTGGCTTGGGGTGGCTGGCATTGGATCCAAGGCCGCCACCAGCAAAACACTGACAACGCCTATGTGGCCGGCAATGTGGTGCAAATCACACCGCAAGTCGGGGGCACCGTGGTCTCCATCCAGGCCGACGACACCGACTTTGTGAAAGCCGGCCAAGTACTGGTCAAACTCGATGCCGCTGACGCCAGCGTCGCTCTCGAACAGGCTGAGGCTCAACTGGCGCAAACCGTGCGCGAAGTGCGTACATTGTTCGCCAACAACAGCACCTTGCAAGCCCAAGTGCAATTGCGCGAAGCAGATCTGAGCCGCAGTCAAACTGAGCTGGCCCGTGCGCAGGAGGACAGCCAACGCCGCGCCCCCTTGGTCTCCAGCGGTGCGGTGGGCAAAGAAGAATTTCAACACGCCCAAGCCCAAGCCAACGCTGCCAAAAGCGCGGTGATGGCCGCGCAATCGGCCGTCAACGCTGCCAAAGAACAACTCAGTGCCAGCCAAACCCAAACCGAAGGCACCAACGTGGCCCAGCACCCCAGCGTGCAACGCGCCGCCGCCAAAGTGCGCGAAGCTCATCTGGCCTTGCAACGTGTAGAGTTATTGGCTCCGACCGATGGCTACATTGCCAAACGCGGTGTGCAACTGGGCCAGCGCGTGCAAGCCGGCGCACCCTTGATGACGCTGGTAGCTCTGAACCAGTTGTGGGTCGATGCCAACTTCAAAGAAAGCCAGCTGCAAAGCCTTCGCATTGGCCAACCCGCCGAGATGGAAGCTGACGTGTACGGCACCAAAGTGGTCTACCACGGCAAAGTGGTGGGCCTAGGCGCTGGCACGGGCGCGGCCTTCGCCTTGCTGCCGGCGCAAAACGCCACCGGTAACTGGATCAAGGTGGTGCAACGCGTGCCGGTACGCATCGCCATGGACGCCAAAGACCTGGCCGAGCACCCCTTGCGCGTGGGCCTGTCCATGGACGTATCCATTGACACCGAAGACCAAAGCGGCAAGACCTTGGCCGATGCACCCCGCACCAGTCCAGCAGCCGTGACCACGGTGTATGAAAGTCAACAACGCGCCGCAGACCAACGCGTCGAACGCATCATTGCCGCCAATCTGGGTCGCAAGACCCCTTGAACGCGGTGAGTAAAACCCAAGCCTCCTCCCCGGCAGCCTTGCCTTCGCTTTCGCCGCTGCAAGGCACGGCGCTGCTGCTGGGTACACTGTCTTTGTCGTTGGCCACGTTCATGAATGTGCTTGACTCGTCAATTGCCAACGTCTCGATTCCAGCCATTTCGGGCGATCTGGGAGTGAGCCCAGGTCAAGGCACCTGGGTCATCACCAGTTTTGGTGTGGCCAATGCTATCTCGGTGCCGCTCACGGGCTGGCTTACTCAGCGCTTTGGTGCGGTGCGCTTGTTTACCATGAGTGTGCTGCTGTTTGTGCTGGCCAGCTGGCTGTGCGGGCTGGCCCACTCGCTAGAAATGCTGGTGTTCTTTCGCGTCCTGCAAGGCCTGGTAGCAGGCCCCATGATTCCGCTATCGCAAACCCTGTTGCTGAGTAGCTACCCACGCGCAAAAGCAGGCACGGCCTTGGCGCTTTGGGGCGTGACCACGCTGGTGGCACCCGTGGCAGGTCCACTTTTGGGCGGCTGGATCACCGACAACATTTCTTGGCCCTGGATTTTCTATATCAATGTGCCAGTGGGCTTGTTTGCAGCCGGTCTAACTTGGGGCATTTACCGTCACCGCGAAACGCCCACCCGCAAACTGCCCATCGACTCGATTGGCCTGAGCCTGCTGGTGATCTGGGTCGGTGCCTTGCAATTGATGCTTGACAAGGGCAAAGAGCTTGACTGGTTTGCCTCCAACACCATTGTCGGTTTGGCTATCGTCGCCGTGGTGGCGTTTGCCGTGTTTGTGGTTTGGGAGTTGACCGATGAACACCCTGTCGTGGACCTGCGTTTGTTCAAAGGGCGCAACTTCACCTTTGGTGCCCTGTCTCTGTCAGTCGCCTACGCCTTGTTCTTTGGCAATGTGGTCCTGCTGCCCTTGTGGCTGCAGCAGTGGATGGGTTACACCGCCACCAACGCAGGACTGGCTCTGGCTCCGGTGGGTGTATTGGCCATTTTGCTGACGCCTTTGATCGGCAAAAAAGTCACCGTCTGGGATCCCCGCCGCATCGCTACCATCGCCTTCTTGGGCTTTGCCGTGGTGCTGTGGATGCGCTCGCAATTCACGGTGCAAACCGATCTGGCCCACATCCTGATCCCGACGCTCATGCAAGGCGCGGCCATGGCCATGTTCTTCATTCCTTTGACGACGTTGACTTTGGCCGGCATACCGCCCGAGCGCATTCCTTCGGCCGCGGGCTTAAGTAACTTCACCCGTATCACTGCGGGCGCCATGGGCACCTCAATCGCCACCACCGTGTGGGAGAGCCGAGCCGCCATGCACCATGCGCACATGACGGAAACTCTGGTGCAGGGCCAGGGGATTTTTGGCATCACGCTGGAGTCGCTCAAAAGCAGTGGCCTGAGTGCAGAGCAGGCACTGGCGCAAATCAACAGACTGATCGACCAGCAAGCATTTACGCGTGCTGCCGATGATATTTTTCTGGCCTCGGCCTTTATTTTTATTGGACTGATCAGCGTGATCTGGCTGACCAAAAGGCCGGCGCAACTGGGTGCCACTTCAGCATCGGCAGACGCCGGCGGCGCGCATTAAGGCGCCTTGCCTGAAGCCTAGCCTCAGTTGTGCGAGGTTCTCAGGTCTGAGAAGAACGCCGGGCTTTGTCTGGCGAGCCTTCCAGACCGGCCAATAAGGCGGTGTTATCCCCGCCAATGACCATCTGGAACTGATTGTCCACGTAGGTGTAGTCGTAATAGCCCATGCGCGCCAGGGGCTTGATTTTGAGTACATCGATCAGGCCTTCGCCAGTCAGGACTTCGTCGTCAATGTGCACCGCCACCACGCGGCCAAACACCACATCGGCCGTGCCCATGGGCGGCACACCGGGGAAGCGCAGGGTGTTGAGGTACACGCACTCAAACTGAACGGGGGAGCCAGCCACCCGGGCCGGCTTGACCAGACGAGAGGCCAGCTTTGTCAAGCCCGCGTGTTCGAACTCGTCCACGCCGTGCGGCAGCTCTTCGGCTGATTTATTCACCGCCTCACGCAAATCATAGGTCGCCATATTCCAGACAAATTCACCTGTGTCTTCGGCATTGCGCACCGAGTCTTTGCGATCGCCACGGGTGTTTTGATTGGCCGAAAACATGACGATCGGCGGATTGAAGGTCACGTTTTGAAACTGGCTGTAAGGCGCCAGGTTGTGCCGCCCGCCACGGTCCACCGTCGATATCCAACCAATCGGCCGGGGTATGACGCAAGACTTGAAAGGGTCATGGGGCAAGCCATGGGGGGTCACACCGGGTTCGTAATACATGTCGGGTCCTGCGTCGCCTTACAGCAAATCGATCACCACATTGCCCAGGGCCTGCCCTGCCTCCACAGTCTCATGCGCTTGCACGAGTTGTTCAAGCCCAAAGCGCGGGCCGATGCTGTGCTGCAGTTGCTCGGCCTGCAACAAATCGGTCAAGCGCTGAAGGCCAAACGCTCGGTCAGCGGGCGTCAAGTCGTAGACCAAGAAAAATTTGAGTGTGATCGAGCCGAACAGCAAGGCTCTGAAGTTCACCGCCACCTCGGGTGCATTGGAGCCATAGCAGACTACTGTGCCGTGCGCTGCCAAAGCCCCTGCTGCGACCAACTGCGCGGTGCTGGCAAAGTCCATATCAATGATGACGGACACGCCAAGGCCTGCGGTCAGCGCTTTGACGCGTTCGGCCACCGGCTCAGTCTTGTAAAAAATCGCCTCTTTCATGCCGGCTGCCTTGGCGTGTTCGGCTTTCGCGGGTGAACCCACTGTGCCAATCACACGGCCGCCAGCCAAGCTGACGAGCTGAGTGATGTAGTGCCCCACAGCGGAGGACGCGCCCGTGACCAACACCGTTTTGTCTTTCAATTCGCCGGCCAAATGCACCGCCTGGATAGCGGTGAGCGCCGGAATGCCAAAGCAAGCGCCGGCGGCAAAGTCAGTGTTGGAAGGCAACAACACGGCTTGAGCTGAAGGCAAGACTATCCACTCACTGGCCGTACCCATGGGGCGTGCCCATTGGCCATTCCAAATCCAGACCCGCTCACCCACGCGGCTCGCGAAAACCCCTTCCCCCACGGCGTCGATGACACCGGCACCGTCGCTGTGCGGCACGATGCGCAAATCGCTCAGGGGCCGGGCACGGCGCGATTTCACATCGGACGGATTCACGCCCGAGGTGTGCAAACGCACCCGCACTTCGCCTGGGCCGGGCTCGGGCATGGGCATCTCGCCCAACACGATCACGTCTTTGGCTTCTCCGTTGAGGCTGTACCAGGCTGCACGCATAAGAATTCTCCGGTGAGGTTCTGTGAAGCCTGCGCTTTAAACACGCTCAATGATCAAGGCAATGCCCTGGCCCACGCCGATGCACATGGTGCACAGGGCGTAGCGGCCGCCGGTGTGGTGCAAGCGGTTGATGGCGGTGGTGACCAAGCGCGCGCCCGAGGCACCTAAAGGGTGACCCAAGGCAATCGCACCGCCCCAAGCGTTCACGCGGGCATCGTCATCTTGCAAACCCAGCAAGCGCAGCACCGCCAAGCCTTGCGCAGCAAAGGCTTCGTTCAGCTCAATCACATCCATGTGGTCAATGGTTAAGCCGGTTTGGGCCAACACTTTGAGCGTTGCCGGCGCAGGGCCAATACCCATGATGCGCGGCGCCACACCGGCGGTAGCCATGCCGACCACGCGGGCTTTGGGCGTCAAGCCATTTTTAGCTGCAGTGGCTTCGTCGGCCAGCAGCACGGCGCAAGCACCATCATTGACACCGCTGGCGTTGCCTGCGGTCACGGTACCGTCGGGGCGCACCACGCCTTTGAGTTTGGCCAAGGATTCAAGACTGGTTTCACGCGGATGTTCGTCGGTGTCCACCACAATGGCATCGCCCTTTTTCTGCGGGATCGTTACAGCGGTGATTTCACGCGCGAGATGGCCGGCCTGAATGGCCGCCACGGCGCGCAGCTGACTGTTGTAGGCCATTCGGTCTTGCGCTTCGCGCTCAATTTTGTAGTCGGTAGCCACGTTCTCGGCCGTCTCAGGCATCGAGTCCACGCCGTATTTTTCTTTCATCAATTTGTTGATGAAACGCCAGCCGATGGTGGTGTCATACACCGTGTTGTTGCGGCTGAAGGCGCTTTCGGCCTTGGGCATCACAAAGGGGGCGCGACTCATACTCTCTACGCCGCCGGCAATCATCAAGCTGGCTTCGCCGGCCTTGATGGCGCGCGCGGCGGTGCCGATGGCATCCATACCAGAGCCGCACAGACGGTTGATGGTCGCGCCGGGCAGCTCCATGGGCAAACCGGCCAGCAAGCTGCTCATGTGGGCGACGTTGCGGTTGTCTTCGCCGGCTTGGTTGACGCAGCCGTAAAGCAAGTCGGTCACGGCACTCCAGTCCACGTTTGGATTGCGGGCCATCAACGCCTTAAGCGGGATCGCGCCCAAATCGTCCGCGCGCACACTGGACAAAGCGCCGCCATAACGGCCAAAGGGGGTACGGATGGCATCGCAAATAAAGGCTTGGTTCATGGGGTCATCTCCTGTGAAAAGTTGCTGGCAGTATAGGGCGAGTGCAAGGCAGTGCCTGGCACTTTGGGCTCAGGGCTTTGTCGTCATGGCCGTGCATAAAAAAAGCGACAATGACGACCATGCTGATCCAACCCTCTCAAGCCGATGTGCGGCGATTCTTTTGTGGCGTGTACGCCAAGGCCCAAACTCCAGTCCCGCTCGAGCCCATGGAAATGCTGGTCAGCCAATGGATTGATGAGCACCCCGAATACCATGCCGATCTGGCCGACGTGGACACCGCACTCGCCAGCATGCTGGCCGTGGATGCCAACAAAGAAAACCCGTTTCTGCATTTGTCCATGCACCTGTCGATCAGCGAGCAATGCAGCATCGACCAGCCTCGGGGGATACGCCAGGCCGTTGAATTGCTCACCCACAAGCTCAACTCGCTGCACGATGCGCATCACCAGGCCATGGAGTGCCTGGGGCGCATGATTTACGAAAGCCAGAAAGCGGGCCGCATGCCCGACGGCGAGGCCTACATTGACTGCGTGCAACGCCACGCCACCAAAGACTGAAGCGCGCAGACAGCGCCAAGTCAGCGCACGCCCCACAGCGGCGCCAGAGACACAAAAGCCCGCAAGGTGCGGGCTTTTGCTGCGGGCTTTGACAGTGAGGCGCTGAACTTGTCAGCGCCACCAATGGCTCAGTGGCTCAACCAGCGGAACTTCGACTGAGGCACGGTCTTTAACTCGCCGTCCAGTGAACCCACGTAGCCAGCCAACGCCTTCAGCTCGTTGTTAGAGAATTGCTTGGCCACACCGCCCATGACCGCGTTACCGCGCCCCCAGGTGGAAAGATTTTCAGTCTTGTACGACTTGAGGGCAACAAACAAGTAATCTTTGTGCTGACCGGCAAGCTTAGGGTAACTTGGGTCGATCGGCTTGGAGAAGTTGTCGCCGTGGCAAGACACACAAGCGCCTTTTTTCAGCAACTCAGCCACTTTGGCATCCGGCGCAGCAGCGACAGGGGCGGGTGCATCGGTTTTGCCATGCTGCTCGTAGTAAGCGGCTATGTCGGCAATGTCTTGATCCGTCAAGCTGGCAGCAATGCCGCGCATGGTTGGGTGCTTGCGCTCGCCTTTTTGGTATGCGTGCAGGGCCGAAGAGATGTATTTGGCACCTTGGCCGGAGATCATCGGCACGCGATAAACCTCAGGAAAACTGGCTTGATAGCCTTTGATGCCATGGCAGCCAATGCACATCGCAATTTTTTGTTCAGCGGCTTTAGCGTCACCCTTGACTTCTTGGGCTTGAACAGAAACGGCCGTCACAGAAGCGACAGCCAGGGCAAACAGAGAGGTCAACAGCTTGTTCATTTTGAGAACACAATCATGTGTGGCTTGAGAAAAATCAATTTTGGATTATATCGGCCGAATCCGGTTTATCCTGACAACTTCCTTTTTGAACCTCTTCATCATGAAATTTCAAGGCACTGACAACTACGTCTCGACCCAAGACCTGACCCTGGCCGTGAACGCGGCCATCACCCTTAAAAGGCCTTTGCTGGTCAAAGGTGAGCCGGGAACGGGCAAAACCATGCTGGCCGAAGAGGTGGCTGACGCCCTGGGCCTGAAACTGCTTCAGTGGCACATTAAATCGACCACCAAAGCCCAGCAAGGCCTATACGAGTACGACGCGGTGAGCCGCCTGCGCGACAGCCAACTGGGCGACGAGAAAGTCAAGGACATTGAAAACTACATCATCAAGGGGGTGCTCTGGCAGGCCTTTACGGCGGACGAGCCCGTGGCCATCTTGATCGATGAGATCGACAAGGCGGACATCGAGTTTCCGAACGACTTGCTGCGAGAGATCGACCGCATGGAGTTTTACTGCTACGAAACTCGCCAGTTGATCAAGGCCAAAACCCGCCCAGTGGTGTTTATCACCTCCAACAACGAAAAAGAACTGCCCGACGCTTTTCTGCGCCGCTGCTTCTTTCACTACATCAAGTTCCCAGAAGCGGAGACGATGAAACAAATCGTTGCGGTGCACTTTCCCCACCTCAAGCAAGAGTTGCTGGCCACGGCCATGAAAACCTTTTACGACGTGCGCAATCTGCCCGGCCTGAAAAAGAAACCGTCAACCAGTGAGTTGCTCGATTGGCTCAAACTGCTGGTGGCAGAAGACATTCCGCTGGAAGCCCTGCAAAGCGCAGACCAAAAAGTGAGCGTCCCCCCTTTGGTGGGTGCCTTGCTGAAAAACGAGCAGGATGTCACGTTGTTTGAAAAGCTGGTTTTCATGAACCAGCGCAATCGCTGAAATCGGCTCGCTGCGCCATGTTCAAGCCACTGATCAGTGATGGACTCTTAGACGCCACGGGATTTCTGGGCGGCAGCCTCACCGGCTTTTGGTTGGGTCGCTGGTTAGGCTTGGATATTTTTGACGCAGGCTATGGACCTGGCACGATCGTCGCGATTGTGCTGGTCAGCCTGGGCGGCGGCATCGGCTTGCAACTGGCCAAGTCTTGGCGCGCCAAGCGGTCAAGCAAACGCTGATAAACACTGGAGCTGCCCATGACTTTCTTTGCCCCCGCGGTGTCCCTGCACGGCACGAACGTGCATTTGCTGCCTCTGCAAGCCGCGCACCATGACGACCTGGTTCTCGCCGTGCGCGACGGCGAACTCTGGAACCTTTGGTACACCGCCATACCCACTACCGAAGGCATGTCAGCTGAAATTGAACGTCGCTTGAACTTGCAAACCCAAGGCAGCATGACGCCCTTTGCTGTCATCGACCCGGCCAGTGGCCGTGCTGTGGGCATGACCACTTACATGAACATCGACGCTGCCAATCGCCGAGTCGAGATCGGCTCCACTTGGTACCGCCGTAGCGTGCAACGCGGCGCGCTCAATACTGAGGCCAAACGCTTGCTACTGGACCACGCGTTTGAGACCTTGAATTGCGTAGCGGTCGAGTTTCGCACTCACTTTTTCAACCAGCAAAGCCGCCGCGCCATTGAGCGCTTGGGCGCCAAGCTGGATGGCATCTTGCGAAGCCACCAGATCAACAATCACCCTTTGGCGCAAGGCGCTTTGCGCGACACCTGCGTCTACAGCATCCTCGCCAGCGAATGGCCCAGTGTGAAAACGCATTTGGACCACCAGTTGCAGCGCTCACGAACTTCTTAAGAAGCCCACTCCATGCTGATCGATTTTTTCTACACCCTGCGCGCAGCCAAAGTGCCTGTCTCGGTGCGCGAGTACCTGACCTTGCTTGAAGCGCTACAGGCCAATGTGGTTGGGCCCGCCTCAGACTCATGCAGCATCGATGACTTCTATCACCTGAGCCGCACGGTGATGGTCAAAGATGAGAAGCACTTTGACAAGTTCGATAAAGCCTTTGGCGCCTATTTCAAAGGCGTTGAAATGTTGACTGATTTCACCAAAGATGTGCCGCTGGACTGGTTACAAAAAATTCTGGAAAAAGAACTCACGCCCGAGCAAAAAGCGGCGATTGAAAAAATGGGCTGGGACGAGTTGATGGAGACGCTCAAAAAGCGTTTGGAAGAACAAAAGGAACGCCACGAAGGTGGCAGCAAATGGATTGGCACTGGCGGCACCTCGCCGTTTGGCAATGGCGGCTACAACCCGCAAGGCGTGCGCATTGGCGGCAAAGGTGGCAACCGCAGCGCCGTCAAGGTGTGGGAGCAACGCGCCTATAAAGACTACGATGACACACAAGAGCTGGGCACGCGCAACATTAAAGTAGCGCTACGCCGGCTGCGTAAATTTGCACGCGAAGGTTCAGCCGAAGAACTGGATCTGCCCGAT
>CANGEG010000061.1 GCA_947452725.1 Comamonadaceae bacterium | reverse complement strand
CGTTTTGAAGTATTCAATGGCATGGTCTGGATTCTGTGCAATGGTGTGAATCGGCAGGGCTTGGAGGTTGTCCTCGATTTCCTTATCCTTCATCACCGTGTCGATCAGCGCATTCACCTCGGCCACGGTCAAGTGCAAACGCTCCGCTTCTTCACGAATGAATCGGGCTTCTTTTTCTTCGATCTTGCCGTCCTTCAAAATGGAGAAGAGATTGGCTTTCAGAGATTCCCGATCCTTGATCAATTCGTCGCTGAACGCCGAAGCTAACAAGGCTGCAGGGATGGCAAAAATACCAATACCCAACAAGGCCAATATCGATGTCATGGCCCGGCCCAAGGGCGTGACCGGTGAGATGTCGCCGTAGCCCACCGAGGCCAGGGTGATCACGGCCCAGTAAATGGATTGGGGAATGTTTTCGAATTTATCGGGCTGGGCATCGTGCTCGAGCAAGTAGCCCAGGCTGGCGGTCAGCACCAGCAGCAAGCCCATGATGAAGGCCGACGCGCTCATGATGGGCCACTCACGGGCAATTACGCGAAATAGCACCTCAGTGGCGTCGCTATTGCGAGTGAGTTTGAGAAGCCGTGACAAACGAAACACCCGCAAGAACCGCAAGTCCAGCAGGTGATGCAAAAACACTTCCAAAAAGAACGGCAAGATAGCAATGAAGTCGATGAAAGTGGCTGGGGACTTGGCTTGAGTGAAGCGACCCATGATCGGGTTTTTGTGACCTGGTTCTTCCACGCAGGAGTACAAGCGCATGAAGTATTCCAGCGAGAAGATGCCGACGGCCACGCCATCCAGAATCACGAACTGCAAGTTCAGGATGTAGTGAATGCTTTGCACGGACTCTAAAATCACCGCCATCACCGACAGCAACACCCAAATGCCGATAAACACATCAAAGATTTTTTGCAGTTCACCGCCAAACTTGCTCGGAAACACCAAAGCATGCACTTTCTGACGGAAGGTTCGATTGGCGTTCAAGACCAGAAAGTCTTTGTAGGCCGGCACCACAATTCTGAATAATTTCAAGATTCGCAGCAGCCGCAAAGCCCGCAACACGCGCAAGTCCACAGGCAAGAAGGCTTGCAGGTAAAAGGGCGCAACCGCCAAAAAGTCAATGACGGCAAATGGGCTGCTGACAAAGCCTAAGCGAGCGAACTTTTTCGAGTTGAACTCGGGGTCCTCTGGCGCCATGTAAAGGCGTAGCAAATACTCTACCGTGAATACAGCGACAGAAAAGATATCGAAAAAATGGAACCAGTGTTTGTTTGGCTCAAACACCGCCGGCACATGTTCAAACATCAAGGTGAACAGGTTGGCCACAATCAAGATGCCTAGCCACTTGTCCACCGATTTCTGCATGTTGCCGGGGATGGTCGGGTCCAGCAGCCAAGAGAACAGCCACTTGCGCATGGGCAAGTCGCTCGAAATATTGGCTTCATCGTCCTTGCCCAGCAAACTGGCAACGTTCAAGTCTTTGAGATAGATGGTTTTATTATTTTGCATGCGGACCTCAGAACTCAAACTCGGAAATTTTGATCGGATAGCCACCCTTATCGCATACCGTGATGCGCAATTGCAATTTGGCGGTGATGAGGTCTTCTTCGGTCAAAGGCTTGACCACCACAGGAATGGCGGAACCAGCTGGTGTTGATATCAAGTTCTCAACCACAATGGCGCCCGTGGTCGACAGATCTTCTTTATTGCACTGTGCAATGAGTTCCGGGGGCTTATCAAAGAAAGTGTTGACCAAACCCTTCAGGCTGGTTTGCGTCTTGATGTAAGCCGCACATTCACCCCAGGTGCCCGGTTCTGCCTTGCCTGAACAGGGCGCATGTTCAAAATCGTCATTGAATCGGGCGGTGCCGGCGGTGGTCAGCCATTCGGTCCAGGCTTCTCCGTTGCGTTTGGCCACTTCGGTCTTCATGCCTTCTTGGTAGTTGACCGTGGTCAGCCAAAACACAAACACCATCAAGAGTGCCATCAGGGCTACAAAAGCCATGTCATAGGCATTCATGCCGGTTTTTACAGGCTGATTTTCAGCATCGGTCGTAATCATCAAAGCACCTTATGGGTTGGCGCTCATTTTTCAAAAAACAAAATGAGCCATCTTAGTATCGACATTAAATCGAAAAAATTGATAATCATCAATCAATATCGACAAAAAAAACGTGCACAGGCACGTTTTCAGAGGGGTCGCACCAAAGCTTCAGTTACTCGCCCTGTGATCCTCTATGGGCCCAGCCTGTGGTGTGTTTTTCGATGTAGCTAAATAACTCATACATGACCATGGCCATGGCGCCCACAACCACCAGACCGGAGAAAGCCAAACCCATTTGCATGGCTGAACCTGCTGAGATCAGCAAATAGCCAATGCCCTCGTTGGCCGCAGTCATCTCTGACACGGTGGTGCCGACAAAGGCCAGGGTGATGGCGACTTTGAGTGAACCGTAAAAATAAGGCATGGAGCGGGGCAGGCCGACTTTGACTAAGACGTCCCAGCGCTTGGCGCCTAGGACGCGCAGCACGTCCTCAAGCTCGGGCTCTAAAGTGGCCAAGCCCGTTGCGATATTTACCATGATGGGAAAAAAGCTGATCAAAAACGCGGTCAAAATGGCCGGGCCAATGCCGATGCCAAACCACACCACCAAGATCGGCACAAAAGCCGCTTTAGGTAAAGCGTTGAAAGCCGTCATCAACGGGTATACCGCTGCGTAGGCCAAGCGGGAACTGCCGATCACAAAGCCCAGCAACACGCCCACCACAATGGCCAGGCCAAAGCCCACCATCGTCACCCAATAAGTACGCCAGGCGTGACCGGCAATCACGTCACGGTATTCCACGGTTTGCTCGGCAATGCGCCAAGGACTGGGGAAAATAAATTCAGACACATGCAAGGCTGAGCACAAGCCCTGCCAGATCAAAATCGTCGCCACCAGCAAGACCCAAGGCGACCAGCGTTCCAGCGTTTGTTGTTTCATGACTGCTTTATTGGTTAATGGCGGCACCGTTTTGACGCATGGCACCAATATGGCCTCGCAACTCGTGCACGATATTGGTGAATTCAGGGGTGTAGGTGATTTCCAAATCCCTAGGGCGCGGCAAATCGATTTCACGTTTCACCACAAAGCGGCCCGGGCTCTTACTCATCACATACACTGTGTCAGCCAAAAATACAGATTCACGCAAATCGTGGGTTACCAAAATCACGTTGAATTTTTGTTCGGTCCACAAGTCGCGCAAGATGCACCACAGCTCTTCGCGGGTGAATGCATCGAGAGCGCCAAAGGGCTCGTCGAGCAACAGCATCTTGGGCTCATGAATCAAGGCGCGACAAATGCTGGCACGTTGTTGCATGCCTCCCGAGAGCTGCCACGGGAACTTCTTTTCGTAGCCGCCCAGCCCCACGGTTTGTAGGAGCTTGATAGCGCGAGCCTCATATTCGGCCCGCTTTTGCTTGAAGTTTGATCGGTAAGGCTCGACGATCTCCAAGGGCAACAATACGTTGTCGAGCGTCGTGCGCCAAGGCAGGAGAGACGAGGCCTGAAAAGCCATACCGCTGATTTTCAGCGGCCCAGTGACTGGCTCGCCGTCCACCAGAATGCGGCCCTTGCTGGGCATGCGCAAACCGGTGGTCAGTTTCATGAATGTGGACTTGCCACAGCCTGAGGGTCCGACAATGGCAATGAACTCACCCTGCTTGACTTGAAGATTGATGTCTTCAACCGCGAAATGATTTTGCGCTAGCAGCTCGTCGTTGTAGGCAAGCCAGACGTTTTGAAAATCAACAAAATTGGGTGCGGACATACGTACAGCTTTGACAAGTGGGATTACTTTTTGGGCTTGGGCAAGATGTCCAGCTCTTTGGCGGTTGGCAAGAAGCTGCCGTTCCAAATGGTTTCAGGATTAACACGTGTTTTTGTGTTGAAGGCATCCGAGACTTGCGAGGCCATCAGCGACAGACGTGGGCCTTTGATTTGACCAAAGCCTTCGGCGCGCGCATCAGGGCTGTTGATCACGGTATCGATTGCCAGCTTGAGGCGACGTGTTTCAAGTTCGGTGTTGATGATGCCGTCACGTGCTTTCACGTCGTTGATCGCGGCGGCCGGGTTGGTGATCACGTCTTTAGCGCCCTTAGTGAAGGCCAGCAAAAAGGCTTTTACAGCGGCGGGGTTTTCTTTGATCAACTTGGGCGAAGCAATGATGGCGTTGCCATACAGCTTGACACCGTAGTCGGGGTATTGCATCACTGCCACGTCTTCGGCTTTGACGCCGCGTGCTTCAATGTTCAAAAGCGAAGTAAATGTGAAGCCGGTGATGGCATCCAAATCGCCGCGCACCAACATGGTTTCACGCAAAGAGGGGTCCATGGCGGTCCAAGTCACGTTGCTGATGCCATTGGCTTTTGCAAAGATGGGGAAAGCGCGGCGACCCGCATCAAACACCGGTGCGCCGAGTTTTTTACCGCTCAAATCTGCTGGGGTTTTGATCCCGCTCTTTTTCAGAGACATCACCGAGGCGGGGGTGTTGTTGTACACCATCATCACCGCGACGGGTTTGTTTGGCACATCCGGGTTGTTGGCGTGAAATTCCATCAGGGCAGCCAAATCGGCAAAGCCAATGTCGTACGTGCCTGAGGCTACGCGGGTCACAGCGCCGCCAGAGCCGTTGCCAGCGTCCACCGTCACGTCCAGCTTGGCATCTTTGAAATAACCTTTTGCTACGGGCGTCAGAAAGAGAGCTGCAGGGCCTTCAAAGCGCCAGTCAAGTTGGAATTTGATGGGAGTGGTTTGGGCTTGGGCAGTACCGATAGCGGCCACTGCTGCGAGGACGGCGGTAGCTTTGAGGAAAAAACGCTTGCTCATTGAGAAACTCCTGGGGCAAATGGGTGTCGATTAACAATAAAATAACACAAGCAATATCAGTGCCATTGAGAACAATGGCCGAAATTTAAGAGCGTGTTTGCGCGGCCGCCAAGGCGGTCATGTTCAGCACCCGGCGCACTGTAGCAGCCGGAGTCAAGATATGCGCAGTGCCTGCTGCGCCCATCAAGATAGGACCTACGGTCACGCCGCCGCTGGTGGTGGTTTTCAACACGTTGTACAAAATATTGGCCGCATCCAAATTTGGGCAGACCAGCAAATTGGCTGAACCCGAAAGGGTGCTGTCTTCGACATAGGCGCTGCGAATCTCGGGTTGCAGCGCAGCATCGCCGTGCAACTCGCCATCGCACTCAATGTCGGGGTGTTGCGCAACAAATAGATCGCGCGCCAGGCGCATCTTGCGGGCCGATGCGCGTTTGGAAGAGCCGTAACTGGAGTGCGACAGGAAAGCCACTTTGGGCACGATGCCAAAACGCTGCACCTGCTGCGCGGCCATGGCCGCGATTTCGGCCAGTTGCTCGGCGCTGGGGTCTTCTTGCACATAGGTGTCAGTGATGAACAGCGGACCTTGGTTGGTCATCAGCGCGTTCACGGCGGCGTAATCGCTCACGCCTTTGCTCTTGCCCAAGATACTGTCAATTCGCTCAAGGTGGGTCATGTAGGTGCCAGCCAGACCGCAGATCATGGCGTCGGCATCGCCCAGGGACACCATGAGTGAGCCAATGATGGTGTTGGAGCGGCGCACGGCGGCTTTGGCCACGGCTGGTGTGGCGCCGTTGCGCTTCATGAGCTGGTGGTAATGCTCCCAGTACTGACGAAATCGCGAATCATCCTCGGGGTTGACGTTGCTCACGTCCACGCCCAAACGCATCCTCAGTCCGGCTTTTTCTATGCGCGCGGCGATGACCGAGGGGCGGCCGATCAAAATGGGTTGAGCCAACTTTTCATCAATGGCCATTTGCGCGGCGCGCAAAGCGCGGTCGTCCTCTCCGTCGGCATAGGCCACGCGTTTTAGGCTAAGCGGCAAGGCCTTGGCGGCGTTGAAGACCGGCTGCATCAAGATGCCGGTTTGTGTGACAAAGCTTTGTAGTTGCTGGCGGTATACGTCCATGTCCGTGATCGGACGGGTGGCCACGCCGGAGTCGGCTGCGGCTTGGGCCACGGCCGGAGCAATGCGCAAAATCAGGCGCGAGTCAAACGGTGTGGGGATGATGTAGTCGCGGCCAAAAGACAACTCCTTGCCTTCGTATGCGCTGGCAACCTCTTCGCTGATGTCCGCCTTGGCCAAGTCGGCAATTTGTCGCACGCAGGCCAGCTTCATCGCCTCTGTGATCTTGGTGGCGCCGCAGTCCAGTGCACCGCGAAAGATATAGGGAAAGCACAAGACGTTGTTGACCTGGTTCGGGTAGTCCGAGCGGCCGGTGGCAATGATGCAGTCTGGGCGCGCAGCTTTGGCCAGCTCGGGGCGAATTTCAGGCTCTGGGTTGGCCAGCGCCAAGATGATGGGGTCTCTGGCCATGGTCTTTACCATGTCCACCGTCATCACGCCTGGGGCGGAGCAGCCCAAGAATACATCGGCGCCGTTGACCGCATCGGCCAGGGTGCGCAGATCGGTTTTTTGTG
Organism: Comamonadaceae bacterium; assembly: GCA_947452725.1. Taxonomy (GTDB): domain Bacteria; phylum Pseudomonadota; class Gammaproteobacteria; order Burkholderiales; family Burkholderiaceae_C; genus Limnohabitans_A. The sequence continues at coordinate 8,421 of CANGEG010000061.1, read as the reverse complement.
CATAGCGCGCTTTGGACTCGTCATAACCACCGGGGCGGCCTTCATAGATCACGCCTTTGGAGTCACATACAAACACGTTGTGCGGCTGGATACCTAGCCCCACAAACACATCCAGACAGGCCAGCGCTGCAGCGCCCGCGCCCGACACTGCGACTTTGACGTTGCCAATCTCTTTACCCACCAGCTCCAGGCCGTTGAGCATGGCCGCCGAAGAAATGATGGCTGTGCCGTGCTGATCGTCGTGGAACACGGGAATGTTCATGCGTTCGCGCAGTTTTTTCTCGATGTAAAAGCACTCGGGGGCTTTGATGTCTTCTAAGTTGATGCCGCCCAAGGTCGGCTCCATGGCTGCAATGATGTCCACCAGTTTGTCTGGGTCGCGCTCGTCCAACTCGATGTCAAACACGTCAATGCCTGCAAACTTTTTGAACAAGCATCCTTTGCCCTCCATCACCGGCTTGGCCGCCAGCGGGCCAATGTCGCCCAGGCCTAAAACGGCCGTGCCATTGGTGATCACCGCCACCAAGTTGCCGCGCGATGTGTATTCATGCGCCTTGCTCGGGTCGGCTTCAATGTCCAAACAAGGGTAGGCTACGCCGGGCGAGTAGGCCAGCGACAAATCGCGCTGGTTGGACAAAGGCTTGGTGGGGGTAACGGAGATTTTGCCGCGTGTGGGAAAGCGGTGGTAGTCACGTGCTGCTTCGCGCAGGGCTTGTTCGGCGGGGGAGAGGGTTGGGGTCATGACAATCGGTCGCTGAAGTGAGGTGTGAACCGAGAGCGTAACCGATTCGGTACGATATTTTGAGAGGGCAAATACCCCGTCGCCGCGAAGGCGCAGGGGTATGGTATGGGTACTTAGGTGCTCAATGCGCGTCTACTTGTTTGGCTGCAGCAATGGCTGCGCTGTCGTCTTGGCTGGCTCCGTTGAAGAAAAGATTCAAGATCACGGCACAGATTGACGACAACAAAATACCGGACTCAATCAGCGGATGCAGGTCATGCGGCATCCACTGTTTAAAGTTGGGGGCAATCAGCGGGATCATGCCCATGCCAATGGAAATCGCCACGATGATGCCGTTGAAGCGGTTGCCCTTGAAGTCCACCCCCCCCAAGATACGGATACCGGTTGCGGCCACCATGCCAAACATGACCAGGCCCGCGCCGCCCAGCACCACGGTGGGCAACGATTCGACCAGCGCTGCCATTTTGGGCAGCAGACCTAGTGCAATCAAGATCACCCCCCCGGCGACACAGACAAAGCGGCTCTTCACGCCGGTAACCGCCACCAAGCCCACGTTTTGCGAGAAGCTGGTGTAGGGGAATGTGTTGAAAATACCGCCGATTAAAGTGCCCAAACCGTCGGTGCGCAGACCGCGCGTCAACGCGGCGCGGTCCACGGTGCGCTCGGTCATCTCGCCCAGCGCCAAGAACATGCCGGTGGACTCGATCATCACCACAATCATCACCAGTGTCATGGTCAAAATCAGTACCGGATCGAACACCGGCATGCCAAAGTTGAATGGCAGCACCAGGCCAAACCAATCGGCCTTGCCCACTTTTTCAAACGTCATCAACCCCATGGCGGTGGCCACCACACCGCCGATTACGATGCCTAGCAATACCGAAATGTTGGCGACAAAGCCTTTGGCATAGCGTGCGATCATCAAAATGGAGACCAAGACCAAAGCCGCAATGCCTACGCCGCCCAGGTCGGCATATTTTGGATTGGGCATTTTGGCCAGCAAGGCCAGGTCTTTGGGGGGCAGGGGCAGGGTGGCACCCGGTGCGCTGGCAGCCGCGGTGGCAGCATCCAGCCACTGTTTGTGTTCGGGCGCTACGATGCTGGGTGCAGTTGGGCCAAAGGGATTGCCAAAAATCCAGTTGATGCCAATGCGCATCAAGCTGATGCCGATCACCGCAATGATGGTGCCGGTGACCACGGGCGGGAAGAAGCGCAGCATGCGCGAGACCAAAGGCGCAATCAAGATGGAAATCACACCCGCGCCGATGATGGCGCCGAAAATCAGCTGCGCACCAGTAGCGCCCGGGTTGGCGTTGGCCATGGCCACCATGGGGGCCACTGAGGCAAATGTCACGCCCATCATGACTGGCAGGCGAATGCCGAACCACTGCGTGACGCCCAGCGACTGGATCAGCGTGACCAAGCCGCAGCAAAACAAATCGGCCGAGATCAAGTAAGCCACTTCTTGCGGGCTGAGCTTTAGGGCGCGGCCCACGATCAGTGGCACGGCAATCGCGCCGGCATACATGACCAGCACGTGTTGCAGGCCCAAAGCCGCAAGCTGCCCGGTGGGTAGGATTTCGTCAACAGGGTGATGGGTGGAATTCATGTAAGGGACTCCTGGGCGGTCAAGGAAGGTCAATAAAATAGTTGTCAAACCAAATTGGCAGAATGCATGCCTTTTTGTGTTTTGAACTGTATACAAAATTAAAGACACCGGGATAAGTGGAAACCCTGACCTTCAAGTGTCCTGCGTTTGGGGTGCCTTCTTGTGGACGCATGGCGTAACATCGCGCACTCATGCCAAGCTTTTAGGCTATTGCGTGACCCACCTGCCTTCGAGGCATCGCAGTTTTGCTGTATGCGCCGACAGGTTTTTTCCTCATTTAACGGAGTCTTTTCATGACCACCGCACGTCGTACCCTTCTTCAGGGCGCGGCAGCATTGGGCGCGCTGTCTGTTGCGTCCAGTTCTGTCATTGCTCAGCCTTTTTTGTTTTCGCCCACCACAGAGTTGATGCCAAAGGGCAAAAAACGTCGCGTCGTCATCTTGGGTGGCGGTTGGGGTGGCTTGGCCACGGCTCGCCATTTGCGCGAGGACGCGCCCGATCTGGAAGTGGTGCTCTTGGAAAAGAACCCCCTGTTCTGGTCTTGCCCCTTGAGCAATAAATGGCTGGTGGACGTGGTCGACACTTCGTTCCTAGTGCACTCTTACACTGCGGCGGCTGAGCGCTTGGGTTACACCTATGTGCAGACCGAAATCACCGATATTGATCGCGATAAAAAACGCGTGCACACAGGCCAAGGCTTCGTGGACTACGACTGGCTGGTCGTGTCTGCCGGTATTCGCGTCACCTACGAGCCCTGGTTTGGCAACGACCGTGCTGCCGCTGCGTACACGCACAAGCACTTCTCCAGTGCCTATGTGCCCAGCTCAGAGCACTTGGCGCTGAAGCAAAAAATCAAAGGCTTTAAAGGCGGCACCTTTGTCATGACGCTCCCCCCGCCACCGCACCGCTGCCCGCCCTCGCCCTATGAGCGTGCGTGTTTGATGGCCGACTATTTTCAGAAAAACAAAATTCCAGCCAAGATTTTGATTCTGGACCCCAAGCCGCGCATCATGCCAATTGGGGGGGGCTACCGAATGGCGTTTGATGAGCTTTACCATGACACCATTACCTACGTGCCCAACGCCGGAGTGAAAGAGTTGGACCCCTACAACAAAGTAGTAAAGACCATGGCCGGCGACTTCAAGTTCGATGACGCCATTTTCATGGGCCACCACCAAGCGGCCGACTTGGTGTGGAAGATGGGCGCTATTGGTAAAACGGCCGAAGGCAAACCCACCACCTGGGCGGCGGTGCACCCCGAGTTCTACAACATGAAGGATGACCCGAATGTGTTTGTGATTGGGGACAGCGTGGGCGCGGTGTCGCCTCAGTTCGGCCACTACCCCAAGAGTGGCCACATCGCCAACCGCATGGGCCGCAGCGTCTCCACCTACATCGCACAGCAGTCCAAAAATCAGGCTATGAAGCCGGTCATCATCGACAACCTTTGCTACATGTTGGTCAACACCGAGCCGCTTGAAGCAATCAACGTAAAGTTTGATTACAAGATGGGGCCAGAGGGCCACTTACTGCAAACCGTTACTGACGACAATTTCCGCCGTCCCGAACTGTGGCAAGCCGACTTGCAGTGGTACGGCAACATGGTGAAAGACTTTACGGGAGCGTGAAAGCCCTTGAACGCGCTTGAATGCGCTTGAAGGCGCTTTATGGACTGTTAGCCCTTTAAAGCTTACTCAAGTTCACCCTAGCAAATCCAACAGCGTGCGCGCCACCACCTTGGTGGCGCGGCGCAGGTCTTCAAGCTGCACTCGCTCGTCGGCGCGTTTGGCGTGGGACTCCAGCACAGTGCGTGGGCCGGCGCCGTAGATCACGCCGGGGATGCCGCGCTCCGCATACAGGCGTACGTCGGTGTAGAGCGGTGTGCCCAGAGCGGGAATGGTTTCGCCAAACACGCTCAGGCCATGCTTCTGTATCGCATCGACCAGCGGTTGGTTGCCAGGCAGTGGTTTCATTGCATGGGCCAGCAAGATGCGGCGCACGTCCACTTTAAGTTGTTTACCCCCGCGTGGCGGGTTGAAGCTGGCGGCCGCATCGGCAATGGTTTGGCGAATTAACGCTTCCACTTCCACCGGGTTTTCTTCAGGAATCATGCGGCGGTCGAGTTTGAAGACGACTTTGCCGGGTACCACGTTGGTGTTGGTGCCGCCACTGATCTGGCCCACATTCAGGTAAGGGTGGGTAATGCCTTTGACTGTGGACGTGACTTTTAAATACAGAATGTTCAGCGCATGCAGTGCGTTCAAGATGTGCACTGCACCTTGCAACGCGTCAGTGCCGCTGTCGGGGATGGCGGCGTGCGCCATCTCGCCTTGCACAGTCACTTCCAATTGCAGGCAGCCGTTGTGTGCGGTCACAACTTCGTAGCTGAAGCCGGCAGCGATCATCAAATCAGGCTTGGTTAAGCCCTGGGCCAGTAGCCAGCCCGGGCCCATTTCGCCGCCAAATTCTTCGTCGTAGGTGAAGTGCAGTTCGACGCCGCCATGCAGCTTCAGGCCCAGCGACTCGAGCGCGAGGGTGGCAAAAGTGAAGGTGGAAAAGTCGCTCTTGCTCACGGCCGTGGCACGACCGTACATGGCGCCGTTCTCAATCTCGCCGCCATAAGGTGGGTGCGTCCAGCCTTCGCCTGGTGGCACTACGTCGCCGTGCGCATTCAGGGCAATGGTTTTACCTTCGCCGTATTTGCGGCGCACGATTAAGTTGGTTATGGATTCCAGGCCGTAAGCTTTCACGTCGGCTTCAGGCACGGCGTGTTTCTCGGCTTCAAAGCCCATTGGTTTAAGCAGTTCGGCCGTGCGCTCGGCGTGAGGTGCATTGTTGCCGGGCGGGGTGTCGGTGGGCACTTGTACCAACGCTTGCAAGAACTGGATTTGCTCGTCAAAGTGCGCGTCGATCCAGGCGTCGAGCTGGGCGTAATGGGGTGTATTGGAAGCTTGTAGGGAGGTCATGCGTGTTCCAGCGTCAATTGATTCAAAACATGGGCGAACGCATCGACAGCTAATTGCATGTCGTCGCTCGTGGTGGATTCCAGCGGGTTGTGGCTAATTCCTGCGTTTTCGCCACGCACGAATAGCATGGCTTGGGGCATCACGTCATGCAGCTTCATTGCATCGTGGCCGGCGCCGCTGGGCATTTTGAAGACAGGGACGCCACTGGCGTGTACTGCACGTTCCCATCGTGTTTGCCAGTCAATGGCGCTTGGGGCTGCGGCCACACGCATGGTCTCTTCGATCTCCAAGCGCACGCCGCGGCGCTCGCAAATGGCGTTCAAATGTTGTATTACGTCATGCATTAAAGCGTCGCGCTGTTCGTTGCGCGGCGCGCGCAGGTCGAGCGAGAACTGGCAAACACCAGGCACCACATTGATCGAGCCGTTGGGCACGTTCAGCTGGCCGATGGTGGCGACCGAGTCACCGTCGTGCGATGCACGCTGCTCCATGTACAAGGCCAGCTCGGCCATGGCCGAGACCGCATCGCGCCGGCGGTCCATGGGCGTGGTGCCGGCGTGGCTGGCGGTGCCGATGATCTTGGCCAAAAAGCGCACGCTGCCGTTGATGGAGGTGACCACGCCCAGCGGCAGGTTCAGCTCATTGAGTACCGGTCCTTGTTCAATATGGACTTCAACAAACCCAAGGTACTGCGCTGGGTCGCGTTGAATTTTGGCAATGCCGTTAATGTCCAAGCCCGCATGCTCCATGGCTTGACGCATAGTAATGCCGTCGGCATCTTGTTGCTCTAGCCACTCGGGTTTGAAGTCACCGATCAAGGCGCCTGAGCCCAAAAAGGTGGCGCGATAGCGTTGGCCTTCTTCTTCGGCAAAGGCCACGACCTCGATGCCAAAAGGCAAACGCTGGCCAGATTGGTGCAGTGCTTGTACGCAGGCCATGGGCACAAAAATGCCCAAACGGCCGTCGTATTTTCCACCGTTACGTACGGTGTCGTAATGGCTACCCGTCAAAAGGTATTTGGCATCTGATGCAGCTGCGTGGTAGCGCCCCACGACGTTGCCTACGGCGTCGATTAACACCTCGTCAAAGCCGCAGCCCTGCATATTCAAGCGGATAGTTTGGGCACAAGCGCGGTGTGCGTCGGTAAGGTAGGTAACGGTCAGTTGGCTGGCTTCGGCAAAGCCGGGGTCACTGTGTGCGCTGAGTTCTTCTTGCCAGTCCCAAACTTGGTGGCCCTGTGCGGGAACTAAGCCAAACTTGTCGTTCAAACGAATTTCCACGATGCGGTGGATGTTGCGCAAACATTCCTGAAATTCAAAGTCGGGATGGCCATGCAGGCGACGCTCAAAAGCCTTGATGATTTGCGACTTGTTCAGACCCGCGCCACGCGGGCCTCGCACCGCCAAAATAAAGGGCCAGCCAAACTTGGCGTTGTAGTCCGCGTTCAGTTGTTGAATTTGCGCAAACTCTGCAGATGTGCAGTCGGTCAGGCCGGCTTTGGTTTGTTCGTTGGTCGATTCAGCGGTCAGACTTTGACTGACCATGGCTTTGCCCGCCAGCTCAGGGTGAGCGCGAATCAATCCTAATTGCGCCTCGCGTCCGGCATGCGTCAGTACTTCGGCCATGGCGTGTTTTAAATGTGCCAGTGATTGGAATGGGCGTTCATTCAAAGCCTGCGTTCCTATCCAGGGTGAGTGCTCGTACAGGCCTTCTAGCATCTGCGCCGCCTCAAGGAGCGAGGCGTTGTTGAGTTGTTCTAGCGTCAATGGCATGTTCAGTCCTTAAAGGGGTGCGTGGCTTTCCAGTGCCGCGCAATGTCGATACGTCGTGCCACCCAAACTTTGTCGTGCGACTGGAGGTGGTCCAAAAAGCGCTGCAGCGCGGTGATGCGGCCCGGGCGGCCCAGCAGGCGGCAGTGCATGCCGATGCTCATCATCTTGGGCGCGTTGTCACCACCTGGATCACCCTCGGCATAGAGCACGTCAAACGTGTCTTTCATGTACTGAAAGAACGGGTCGGCGTGCGAGTAACCCTGCGGCAGCGCAAAGCGCATGTCGTTGCAATCCAGGGTGTAAGGCACGATGAGTTGGGGCACTACGCTGCCATCGGTTTTTTGCACCTTCATCCAAAAGGGTAGGTCGTCGCCGTAGTAGTCGCTGTCGTATTCAAAGCCGCCAAAGTCGGCCACTAGGCGGCGCGTGTTCGGGCTGTCGCGTCCTGTGTACCAACCCAGGGGTCTGTCGCCTGTGAGCTTTTGCACAATGGTCATGGCTTCAAGCATATGGGCGCGCTCGGTAGCCTCATCGATGTTTTGGTAATGAATCCATTTGAGGCCATGGCATGCGATGTCGTAGCCCAGTTCTTTGAAAGCGGCGGTCAGTTCAGGGTGTTTTTGCAGCGCAGTGGCCACGCCAAACACGGTGAGTGGCAGGCCTCGTTTTTCAAACTCACGCAGGATTCGCCATACGCCAGCGCGTGAGCCATATTCGTAAATGCCTTCCATGCTGATGTGGCGATCGGCAAAAGCGGGCGGGCTGAACATCTCGGACAAAAACTGCTCCGAGCCCGCATCGCCGTGCAACACAGAGTTCTCGCCGCCTTCTTCGTAGTTCAATACAAACTGCACTGCCACGCGTGCGCCGCCCGGCCACTGGGCGTGCGGCAAGTTGCGGCCGTAGCCTTTGAGGTCGCGGGGGTAGGGGAGGGTAGTGTCATACGTCATGGCGGCGCTTCTCAAGACAAGGCGAGTGAAATATCGTGGGTGGGAATTTTTCGGTCAAAGGTCAGGCTAGCTTCAACGTGCACCAAATGGTTGTTCATCAACTGCACCGCCAACGATTCATCTTTGGCGGCCAACGCGGCAACGATAGTTTCATGTTCGTCGCTGGAGTGCTCGGCCGCATGGCGTGACTGATACATCAAAGTGATCAAGGCGCAGCGCGAAATCAGCTCGCCCAAAATTTGCGCCAGAACTTGATTGCCCATCAACTCCGCAATGCGCACATGAAAGTCGCCCAGCAACTCGGTGCGACCGGGCACGTCTTCCTGGGTCACGGCTTGACGCTCTTTTTGTATATGGGCATTGAGGGCCTTAATTTTCGCTG
>CANGEG010000060.1 GCA_947452725.1 Comamonadaceae bacterium | reverse complement strand
TCAGCCCCTTGACCCAGCATGAGCGCAGCCGCCCATTCGATCAGCTCGTAAGTAGCGCTGATGGCCAACACCACGCAAACCGCCAGGAACGCCAGCATCTTGCGCCCCCGCACCCTCTGACCACGCAGAAAAATCTCACGCGCCACCAGCGCCGGCACAAAACCCTGCATGAAGTGGCCGATCTTGTCGTACGGGTTGCGGTGCAGATCGAACCACTGCGCGATGTCAAAGCCCAGCGGCACGCGGGCGTAGCTGTAAGCCCCGCCCACCATCAGCACCACCGCATGCAGGGCGATGAGGGCGTACAGCAAAGGCGTCAGCGGAAAACGCTCACGCGTGCCCCACAACACGGGCACCGCCACGATCACCGGAAAAACCTCCATCCACCAAGTGGCCCGGTCGTAAGGCTGCCAGCCGGACCACACGAATACCGGCAGGATCACGGCCAGCGCCAGCAGGAGATTTTTTTGGGAGGGTGAATTCATCACGTTACTTTCAAAAAATAAACCTTGGCCAGCAAAGCCGCCATTTGTTTGCACAGTGACATAAGCTGGTTGATGCATGTAAACGTGACCGAAGTCGCGTGCAAAAACTGCTCTAAGGCGCACAAGGCCAGATCGGCAGGCTAAAACCGCGGCCATTAGGCCGCGCTTAGACAGCAGGAAAGGCGAATTTCGGCCACAGTGGCGCCACCAAGTTCAAAGGTTTTCGCTGGGATTTCATCCCTTTCAAACCCGGCCGCTTGGTAAAAACGAATCGCCCGGTCGTTTTGTGCAAGGACCCACAAGCGACAGTGGCGATAGCCTTTTACAAACAAGCTAGCCTGGGCTGAAGCCCAGAGTTCACGACCCACCCCGGTTGCCCATACTTCGGGCGACACATACAACGCCCAGATTTCAGCCTCGCGTGCGGCCGCATCCTGATCCCGGCAAGGCCCAATATTGATCCAACCCCGCATGCGCTCACCATCTATCGCCACCTGCAAATCACCTCGTTTCTCTGCCAGAAACTGCGCCCAGAATGCCTTCCGTGACGCCACCGACAAGGAGGCCAGAAATGCTTCAGGCAATATGGATGCGTAGGCCGCACGCCAAGCCTCAACATGGATTTCAGCAACGGCTCTAGCGTCTTCGGGCTCTGCAAGGCGAATCAACATTAGCGAATCTTCTCCAACGTTCGGTCCCAGCGCGGCAACCAGTTACCTTTGATGTTGGCCGAAACCAGTACGCGATGGGCGCGGCCAATCAGCAGGTGGCGCGGCACCATGCCGATGAACCGTGAGTCGGCACTGTTGTCGCGGTTGTCACCCAAAAAGAAATAGTGGTCTGGCGGCACCTGCACCGGGCCAAAGCTGCGCAGGGCCATGACGTCTGGCATCACTTGCATCATGTGACCGCCGCCGTCCAGCATCTCACGCATTTGAATGGCAGGGGTAATCACACCGCCCTCCGTGGGCTCGGCCACCTGAAGGGCCGCCAAGTATTGCGCAGGCTCGCCATTGAGGTACAGCACGTCGTAGCGCATCTCGACCACATCTCCTGGCAATGCGATCAAACGCTTGATCAGGCGCACACCATCTTTAGGCGAGGTGAAGGTAACTACGTCACCACGCTGAGGGTCACCCATCTCGGCCAACACTACATCGGTCAACGGCAGCTTGAAGTCATAGGCCAGCCGATTGACCAGCACCACGTCCCCCTCCAACAACGTGGGGCGCATCGAGCCCGAAGGAATTGGATTCCAGTCGGCGATGGCCAATCGAAAAAATCCGAACAAGCACATGAACAAAATGAAACCGCGGTTGCTTCTGAGCCAAGTTTTCATCACGACTTTTCCTTCAAGGGCAAGGCTTGAATATTAATTTAAATACTACTTAAGAAGTCCATTGAGTGCTGGGGGGGTGAGTTTATTTTATGGCTGCAACTGCATGACTGTGCCGCCCGACCTCATCCGCTGGCTTGCGGCAACGCTGGTCGCACAGGTGCGCGGTGCTTGATGGGAAACTCGCTAAAGTGGACGTCCCCTGAGGAGACAAAATGCAAAATACAACGGTGAAGTCGATGATGCAATGGCTGGGCGCCCTTTGCCTGGTGGTGACACCCCTGGCCATGGCCCAAGGCCTGCCTGGCGCTTGCCCCGAGAAAAACCTGCTTTATTGGCAGGCGTTTCCACCGGGCGGCGAGTCCGATTTATCGGCCCGTCATCAGCAAGTGGTGCTGAAGAAAAAATGCGCTGCCATCGATACCATCATCCAGTACAAAGCCGGCGCGGGCGGCGGGCTGATGTGGGGTCAAATGAATAACCTGCCCGGCGACGGCATGAATGTAGTGGGCATCAATCTGCCGCACATCGTGTTCCAGCCCATCGAGGGCGAAGTCCAATACAAGACCGCAGACATCACGCCGGTGTACTGGTTCCACTACACGCCAGACGTGCTCGTGGTGCCTGAAAGCAGTCCGATCAAAAATTTTGCCGAATTCATTGCAGCAGCCAAAAGCGCGCCCGGCAAAATGAACCTAGGCGGCTCGGGCCTGAACTCGGCCAACCACGCAGCTCACGAGCGCTTGAATGCGGCGTTTGGCATCAAGAGCACTTATGTGCCCTACAAAGGCACGGGCGACATGTCGATGGCCGTGGTCGGCGCGCAGATTGATGGCGCCGTGACCTACACCCCATTTGCAATTGCCAACCGCGGCAAAGTCCGCGCCTTGGCTGTAGCCATGGAAAAACGCCACCCCATGATGCCCAATGTGCCCACCTTCCGTGAGTTGGGTGTGGACTGGGTGGACGGCGCTTACCGCGGCATTGGCGTGCCCAAATCCACCTCGCCCGAAGCGCGTAAAAAACTCTCCGACATGTGGGCCACACTGAACAACGACGCCGAAATGAAAGAGCTGGCCGCCAAGAACGGCTTCGAATTGGTCAACATCGGTACCGAGCAAATGGAAGGCTTTATGAAAGAGCGTACCGCGCTTTACATTGAAGGCGCCAAGCGTTTGGGCCTGGGCAAAAAATAAGGAACGCTATTTTGAAAATTACAGAAATCCGCGAATCGACCCGCTCCATTCAAAGCAATATTCGCAACGCCTACATCGACTTTTCCAAAATGAACCTCAGCCTGGTGGCGGTGGTGACTGACGTGATCCGTGACGGTCGCCCCGTCATTGGTTACGGTTTTAACTCCAATGGCCGCTACGGCCAAGGCCACTTGATGCGCGAGCGCTTTATTCCACGCATTTTGGAAGCGCCGGCCGACAGCCTGCTGGACGACAGCGGTAACAACCTGGACCCGCACAAGATCTGGGCCACCATGATGACCAACGAAAAGCCCGGTGGTCATGGCGAGCGCTCAGTTGCGGTGGGCACCATGGACATGGCCATTTGGGATGCGGTGGCCAAGATCGCGGGCAAGCCGCTGTACCAATTACTCGCCGAGCGTTATGGCAACGGCCAAGCCAATCGCAAAGTGTTCGTGTATGCCGCGGGAGGCTACTACTGGCCAGGCAAAGGGCTGACCGGCCTGACCGACGAAATGCAAAGCTATTTGGACCGCGGCTACTCGGTGGTGAAAATGAAAATCGGCGGCGCCAGCCTGAGCGAAGACTGCCAGCGTATCGAAGCCGTGTTGAAGATGCTGGCTCCGGGCCAGCGCTTGGCGGTGGACGCAAATGGCCGTTTCGATTTGCCCACCGCCATCGCCTACGCCAAAGCCCTGGCTGGCTACAACTTGTTTTGGTACGAAGAAGCAGGCGACCCGCTGGACTACGAACTGCAAGCCGCATTAGCCCCGCACTATGCGCCGGCCATGGCCACCGGTGAAAACTTGTTCTCAATGCAAGATGCACGCAACTTGATCCGCTACGGCGGTATGCGCCCAGATCGCGACTGGCTGCAGTTTGACTGCGCACTGAGCTACGGCTTGGTAGAGTACTTGCGCACGCTGGACATGCTCAAAGACTATGGCTGGTCACCGAGCCGCTGCATTCCGCACGGTGGGCACCAAATGTCATTGGCAATTGCGGCCGGTCTGGGCCTGGGCGGCAACGAGAGCTACCCTGATTTGTTCCAACCTTATGGCGGCTTTCCTGACGGCGTGAAAGTGGACAACGGCTATGTGGATTTGCCCGAGTTGCCAGGCATTGGCTTTGAAGGCAAAGCCGACCTGTATGCCGAGATGAAACTGCTGGCCAGCTGAGTTTGAGCTGGCGGGGTAAATAGCGCATGCCTGAATTCATCTCATCGCTAAGTAAGTATTGCCAAATTTTGAGGAAATCGCGACCCCGCCAACATGCGCACATTGGACACATTTGTGCCGGAAAAGTTAAACACCTTTGTTGACGCTCCGCACAGGCAACGCGGCTAGTGCACGAGCAGCGATTACGCGCGCGAACTGATCCGCAGGGATCAAGACCGACTGCAACTGCGTGAAATAACTCTTGATGGGAGCGACTTCGGCCCCCGATGCCATCGCCGATGCCGCTTACTTTGCAGGTCTACGAGGTCAGCTTGACAAGGCCCGCAAGGCCCCCCCGCTCAAGGATGAAGGCCAAGCCCGTCATCCCGCGAGAAAAGGACAAACGGGATGTTGACAAAGCCATGACCAACGACCTGAACCAAGACCTTGCTGAGGCAGCGCTTGGGTTGATTGACGCTCTGAAATAGACCTATGCCCACATCAGTCGCCATCCCGCCACGGGATCACCGCGCTACGCCCACGAATTGAACCTGCCCAGTGCGCGGTTCTGGGCGCTTACTCGCTAGCCGCATTTGGTGTTCTAAGCCGAATAGGCAGAGTCAATCGATGTCCGGCGCGTGCTGGACAGGCGGTGTGTCCTGCCTGGATACAAGACGCCATTAATGGGCTGCCTCAATTGGCGCGCCACTAGCCAAGGTCATTTCACACCCCAAACCCTTGCGCCAAGCCAGTTCGCAAGGCCTCCACCAAGGCCTTCACTGCGCGAGGGACGTGTGGTGCATAAGGTCGGATGGCGTAAATGGTTTCGGCAAAGCCTGCCACGGGTTTCCAGTCCGGCAGCACGCGCACCAGCTGGCCTTTGCGCAAGGCTTCTTGGGCACTGAAGTCGGGCATCAGAGCGATGCCTGCGCCGGTGAGTGCGGCTTCGCGCAGGGCTTCGCTGTTGTTCGCAGAAAAATTACCTGATACGGGCACCGTGACGCGTTCGCGGCCTTGTGCTGCATCACGCGGCTCCAAAGTCCAGGCCGGCGTGTCTTGGGCGCGCGGGTAATGCAGACAGTTGTGCGCTTGAAGGTCGGTCGGGGTTTGCGGCTCTCCGCGGCGACGCAAGTAGGTCCGCGTCGCCACCAGCACCGACTCGGTCGCACACAAGGACCAGGCCACATGCGTATCAGGCGGCCTTGCGGTATGACGGATCGCCAGATCGAACCCTTCGGTGGCCAAGCTGCTGAGGCGGTCGGACAGGTCCAACTCGACTCGCACATCGGGGTAGTCCTTGAGAAAGTCGGCGAACAGCGGCACCAACTGCTGCCTTGCCAGTGCCACCGGGGCAGTGACCCGAATCAACCCACTGGGCTGTCCCGCTAAATCACGCACCTGCGCAAAGCTTTGTTCAATCTGCTCAAACGCAGCGCGAGTGTCGTCCACCAGCCTTTGCCCCGCCTCGGTCAGGCGCACGCTGCGGGTGGTGCGTTGCACCAGAGTGACTTTGGCAACGCGCTCCAGTTCAGCGATGCGCTGGCTCATGGCCGCTTTGCTCACTCCCAAACGCGCGGCGGCGGCGGTGTAACTGCCTTGCTGGGCCAGCACACTGAGCCAATGCAAATGGGTCCACAAGGCGTTTATTTTTTGCTCATCCATTCATGTATTGTTCACTATTTTGAACAATCAATTCAGCTTTGGGCTCTTGTGGCGCAAGCCACTGCTGCCTAAACTGCCCCTATGCATAGCAAGCTTGCGGCAATTCGCGCGCAAGCTCACCCGCTTCAGGAGCACTCATGAGCGTTTCACAGATCGAACATTACATCCATGGCCAGCGCGTTGCAGGCACCTCAGGGCGCAGCCAGCCTGTGACCAACCCGGCCACCGGCGCCGTCACCGGCCAAGTGGCACTGGCCAACGGCGCTGAAGTGGCCCAGGCCGTGGCTGCTGCGCAGGCCGCCTTTCCGGCTTGGTCCGACATGCCACCGCTGCGCCGCGCGCGCGTGATGTTCAAGTTCTTGGAACTGCTCAATTTGCACAAGGATGAATTGGCGCACATGATCACCGCCGAGCACGGCAAGGTCTTCACCGACGCACAAGGCGAGGTGTCGCGCGGCATCGACATCGTGGAATTTGCCACAGGCATTCCACAGTTACTCAAAGGCGACTTCACCGAGCAAGTCTCCACCGGCATCGACAACTGGACGATGCGCCAACCCCTGGGCGTGGTCGCCGGTATCACGCCTTTCAACTTCCCAGTCATGGTGCCCATGTGGATGTTCCCGGTCGCGATTGCGGCAGGAAACACTTTCATCTTGAAACCCAGCCCGACCGATCCGACACCTGCGCTGTTCATGGCCGAGCTGCTGAAAAAAGCCGGTTTGCCTGACGGCGTGTTCAACGTGGTGCAAGGTGACAAGGAAGCCGTGGACGCGTTACTGGAACACCCCGACGTCAAAGCGATCAGTTTTGTCGGCTCTACTCCAATTGCCAACTACATCTACGAAACTGGCGCCCACCATGGCAAGCGCGTGCAAGCCCTGGGCGGTGCCAAGAACCACCTGGTTGTCATGCCCGACGCGGACATCGACCAGACGGTGGATGCCTTGATCGGCGCGGGCTACGGCTCGGCCGGTGAGCGCTGCATGGCCATCAGCGTGGCGGTACTGGTGGGCGATGTGGCAGACAAGATCTTGCCCAAGCTGATTGAGCGCACCAGGGCTTTACAAGTGCTCAATGGTGAAAACCTGGCAGCCGAAATGGGCCCCATCGTGACCGACGTGGCGCGCCAGCGCATCAAGGGCTACATCGATGCGGGCGTGACCGAAGGCGCGCAGTTACTGGTTGATGGCCGCGAGTTTGACGGCGCGAAAGCCGGCACGGGTTGTGACCAAGGTTTCTGGTTGGGCGGCACGCTGTTTGACCACGTGACCACCGACATGAAGATCTACAAGGAAGAAATTTTTGGCCCCGTGCTGTCTTGCGTGCGGGTGCCCGACTTTGGCACCGCCGTGCAAATCATCAACGACCACGAGTTTGGCAACGGCGTTTCTTGCTTCACCCGGGATGGCAACGTGGCGCGTGAATTCTCGCGCCGCATTCAGGTGGGCATGGTCGGCATCAATGTGCCAATCCCTGTGCCCATGGCTTGGCACGGCTTTGGCGGCTGGAAGCGCAGCCTGTTTGGCGACATGCACGCCTATGGCGAAGAGGGCGTGCGCTTTTACACCAAGCAAAAATCCATCATGCAGCGCTGGCCTGAAAGCATTGGCAAAGGCGCTGAGTTTGTGATGCCGACCGCTAAGTAAACCAAATCAGCCAAGTAAGTTTCGCTGCACGACTTTTGGCCCCTCGCTTCTGACACACTTGCCCCATGAACGACAACACCTTTGACTACATCATCGTGGGCGGTGGCACGGCGGGCAGCCTGCTGGCCAACCGCTTGTCGGCGGACGCCAGCAAACGTGTGCTGCTGATCGAGGCAGGCAAAAAGGACGATTACCACTGGGTGCATATTCCGGTCGGCTATCTGTATTGCATTGGCAATCCACGCACCGACTGGATGTACGAAACCGAGCCCGCTGCGGGCTTGAATGGCCGCAGCTTGCGCTACCCGCGCGGTAAGGTGCTGGGCGGGTGCTCAAGCATCAACGGCATGATTTACATGCGCGGCCAAGCCCGTGACTACGACCAATGGGCGCAAATCACAGGCGACGAGGCCTGGCGCTGGGACCAGTCGCTGCCTTACTTTCAACTGCACGAAGATCATTACAAAGGCGCCAACGCGTTCCACGGCGCTAAGGGCACGCGCCCAAGCTTGATGGCCGCGGATGCCGCAGCGGGCAGCTACATCCACACCCTCAAAGGCCGGCAAGCGGGCGGTGAATGGCGCATTGAAAAGCAGCGCCTGCGATGGGACGTGCTGGATGCGTTTGCACAAGCGGCGCAAGAGGCCGGCATTCCCGCAACCGATGATTTCAACCGCGGCAACAACGAGGGCGTGAGCTACTTTGAAGTGAATCAAAAGTCCGGGTGGCGTTGGAACACCGCCAAAGCCTTTTTGCGCCCGACCTGTTACGCGCGCCCCAACTTTGAACTGTGGCACCAAGCCCAGGTGGCTAAACTCTTAATCGAGAACCGGCCCGACGGCACGAAGCGCTGCACCGGCGCGCAGGTTTGGACGGGACTAGAAATGGTGACTGTGCACGCCACGCGCGAAGTAATTTTGAGCTCCGGCAGCATTGGTTCTGCGCAAATTTTGCAACTCTCGGGCATTGGCCCGGCCGCCTTACTGCACGACAACATTGTGCCGTTGGTGCACAACCTGCCCGGCGTGGGAGCGAACCTGCAAGACCATTTGCAAATTCGTTCGGTCTATAAAGTCAAAGGCGCCAAAACCCTCAATACCATGGCCAACAGCCTGTGGGGCAAAGCCCTGATCGGGCTGGAGTACGCGCTCAAACGCACCGGCCCTATGAGCATGGCGCCTAGCCAGTTAGGCGCTTTCACTAAGAGCGATCCCTCGCAGCCTCACGCCAACATCCAGTACCACGTACAGCCCCTTAGCTTGGATGCGTTTGGCGAGCCACTGCACAGCTTTCCTGCCATCACCGCCAGCGTGTGCAACCTGAACCCGACCAGCCGCGGCTCGGTGCAGATCAAGAGCAACCGCTTTGCAGACGCGCCCGCCATTGCACCCAACTACTTGTCCACCGACGAAGACCGCAAAGTGGCTGCCGACAGCTTACGGGTAACGCGCCGCATTATGGCGCAGCCTGCGATGAAACCATTTGAGCCGCAAGAGTTCAAACCCGGCATGCAGTACCAAACCGATGCGGAACTGGCCCAATTGGCCGGCGACATTGCCAGCACCATCTTTCATCCGGTGGGCACCACCCGCATGGGCCGTGCTGACGATCCCATGGCCGTGGTTGACAGTCGCTTCAAGGTGCGCGGCATTGCAGGCCTGCGCGTGGTGGATGCGGGCGTGATGCCCACCATCACCAGCGGCAACACCAACAGCCCGACGCTGATGATGGCGGAAAAAGCCGCCTACTGGATCGCCACCGACGCCGCTGGCTGAACGCAGGCCTTGGGGTCTGCAACGTTGAACCCGAATCAATTGGCGAGCTTTTTTAAGCTCAGTACATACCCGAATCACGGGAAATCCCTGATGCAATGCACCATGTCGGGGCATTACATTCACTCCACTCGATGACGGACTTCGGTCACGTCACCACGAGGGACAGAGGAGACACCTGAGAACTCGAACGATTTACAGACATCGAATAACGATGCAGATTTTTTCTAACGCCGCTTTTTTGCGGCGTTTTTTTTGGGCGTCAGTTTTTACCTCGATGCGACAATCCACGCATGGAATTACTGATTGTTTCACTGGCCTCGCTGTTGGCCGGTTTGGTGGACTCGATTGTTGGCGGTGGCGGGCTGATTTTGATCCCTGCCTTGTTCTCTACCTTTCCCTCTGCGGCGCCGGTCACCTTGCTGGGCACCAACAAAAGCGCCTCGGTGTGGGGCACCGCTTTCGCCACGCTGCAATACAGCCGCAAAGTGCACATGCAGTGGCACGCCCTGCTCCCGGCGGCCGTGGCCGGGGTGATCGGGTCGCTGAGCGGTGCTTGGAGCGTGCAGTTGGTCGATCCGTCCATCTTTCGCAAAGCCCTGCCTTTTTTGCTGCTCTTGCTGCTGGGCTACACCTTGGCCAAAAAAGAGATGGGGCGCCACCATGCGCCGCGTTTTGGCCCGCGCCAGGCGGCCTGGGCGGCGGCAGCCATTGGCTTGGTGATTGGTTTTTACGACGGATTTTTTGGCCCGGGCACCGGCAGCTTTTTGGTCTTTGCGTTTGTGCGCATCATGGGCTACGACTTTTTAAACGCCTCGGCCTCAGCCAAATTGATCAACACCGCCACCAACTTTTCGGCGCTGGTGCTGTTTGCAATTCAAGGTCAGGTCTGGTGGCATTTGGCGCTGGCCATGGCGCTGGCAAACATTGTGGGCAGCTTGGTCGGCACCCGTTTGGCACTGAAACACGGCGCCGGCTTTGTGCGCATCGTCTTCATCTGCGTGGTTGGCGCGCTGATTGTGAAAACCAGCTACGACACCTGGTTCAAGATTTGAGGCGTCGGGCCAGCGCGACCGGTAACGGAATCTGGCCCGCGTACTGCGCCAAGGCTACGCCTAGCAAGATCACCCCGGCACCGGCGATTTTGACCGCACTGTAATGCTCGCCAGACAAAGCCCAGGCAAACAAACCGGCCATGGGCGGCATCAGGTACATCAAGGGCGCGGTGCGCGCCACGCCGCGCACCTGGTTAATCCAGCCCCAAGCCAGCCAACCCAAGAAAGCCGACACCAACACCGACCAGAGCAAGCCGAACCAGTCCCAAGCACCCAGCAACGCCCAAGGCGCGTCCAGCCCAAACGGGATCGACGCCAACAACAAGGGCAACCCGCCCAGTAAGGTGGCGTAGCCCATGGTCAGCACCGGGCCATGACGCTCCATCACTGGCTTGGCGGCCACGGTGTAATAAGAGAACAAGCTGGCAGCCACCAGCAGCACCAAGTCGCCGCCGCCCGCGCGCCAATGCCCGCCCAGCAGCTTGTCGGACATAAACAGCAGCACCCCCACCAAGGCCAGCGCCACGCCGCCGATCTGCGCCACCTTCAAACGCTCCACACCTTTAAAGCGCAGGATCAGCAAGGTAAAGACCGGCCCGCAAGCCAAAATCACGGCGCTAGAAAATGCGGTCGACCAATGGATGCCGAAGGTGACCAAGCCTACATGTAAAGAATGACCCACAAAACCCAGGCTGGCCATGTGTAGCAAGTCTTTGCGCGGCAAAGGAGGCAACCAACGGCCACAGCGCCAACGCATCAACACCAGCGCCGCCAGCGGCATCAAAATATAGCGCGCCAGCAAGAAGCCCGAAGGGGAGATCAGGTGAAACAGGTATTTTTGCAGCGTGAAGTTGCCGCCCCAGATGACGATTAAAGCCAGGGCCACCAGCAAGGTGAGGCGATCGTGAGGGTGGGCTGAGCGATGGGGCATGCCCAATTGTCACGCCGCCATCCCTAGGGTCCTGTCACCAGGGCTGCAAACCCAAACCCACTGCGGCCAGCCCCCCCCCTTTAAGCGAAGGCCAATCCCTCGACCTCTTGCACGGGCACCCTTGCCGACAAGGCGCACATGAGCTCGTAACCCACCGTGCCTGCGGCTTGCGCCACCTCGTCAATGCTCAGCAGAGCGCCATTGGCCGCATAACCCCACAAGGTGACCGCACTGCCCATGCCTGCGTCGGGCAAGTCGCTCAAGTCCACGACCAGCATGTCCATGCTGACTCGGCCCAGCGTGCGGCTACGTACTCCGTCCACGAGCACAGGCGTGCCGGTAGGGCACACACGAGGGTAGCCGTCGGCATAGCCACAGGCCACCACGCCTACACGCATGACACGATCGGCGACAAACTGAGAGCTGTAGCCGACGCTGTCGCCCGGCTGCAGGGTCTGCACGGCGATGATGCACGCGATCAGGCTCATGGCCGCTTGCAAATCCCATTGCGCGCTATCGTGCTCGGGAAAATCGGGGGCACTGCCATACAAGGCAATACCGGGGCGAATCCAGTCGGCCCGGGCCGCAGGCTGCTCGGCGTGGCGCAAGGTGGCTGCGCTGTTGCTCAGGCTGCGCTCTCCGGGCAAGTCGCGGGTGGCCAATTCAAAGCGGGCCATTTGCGCAGCAATGCCTTTGGGACCATCGGCGTCGCTGAAATGGGTGATGAGAGAGATTTCGTCCACCTGGGGCAAGGCGTTCAGCCGCGTCCAGGCCGACCGGTAACGCTGCGGTGAGAACCCCAGCCGGTTCATGCCCGAATTCATTTTGAGAAACACGCGGTGCGGTTCATGCGTTTTGTGCAGGGCCAGCATGTCGATCTGCTCGTCGCAGTGCACGGTGTGCCACAGGTGCAGGCGCGAGCACAGTTCCAAGTCACGCGCCTCAAACACCCCTTCGAGCAGCAAGATCGGGCCGCGCCAGCCCAAAGCGCGCACTTGCTCGGCCTCGGCCAAGTCCAACAGGGCAAAACCATCGGCGCCGCGCAGGCCCTCAAACACCCGCTCAATGCCGTGGCCGTAGGCGTTGGCCTTGACCACGGCCCAGACCTGGGCGTCGGGCGCGGCCAAACGGGTGCGCGCCAAATTGTGGCGCAAAGCGGAGCGGTGGATCGTGGCCTGTATGGGTCTGGGCATGGGCTGAGTGGTAGACCCGCAAGAGGGGCCAAGTGTCAAAATTCAAAGAGCAAGACAACCTGCATTGTGGCATTGCAGCGCCGTGATATAACCCTTTGACCTCAGAAGGTGCTCACTATTCAGACTTCGGCATGGCGCTGTGGCCTGCCCTCTCACCACAGGATTTCATGAAGCGCGGTTTCTTCACCATCATGGCGGCCCAGTTCTTCAGCTCGTTGGCCGACAACGCGCTGTTTGTGGCCGCCGTTGAACTGATCCGCACCAGCGGTGGCGCCGAGTGGCAGCGTGCTGCCTTGGTGCCCATGTTTGCCTTGTTTTACGTGGTGCTGGCGCCCTTTGTTGGCGCCTTTGCCGATTCGCGCCCCAAAGGCCAAGTCATGTTCATCAGCAACGCCATCAAGGTGGTCGGCTGCCTGATGATGCTGTTTGGCAGTCACCCCTTGCTGTCTTATGCGATTGTGGGCTTGGGCGCTGCGGCCTATTCGCCCGCCAAATACGGCATCTTGACCGAGTTGTTGCCACCCTCGCAATTGGTTAAAGCCAACGGCTGGATTGAGGGCTTGACCATCGCCTCCATCATCTTGGGTGTACTGGTGGGCGGACAACTTGTAGGCGCGAATGCGTCGAACATGCTTTTAGGGCTGGATTTGCCCTTCATTGACACTGGCATTGACACCCCGCCCGAAGCGGCGATTGCCCTGCTGATTTTGATCTACGCCTTGGCCGCGTGGTTCAACACCCGCATTCCCCACACCGACGCCGTGATGCGACCGCTGCCGCAAAACCTGGTCGCGCTGCTGCCCGATTTTTGGCACTGCAACACCCGTTTGTGGAAAGACCGCCTGGGCCAGATTTCTTTGGCCACGACCACCTTGTTCTGGGGCGTGTCGGGCAATTTGCGCTACATCGTGTTGGCTTGGAGCGCTGCCGCCCTGGGCTACAGCACCACGCAGGCCTCCAGCCTGGTGGGCGTGGTGGCGATCGGTACGGCGGTGGGCGCGGTGGTGGCCTCGGTGCGCATGAAGCTACACCAAGCCACGCGCGTCATGCCCCTGGGCATTGCCATGGGCCTCTTGGTGGTGGCCATGAACTTCATAGGCAACGTTTGGGTGGCGGCGCCATTTTTAATTTTGCTAGGTGCCATTGGGGGCTTTTTGGTCGTACCGATGAACGCCTTGTTGCAACACCGGGGCCACAACCTGATGGGCGCAGGGCGCTCTATCGCGGTACAAAACTTCAACGAACAAGCTTGCATTTTGGCTTTGGGTGGCTTTTACAGCCTCTCCACCGGCCTGGGCTTATCGGCCTTTGGCGCCATCACGGCTTTTGGCCTGCTGGTGGCCAGCGTGATGTGGGTGATTCAAAAATGGCACGCGCACAACTGCGTGGTTCATAAAGAGGTGGTCGATCACCTGATGGCCTTGGCCAAAAATGACCAGATGCACGGCTGAGCCTCACGGCCGCGCAAGACGTCTTTATGACTAAGATCGCTCAAGGCCATGGCCTGGCCATTGCAGCTCTGCTGCTCAACGCCATGGTCTGGGGGGTGTCTTGGTGGCCGTTCCAAATGCTGCAGGCGCAAGGTCTGCATCCGCTGTGGGCGACCGCACTGGTCTATGGTCTGTGCTTGGTGGTGGTCTGGGTCCTGCGCCCCCAAGCGGCGCGCGGATGGCGACAACACCCCTGGTTGTGGCTGCTGGTCTTGGCATCTGGCCTCACCAACGTCGGCTTCAATTGGGCCGTCACCATTGGCGACGTGGTGCGCGTGGTGTTGCTGTTTTATCTCATGCCCGCGTGGTCGATTTTGATTGCCTGGTGGTTGCTCGGTGAGAGGCCCACGCGCCGGGCCGGTGTGCGGCTGGTGCTGGCTTTGGCCGGAGTGGCCATCGTGCTGAAAAAACCCGATACGCCCTGGCCTGTACCCGAATCCACCGCCGACGCCTTGGCCCTGATGGGCGGTTTTTGTTTTGCGCTGACCAACGCGCTGCTGCGCAAACTGCACGATTCGCCCGAGCCCGCCCGCATGCTCGCCATGTTTGGCGGTGGCACCGTCATGGCCACCCTCACCGCGCTGACCGGCGTGGGCCTGGGCATGATGGCGCCGTTCCCCGCCGTCAGTATCGCGTGGGCACCGCAAGTGCTGCTGTTGTCGCTGGCCTTTTTGATCGGGAATTTAGCGCTGCAATACGGCGCTGCCAAATTGACGGCGCAAACCACCGCACTCGTCATGCTGTCTGAGATTGTCTTCGCCAGCCTGTCTGCGGTCTGGCTGGGCAGCGCCCAGCTGAGCGCCAACACCTTGTGGGGCGGCAGTTTGATCGTCTGCGCGGCGCTGCTGTCCATTTGGCCGCCGTCCAAGCCCACTTAAAACCAGGCACACTCGAGACTTTGAGGCCTGTGCGGGCCTGACTACCAGAGGAAATTGAGCATGCGTTCCATTGACGACTTTGAAGCCCTGGCCATTGACGGCCAGCCCGTGGCCCTGTCAGCCTACAAAGGCCAGGTGATGCTGATTGTCAACACCGCCAGCGCCTGCGGCTTCAC
>CANGEG010000059.1 GCA_947452725.1 Comamonadaceae bacterium | reverse complement strand
CAGCGGGCGCCAACACCGAGGCCTTCTTGGTGGCTTTGGGCATTCCCACGCATGACGGCGTTGTCTCGGGCACCGCTGCGGGCGACTTGATCAACACCAACTACAACGGCGACCCCGATGGCGACACGGTCACAAGAGGCAACGACACCGTCTACGGCAACGGGGGCAACGACACCATCTTGGGCGGCGGGGGCAGCGACACGGTGCATGGCGGTGACGGCAACGACATCATTTACGGAGATGATCCGGGATACACGCAAGGTACGGGCAACGGCAGCTCTACGCCATTGACCACAAGTGCAGGGCATTATCCCTCTGTACTCGGGTTGACGGGTGGCGGCTATTTGGCAAGCTATGTCACTGCAGGTCCAGCGCTTACGGGTAACGTCATCGCGATCAAATTTTTTGATGACAAGGGCATCGCATCAGCCCAACACCTACTTACCGTAGAAGGCAGTTTCTATGATGTGACTAATCCTGAAGTTATCAAGTTCGGCACAGGTTACATGGCGATTTATGGCGCACAGTCCGACCCCAGTCATACGACGCTCTATGCGCAGCAGATTTCGTCAACAGGCCAACTCGTGGGCTCGGCCTTCCAGGTCAGTGATCAACCCGCTCCGTATCCTGTTTATGACTCGGGCACTTACCCGGGGCCGGACATTGTGGCGCTGCCCAACGGTGGCTTTGCTGTCGGTTACTCGACGACCGCAAACGCTTTCCTTCGCACGTATGACGCGAATGCAACGCCTCTGGGGGCAAGCGTCGCCGCGGGATTAACCCTGGGCTCCATTTGGCCTACACAGAGCGTGATTGCGTTGGCCAATGGCAACATCGTCGAAGTCTTTTACGCACGTGATACGGCCGCATCAACCGACTTCAACACCTACCAGCGTGTGTTTGGCTCCGATGGTCAGCCCTTGGGCGCAGCGATACTCGTCAAAGCCCGTACGAATCCTGGCATCAGCTCAAATGTCGATGCCATTTCCTTGGCAGACGGCACCTACTTAGTTTCGTGGATCAGCTCTCCTAGCGTAAGTGTCAACACAATTGAGGCCCAGCGTTACAACGCGGATGGCACGGCCAATGGTGGCGTGGTCTTACTGAAAGACTACATCACGACGCCAACGTTATCCATGCCACTGACTTACCACATCACGGCGCTGGAAGGCGGCGGCTTTGCGATGATCTGGAGCAGCCAAGTCAACACCGCATACACCGCGACGCCACCGGTTGCCGTTCAGGTTTTCAATGCAAATGGAACGCCTGCTGCGGCTGCGCTGACCATTGATGTTTGGGAAGGTGCCAGTGGGGGGGCGACGTACCATACAGGTACGTCGTATGACGGTATCTCCATCGCTGAGCTGACGGGTGGTGGTTTTGCTATCAGCTACCAAAGTGTTGCAGGCAGTAATGTTCCAGCCATTTTGCGAACCATGCGCTTCGACGCCACGGGGACGCCAGTGCAGCAGGGCTTAACCCAATACCCCGCTTGGTATTACCAAACCACCGGTGGCGTGGCCGGCAACGACGTGCTGAGTGGCGACGCAGGCAACGACACCCTTTATGGCGGCGCAGGCAACGACACCCTGGATGGCGGCGTTGGCAACGACTCGCTCGACGGCGGCTCGGGTGACGACACATTCTTGCTCTCAGGCACCTTTGGCAACGACACCCTCGTTGGTGGCGACGCCAGCGAAACCTTGGGCGACACGCTGGACGCCAGCGCTTTGACGGCCAACACCACGCTCACCCTCAGCGGCACCAAAGCAGGTGTTTTGACCGCTGGCAGCAACACCGCCACCTTCAGCCAAATTGAAAACATCAAGCTCGGCTCGGGCAGCGACACCATCAACTTGACGGGTGACGCAGGCTCGTTCAACGTCGACGCGGGCGCCGGTAACGACACCTTTGTGGTCAACGCCGCCAACATCACCAAACTGGCCAGCGCTTACAACAGCGCCGACGGCGTGGTGCCTCACCTGGCCGGTGGCTCCGGTCTTGACACGCTGCAGTTAAGCGGCGGTGCCAGCATCAACCTGACCACCATCGCCACGCAAAGCGTCAGCGATGCTGGTGGCAGCTACGGTAGCCGCCTGGGCAGCATCGAAAATATTGATCTGCGCACCGACACCGGCGCTAACACCTTGACGCTGACCAGTGCCGATCTAGTGGCCATGGCCGACACCAACGTCATCAACAGCGGCACAGCGGGCTTGGGCGGCACCTACGTCTTTGCGACCACCGAGACTCATCAACAGATGATCGTTGACGGCACCAGCGCCGACAGCGTGGTGCTCAACGGCGGCTTTGTTGACACTGGCAAGACCGCCATCTTGAACGGCCATACCTACGAGGTCTACAACCAAGGCAGTACAGCCCAAGTGTTGGTGGACACCACAATGACCAGATCCACCCCACCGGTCCCGACCCCTGGTGTCAACCTGACCGACATCGATGCAGGCTCGGGTGGCTTTGCCATCAACGGAGTGCCAGGCTCCGGTGCCCACACCACGTCGGTGAGCAGCGCTGGCGATGTGAACGGCGACGGATTCGCCGACCTGATCATCGGGTCCATCTATGCCGCTAATGGTGCCGGCGGCGCCTCTGTGGTCTTTGGCAATGGCACGGGGTCGGGCAGCGGCGGCTTTGCCATCAACGGTTTTGTGAACGGTGCTTACTACGGCTATTCGGTGAGCACCGCCGGTGATGTGAACGGCGATGGGCTCGCCGACCTGATCATCGGCGCGCCAGATGCCATCGTCGGTGGCGTCCCCGGTACCGGCGCCAGTTATGTGGTGTATGGCAAGACGGACAGCACGACCGTCAATCTCTCTAACCTGGGCACCGGCGGTTTTCTCATCGCCGGAGTGTCGAACAGCGGAAGTGGACATTCGGTGAGCAGCGCTGGCGACGTGAACGGCGACGGGTTTGACGACCTCATCGTCGGGGCCTACTCCGCCAATGGCTCTTTGGGCGCCAGCTATGTGGTCTATGGTGGCAAGGGCAATAACACGGCGGTTGATCTCGCTAACCTGGGCACCGGCGGCTTTGTCATCAACGGGTCGGGTAGCAGTCCTAATTACAGCGGCATTTCTGTGAGCGGCGCTGGTGATGTGAATGGCGATGGACTCGCCGACCTGATTGTCGGAGCTCCTGGCGGCAACAGCGCAGGAGCCTGCGCCAGCTATGTGGTCTATGGCAAAACTGGCAACTCGACAGTCAATCTCGGGAACTTGGGCTCCGACGGCATTGCCTTAAACGAGGCCTATGGCTCCTTTGGCGGTTCGGTGAGTAGTGCCGGGGATGTGAACGGCGACGGCCTCGCCGACGTGATTATCGGGGCTTCGGGGTACAACGTCGGTGGGGGCGTCAGCTATGTGTATTTTGGCAGCAACAGTCATGCTCAGCCGGCCATGGACTACGGTTTTGCTATCTCCGGAGTATCGAGCGGGGATCGCAGCGGCTTTTCGGTGAGCAGCGCCGGCGACGTGAATGGCGATGGACTCGCCGACCTGATTGTCGGGGCTTACGGCGTCAATGGCAACGTGGGTGCCAGTTATGTGGTCTACGGCAAAAACGATCACGCGCAGGTCGACCTCTCAGACATCGCCACAGGCATAGGTGGTTTCATCATCAACGGGCAATCGGGCGTATATGCCTGCGGCACGTCGGTGAGCAGTGCCGGCGATATCAATGGCGACGGCCTGGCCGACCTGCTGGTGGGTGCGCCAAACAGTGCCAGTTCGACACCCAAAACCTACGTCATCTTTGGCGGGCAGCAGTTCGCCAGCACGGTGGACTTCATGGGCGGCACGGGCAACGACACGCAAATCGGCACCAGTGAGTCAGAAACCTTTGTGGGTGGCGCGGGCAACGACACCCTGACCGGTGGTGGCGGTGCCGACGTGATGTACGGCGGCATGGGTAACGATGTCTTTGTGCTCAACGCCAGCAACATCAGCAAGCTCGTCAGCGCCTACAGCGTACTGGATGGCCAGCTGGCCCGGGTGGACGGCGGCACAGGCATGGACACCATTCAGCTCAGCGGCGGTGCCAACCTCGACTTGACTGCCATTGCCAACCAAGGCTTGGCCGACGCAGGCGTCAGCGGTAGCCGCATCGCCAGCATCGAAGTGATTGACCTCAAGACCGACTCAGCCGCCAATGGCTTGACGATTCAGCTCAAGGATGTGATCGACATGTCGGGCATGAACCTGTTCAACAGCAGCACGACGAATGCAGGCAGTGGTCCAGGCTTGGCAACGACAGTGGCCAAACACCAAGTGGCGGTATTTGGCGATGCGCTGGATACGGTGCACATTGGCTCGCTCAGCGCTTGGATCGACTCTGGCACGGTGGTGAGCTATGCGGGCCATAACTTGGAGGTTTACAACAGCGCCACCAGTGCGGCGCAGCTGTTGATCGAGCAGGCCATTGTGAACGCCAGCCACGTGGTGATGTAAGCCCTCAGGGCCTGTCCGCCCAGTTGCTGATTGACGTGAAAATCCTTCGTTACGGCGTGATGTAAGCGCACTAGCGCTCCACAAAGTGCATGTATAAACCCCAGTCAGACCGCTCTGAATGGGGTTTTTTTGCTTGCGAAAGCTAGGACTGACCCCGGATTTGGACAGACGCCGGTTTGCTGTGGCCATAGCCGCAGCGCTCGCAGCGTTTCACAGGGTTGCATCAGGTTTCGGTAAAGCCGCGTTGGTGACAACAACGCAATGAAGCCCAGCCCAGAATCGGCCCTGTCGCGATAGAACTTATATCGCGGGGGTCGAGTAATCTGGAGGGGATCAATTTGAATTTGAACAAATGGCTCATCGCGGGCCTGGCTTGGCTGAGCAGTTTGGCCGTTGTAGCCCAGCCGGTGCCTCAGGCCGGGGTGTGGGCGGCTAAAGACTTTCGCTTTCACACGGGCCAAGTGCTTGCCCAGCTCAAGCTGGGCTACACCACGTTGGGCAATCCTGCGAACGAGGCCGTCGTCATCTTGCATGGTACCGCCGGCACCGGCGCCGGCATGCTCAACCCTGCCTTTGGCGGCGAGCTGTTTGGCGCAGGCCAGCCCTTGGATGCGGCTAAATACTTCATCATCATTCCTGATGCTTTGGGCATGGGCACATCGAGCAAGCCGTCCGATGGTCTGCGCGCCGCATTTCCGCGCTATAACTACGACGACATGGTGCTGGCCCAGTACCGTTTGCTCACCGAGGGGTTGAAGCTCAAACACGTGCGCATGATCTTGGGCAACTCCATGGGCGGCATGCACACATGGCTGTGGGGGGTGCAGCACCCTGAGTTCATGGATGTTTTGGTGCCGATGGCCTCCTTGCCCAGCGCCATGTCGGGGCGCAACTGGATGATGCGCCGCTTGATCATTGACGCTATCCGAAGTGACCCCGAATGGATGAATGGCAACTACACCCAGCAGCCACGCAGCTTGCAGTGGGCCTCCACTTTTTATGCCATAGGCACCAGTGGCGGTCACCAAGGCTTGCAGCGCTTAGCGCCCACCCGTGAAAAGGCCGATCAACTGCTGAGCCAACGATTGAGCACGCCGCTCAAGGCCGATGCCAATGACAATCTCTACCAGTGGGATGCCTCGCGCGACTATGATCCCTTGGCGCAGATTGGCAAGATCAAAGCCACACTGCTGGCCATCAACTCGGCCGACGATGAGCGCAATCCACCCGAGTTGGGCGTTATGGAGCAGGTGTTGCCCCAGATGCCGAATGCGCGCTTGCTGTTGATCCCCGCCAGCGAGCAAACCGCCGGCCACGGCACTACCGGACAAGCCAAGTGGTGGAAACAAGAAGTGGGCGCCTTGCTGCAGACTGCGCCGCGCAAAGCTCCCTGAACTAATTTGTATTGAAAGACTCTAGGATGAAAATGACACCCCCCCAAAAACTGGCGATGCTCGCCGTGACCTGCCTGATCGCGAGCGTTCAGGCGCAGGAATTTGTGAACAAGCCCGCAGACTTGCCGTTCGCGGTCGTTAATCCCAAAGTGGCTGGGTTTTCGGAAGAGGGGCTGCGCAATATTGATCGTTTTTTAGCCAATGAAATGGAGCAAAAACGGGTGCCGGGCGCGGTGGTGGGCATTTTGCGCGACGGCAAATTGGTGTACCTCAAAGCGCATGGCGTGCGCGACGCTGTATCGCAAGCGCCCATGCACATCGATTCCATTTTTGCCTTGGCCTCCATGACCAAACCCATGGTGGCCGTGGGCGCCCTGACCCTGACCCAGCAAGGCAAGCTGCCCTTGTTCAGCAAAGTGGCCGACTACTACCCCGCCGTGGGCGCCATGAAGGTGGCCGTCAAAAAAACTGATGGCACAGTGACGCTGGAGGCGCCCAAGCGGGGCATGACGGTGCAAGACTTGATGCGCCACACCTCAGGCCTCACCTATGGCGGTCGAGCCGACACCAGCGGCGCAGCATTGGCCCCTTACCCCGCAGGCGGTGAGTTGCCCAGCCTGCAGGGCAGCGCCGCCTTTGTGCAGCGCATCAGCGCTTTGAGCTTGGTGCATCAGCCGGGCACGGTGTTTGAATACAGCACTTCATTTGAAATGCTCGGCGCCGTAGTGGAAAAAGTTTCAGGCCAAAGTCTGGACACGTACTTGCGTGACGCGATCTGGGCCCCGCTGGGCATGAGCGACACGGGCTTTCACGTGGCGCAGGCCAAGCAGGCGCGCCGGGCCCACCCCTTTAAAATGAACCCCCTGGATGGCAAACCCCAAAGCATCGAAGTGCTTGAGAAAGACGCCACCTTTGAGTGCGGCGGCGGCTGCTCCCTGGGCACGGTGCCCGACTATTTGCGCTTTGGCCAAATGCTGGCCAATGGCGGTGAGTTCAATGGCAAGCGCGTGCTCAGTCCACAAATGGTGCAACTGATGACCAGCAATCACCTGGGCCGAAGCATTGACAACCGCGTGGCCAACGTGGAGCCCCACCGGGACGGCTATGGTTTTGGTTTGGGCGTGGCCGTGCGAGTCGAGCCTGGCCTTGCCGCCGTGCCGGGCAATGTGGGCGAGTACAGCTGGAACGGTGCCTACGGCACGGGTTTCTTTGTCGACCCCAAAGAAAAACTGGTGGTGGTGTTTGGCACGGCCGCGCCCGGTGACCTGCGCAAGTACTACCGCGAACAAATTCAAGACTTGGTCTACGGCGCCATGGTCAAGTGAGTGCGCGACTGGAGACTCTGCGCTCCCAAGTCCACGGCACAGGCGTCTTTGCCGTGGGCGATTTTGCCGCGGGTGAGCAGATCATCGAGTACGTGGGTGAGAGCATCTCCATGCAGGAGGCGATCCGTCGCCACCCGCATGACCCCCAAGAGCCCAATCACACGTTTTATTTTCACGTTGACGATGCGCACGTGATCGATGGTTTGTATGGCGGCAACGCCTCGCGCTGGATCAACCATTCGTGTCGCCCCAACTGTGAGCCCCAAGAGCGCAAGGGGCGGATTTTTATTCATGCGCTGCGCCAAATTTGGAAGGGCGAGGAGCTCACGTTTGACTACGACTTGTTCAGCGATGAGCCGATGACCGATGTCCTAAAGGCCAAGTACGCGTGCCGCTGTGGCGCCAAAAAGTGCCGCGGCACCATGCTGGCGGCGACTTAAGTCACCCAACCCAGAGCACCCAACCCAGAGCACTCAACCCAGAGCACTCAACCCAGAGCACCCAACCCCACCTCTGGCGGGGACGTACACTGCAGCCATGATCCCGATCCAAATCGACTCGGCCTGGAAGGGCACCTCAGACTGCCGCAATTGCGGCATTCGCGACATGGTGCTGTTTGCTGACTTGAATGAGCAAGACTTTGGCGCGATCCACACGCCGATTGATGATTTGCTGTTTGCCCCCGACGCGGCGCTGTACACCGAGGGTGAGCAGGCCTTGGGCGTGTTTACCTTGCGCAAGGGCATGGTCAAGCTGGTGCGTTCCACGGCGGACGGGCGTGCCCGTATCGTGCGGGTACTCAAGCCCGGGGATGTGATTGGCCTGGAAGCCCTGGCCACAGCCCGCTATGACTGCGAGGCCGTTGCCTTGGTTGAGGTGAGCGTGTGCCGCATTCCCCTGACAGTACTGCACCATTTGTCCACCCATTCCTCGCGCTTGCACATGCGCTTGATGGAGAAGTGGCAGCACGCCCTCAAAGACGCTGACGACTGGCTGGCCGATTTGAACTTTGGCTCCGCGCGCCAGCGCGTGGCCCGCCTGGCCTTGAAAATGCGCGACCCCGAGCAGCCCCTTTCCACCTCGTTTTTTTCGCGCGAGGACATGGGCGCCATGCTCGACTTGAAACTGGAAACGGTCAGCCGAGAGGTCAGCGCCTTGGTGCGTGAGGGCGCGCTCAAGCCTTGCGACAAACAAGGTCGCCGGTACGAAATTTTGAACGAAGCGATTTTGTTGGCCTGAGCCAAGGCCTGAGCAAAGGCCTGAGCAAAGGCCCTAGGGTTATCCACAGGTAACCAATTGATTCAAATCAAGCCCGATCCCACCTGAATCCTTCAATCTCCGTTTTTTGCCTGAATTTCAGGCCCAAACAGGAGATGCTATGGCACATATTGTCATTGTGGGCGCCGGACTTGGCGGCATGCCCATGGCCTTTGAGATGAAGGCGTTGACCCGCCCCGGCGACACCGTCACGGTGATCAGCGACTCTGCGCGGTTTCATTTCGTGCCCTCAAACCCCTGGGTAGCGGTGAATTGGCGCAAGCGCTCTGACATTGAAATGGCCATTGAGCCCACCTTGAGCCGCAAGGGCATTGCCTTGATCGCGCAAGCGGCCAAGCGCATTCACCCCGACTTGAACCAGGTGGAGTTGCTCGATGGTGGCAAGGTGGACTACGACTACTTGGTGATCGCCACAGGCCCCAAACTGGCTTTTGACGAGATCCCGGGTCTGGGCCCTGACGGCCACAGCCAATCGATTTGCCATGTCTCGCACGCCGAGCAAGCCAAGCTCAGCTGGGACCGCTTCACTGCCGATCCGGGGCCGATCGTGGTGGGGGCCGTGCAAGGCGCTTCGTGCTTTGGACCCGCCTATGAGTACGCCATGATCATGGACACGGATTTGCGCAGACGCAAAATACGCGACAAGGTGCCCATGACCTATGTGACGCCTGAGCCCTACATTGGCCACTTGGGTTTGGGCGGTGTGGGCGACTCCAAGGGACTGCTGGAGTCGGCCATGCGTGAGCGCCACATCAAATGGATTTGCAATGCCAAAACCACCAAGGTGGAAAACGGCCAAATATTCGTCACCGAGCATGACGAGAACGGTCAGCCTAAAAAAGAACACGTGCTGCCCTTCAAGCATTCGATGATGCTGCCCGCCTTCAGGGGCGTGGACGCGGTGCTGGGCATTGAAGGGCTGACCAACCCCCGGGGCTTCATCCTCATCGACGAACACCAGCGCAACCCGAAGTTCAAAAATATATTCAGCGTTGGCGTGTGCGTGGCGATTTCGCCCGTGGAGGCCACGCCCATTGCGGTGGGTACGCCCAAAACCGGCTACATGATCGAGTCCATGGTCACCGCCACGGCGCACAACATTCGCCAACTGCTCGATGGGCAAGAACCCAGCCACAAAGCGACTTGGAATACCTTGTGTCTGGCCGACTTTGGAGACACCGGCGCCGCCTTTGTGGCGCTGCCGCAAATCCCGCCGCGCAACGTGAGCTGGTTTGGCCAAGGCAAATGGGTGCACCTGGCCAAAGTGGCGTTTGAGAAATACTTCATGCGCAAGATGCACAAGGGCACGTCAGAGCCCTTTTACGAAAAAATGGTCATGGACATGCTGGGCATCGTCAAACTCAAAGCACCGCAAAAATAACGCGCCCTCTACGCCCTCTACGCCGTCTACCCTGTCCTCCCTGTCGTGAGCAGCGGCACTGCCCCACGAGCGACCCATTGGCGCCACAACGCAAGGCAAAATAGGTCCCAATTTTGCGACTTGGTCGCTGGTGTTGGCAATGTTGAGGAGTGCGTTGATGAAAGATTTGGACATTGGCCTGGTGGGCCTGGGCGTGATGGGTGAAAACCTGGCTCTGAACTTAGAGCGCAACGGCTTTGCCGTGGCCGGCTTTGATTTGGACGCGGCCAAGCGGCAAAGCTTTGCGCAGCGCACCCAGGGCCTGCGCGCCCAAGCGGCCGAGTCCCTGGCGGCTATGGTGGCCAGTTTGAGCGCGCCGCGCCGCGTGTGGCTGATGGTGCCCGCCGGCGCCCCTGTGGACGCCGTGCTGGGTCAGTTGCAGCCTTTGCTGTCGCCCGGTGACGTGGTGATTGACGGCGGTAACACGTTGTATACCGACACCCAGCGGCGCATCCAGGCGCTGGCCGGTTCGGGCATTTTGTTCGTAGGCTCTGGCGTGAGCGGGGGCGAGGAGGGCGCTTTGCGCGGCCCCGCCCTCATGCCCGGTGGCTCGCCCGAGGCGTGGCCTGTGGTGCGCCCGTTTTTGCAAGCCATCGCCGCCAAAGCCGAGGACGGCCAGCCTTGCTGCGAATGGATGGGCCCAGGCGGCGCCGGCCACTTTGTCAAGATGGTGCACAACGGCATCGAGTACGCCGACATGCAAATGATCTGCGAAGCCTATGCGCTGATGAAAGTGCTGGGGCTGACGGCGACAGAGATGAGCGCGGTGTTTCGCGAGTGGAACGCGGGCGAGTTGGGCAGTTATTTGATCGACATCACCGCCGACATCTTGGCGCAGACCGACCCCGAAACCGGTCAAGCCTTGGTGGATGTGATTTTGGACACGGCTGAGCAAAAAGGCACGGGCAAATGGACCAGCCAAGTGGCGCTTGATATGGGCGTGAGCGCGCCCACCATTGCCGACGCCGTGTTTGCGCGCACCATGAGCGCGGTCAAGGCCGAGCGGGTGGAGGCTTCGAAACTGCTGGTGGGTCCAGACTCCCAAGCCCTGAGCCTGTCGGCACCGGATCGCCACGCGGTGTTGGCGCAAATTCAACGCGCTTTGTTGGCCGCCAAAATTTGCGCCTACGCCCAGGGCTTTGCCCTGCTCAAAGCGGCTGACCGCGAGCACCAGTGGTGCTTGCCCATGGCCAAAGTGGCCTCAGTGTGGCGGGCCGGTTGCATCATTCGCGCGCAGGTGTTGCAAGACATTTGCCGCGCCTTTGCCCACGCCAACGACTTGACGAACCTGATGGTGGACCCCCACTTTGCCCGCGTGCTGGCCGACAGCCAACAAGCCCTGCGCGAAGTGGTCGCTATGGCCGCCCTGCGCGGCGTGGCGGTGCCGGCCTTCATGAGCGCGCTCAGTTATTACGACGCTTACCGCTGCGAGCGCTCACCCGCCAATTTGCTGCAGGCGCAGCGCGACTACTTTGGCGCCCACACCTACCAGCGGCTTGATAAGCCGGGGAAATTCCATACGCAGTGGCGCTCTTGATGAGGCCGATTCCATAACAGACACGTGACGCATTAATGGACATATTGGGGTCAAGCCACTGAACCGCCCCTATTTGCAGTTCAGCTTGAAGGCCATGCTGCTGCTGCTGGGGCAGTGGGTGCATGAAGGCCGTGTGGCCAAAGGGTTCAAGACGATCGATTGGGCTGCCCGGGCGGGTGTCTCGCGCGCCTTGCTTGAGCGCATTGAGCAGGCAGATCCTGGCGGCTCAAAGGTCCAGGACGCGAAGGCCACATTGAGGGTGTTGTTTGGGCGCATTGTGTTCAACATTCTGTGCGGCTCTACAGATGACCATGCGCGCCAACATGCCGCATTTTGGGATGGCCGGCAATTGACGCTGACGCCTGCCTATGCCATTTGCCCGCAAGCACGATCTGGCCAAGAGGCAACTCAGGCCATGCTGATTCAGGGCCCGCGCCGCACCAACCCGATCGCCACGTGTTTAGATGCCGCAGGTGTTTTCTTGCCCACGCCCAATGAAGCGCTGGGCCTGCTCAATGGGCAGATCGATATCATCGAAAGGGATTGGCTCGCCATGTGTTTGCAAGCCAAGCTCAGCGCGGAAGACCGCAACTATTTTTGGCGGCGGCAATGTTTGAATCCGTTTGTTTTTTTCGGCGCGCCAAGTCGGGTGCGTGTGCCGCAGTCCTCGGCACGGAGTCCTGCGCACTGCTCGTTGATGTGCGGGTTAAGCGCCTGCCTTCAACGCCTTCGCCAAAGCCTCACCTACTTTGATGCCGTCCACCCCGGCCGACAATATGCCGCCGGCGTAGCTGGCGCCTTCGCCTGCGGGGTACAGGCCATGTGTGTTCAGGCTTTGGTAGTTATCGCCGCGGCTGATTTTGAGGGGCGATGAAGTGCGGGTTTCCACGCCAGTCATGACCGCGTCAGGCATGTCAAAGCCTTTGATCTTGCGGCCAAACACCGGCAGCGCTTCGCGCATGGCGTCTATCGCGTAAGCCGGCAGCACCTGGGCCAAGTCGCCCAGGCGAATGCCCGGTTTGTAGGACGGCACCACGCTGCCCAGCTCAGTGGAAGGGCGCTGCGCCAAAAAGTCGCCCACCAATTGGCCAGGGGCTTCGTAGTTTTCACCGCCCACTTGGTAGGCCAGTGATTCAAGCTGCCTTTGCAAGACGATGCCGGCCAAGGGGTGCGCTTGGGGCGGCTGCAGCGCGGCCAGTTGCGCCGCCTCTTGGGCCAGGGCCGCACCAGGGGTGTCGCCAAAAGCGGCCATCCAGGCTGCAGTCTCCAGCGGAAAGTCGCTCGGCTCAATGCCCACCACCAGGCCTGCATTGGCATTGCGCTCGTTGCGCGAGTACTGGCTCATGCCGTTGGTCACCACGCGGCCCGCTTCGCTGGTGGCGGCCACCACGGTGCCGCCAGGGCACATGCAAAAGCTGTAGACCGCTCGCCCGTTGTGGGCGTGGTGCACCAGTTTGTAGTCGGCCGCGCCCAAAAGCGGGTGGCCCGCGTGGCGGCCCCAGCGGGCTTGGTCGATCACGCTTTGCGGATGCTCAATGCGCACGCCAATGGAGAACGCCTTGGCCTGCATGCACACGCCGCGCGCGTGCAGCATGGCAAAAGTGTCGCGCGCGCTGTGGCCCAACGCCAAAACGGCGTGCCGCGTAGGCACCAAGGTGCTCTCGCCGCTGGGCAGATCCAGCACTTGCAGGCCAGTCAATTGACGGCCTTGCGCTGACTCGCTGATCTGCACGTCAGTGACCCGCTGCTCAAAACGGATCTCCCCGCCCAAGGCGATGATTTGCTCGCGCAAATGCTCCACCACTTTGACCAGTTTGAAGGTGCCGATGTGCGGGTGCGCGGCGTACAAAATTTCCGCCGGTGCGCCAGCGCGAACAAACTCGTTCATCACCTTGCGGCCCAGATGGCGCGGGTCTTTGATCTGGCTGTAGAGCTTGCCGTCAGAGAACGTGCCCGCACCGCCTTCGCCAAACTGCACATTGCTCTCGGCTTTAAGCACTTTTTTGCGCCACAGCCCCCAGGTGTCTTGGGTGCGTTGGCGCACCGTGGTGCCGCGCTCGAGTACGATGGGCTTGAACCCCATTTGCGCCAGCACCAGCGCGGCAAACATGCCGCAAGGCCCAAAGCCGACCACCACCGGGCGCTCGCCTGCTTGCAGGCCAAAGCCTTCAGGCGCATGGCAGGGGGCCTGCCACTGCATGTCTGGCGTGGCCTGAATGTGAGGATGCCCTGCGTGGCGGGCCAGTATTGCGGCCTCTCGCGCATCGCCCTGCACCTGCACGTCCACAATGAAGACGGCCAAGATTTCAGCCTGACGGGCGTCAAAGCTGCGTTTGAAGACCTGCAGCTCGGCGATATCGGTGTCTTGGATGCCCAGCGCGCTTGCGGCCAGCTGGCGCAAAGCCGCTTCAGGATGCGGCGCAGGGGTGCGGTCCGCGTCGGTTTCGTGCGGCGCATCGGCGGCGCGGCGGGACTCGACCGGCATGG
Source organism: Comamonadaceae bacterium (assembly GCA_947452725.1). GTDB lineage: Bacteria > Pseudomonadota > Gammaproteobacteria > Burkholderiales > Burkholderiaceae_C > Limnohabitans_A. The sequence goes on along the minus strand of CANGEG010000059.1, from coordinate 1,339 downwards.
CGGTCAGCGGCAGTTTGAGTTCAGAAATTCGGATCATGGGGGCCTGGCAGGCTTGTGGTTATCAAGCAGAGGCCCCCATTATCCAATGATACCCAGCTCAAGGGTTGGGCAAAAAGCCTTCCACCGACAAGTAGCGCTCGCCGGTATCGTAGTTAAAGCCCAGCACGGTAGCGCCAGTGGGTAGATCCGGCAGTTTTTGTGCAATCGCGGCCAGCGTGGCGCCTGATGAAATACCGACCAACAAGCCTTCTTCGCGCGCTGAGCGGCGGGCGTATTCGCGCGCGTCTTCAGCCTCCACCAAGATCACGCCGTCCAGCAAACTGGTGTCCAAGTTCATGGGAATGAAGCCGGCGCCAATCCCCTGGATCGGGTGCGGTGCCGGCGCGCCGCCCGAGATGACCGGCGAAGCGCTGGGCTCCACCGCATACACCTTGAGATTTGGAAAGTGCGCTTTCAACACCCTCGCCGTACCAGTCAAATGGCCGCCCGTGCCCACGCCGGTGATCAAGGCGTCAATGCCTTGCGGAAAGTCTGCCAAAATTTCTTGCGCGGTGGTGCGCACATGCACCTCAATGTTGGCAGGATTCTCAAACTGTTGCGGCATCCAGGCCCCCGGGGTTTGTGCCACCAGTTCTTGGGCGCGAGCAATTGCCCCTTTCATGCCTTTTTCGCGTGGCGTCAAATCGAAGCTGGCGCCGTAGGCCAGCATCAAGCGGCGCCGCTCAATGCTCATGCTGTCGGGCATGACCAAGACCAGTTTGTAGCCCTTGACCGCGGCCACCATGGCCAAACCGATGCCCGTGTTGCCGGAGGTCGGCTCAATGATGGTGCCTCCAGCCTTCAAGGCGCCAGATTTTTCAGCCTCCTCGATCATGGCCAAGGCGATGCGGTCTTTCACCGAACCGCCTGGGTTGCTGCGCTCGGACTTGATCCACACATTGGCACCCGCGCCAAACAGGCGGTTGATGCGCACATGCGGTGTGTTGCCGATGGTGGCCAGAATGTTGTTCGCTTTCATGGATGTCTCCTGTAGTGGGGGATGCAAGTACTATTTTGGCGTATTTGATAGTTCGCGCCGGGCATATGGTTATGCGTGCAGGTGATAATGCCTGTGTGGAGCTCGCCAGACCGCCGCTGGTGCAAGGACAGAAATGTCGCACTGGAGGAACGTCCGGACTGCACAGGACAGCGTAGGAGGTAACTCCTCTCCACCGAAAGGCCGTAAGGCCCCAAGGTGAGGATCAGAGCAACAGAGACGAGCCGATTCAGTTCGGGTGAAACGGGCAATCTCTACGCGCAGCAATACCAAGTAGGCCAGCGTTGAGGCGGTTCGCTGAGT
>CANGEG010000058.1 GCA_947452725.1 Comamonadaceae bacterium | reverse complement strand
CGAACCAAGGGGTCGTGGGTTCGATTCCTGCCAGCCGCACCAAATGAATACCCCTCAAGCAGCAATGTTTGAGGGGTTTTTCATTTGTGTTTTCCATTTTTGCCGCACGCCTTGTGCGGCCCTGCCTGGAGGGCTGTATGAGCAAAGCATTCACGCGAGAATCCGATGCCCAAGACGACGAAGACATTACCCTGCCTTCATTGCCGAGTGGCACACGCAATTACATGACCCCGGCAGGTTACGCGCAATTGCGAGCAGAGCTGTTTACCTTGATAGACGATGAACGGCCCAAAGTGGTGGAGATCGTGCATTGGGCGGCCAGCAACGGCGATCGTTCTGAAAATGGTGACTACCTGTATGGCAAAAAACGCTTGCGCGAAATTGATCTGCGTGTGCGTTTTTTAACCCAGCGTTTGGAGTGGGCCGAAATTGTGGAGCCTTCGCTGCACCATGGCCGGGATCAAATTTTTTTTGGCGCCACCATCACGTATGTCGAGGACGACGGCCCTGAGCGCACTGTGACCATCAAAGGCGTCGACGAAGCTGACAGCTCAAAATGCGAGGTCAGTTGGGTCTCTCCGATAGCACGCACCTTGCTGAAGGCGCGCACCGGGGATGTGCTGAAACTGGTCACGCCATCGGGCGTGGTGGACATTGAGGTGCTGAACGTTCAGTACCCAGTCCCAGCGGCTTGATGATTGGGGCCGGTCAGGCGTTCTGCGCGCATCACTGAGGGCGTGCGTTTGAGCTGACGCAATACAGCTTCCAAGTGGGTCACATCGTTTACCGCAATCACAAAGCGCAAGGCGGCCCCGTCTTGCGCCGCATCTTGCCCCATGTCTACGTGAATGATGTCGGACTCGGCACTGGCCAAGGCGCCAGCCACGCGAGCCAGCACCCCTTTGCCGTTGACCACGGTCACTTCGATGCCGGTTTCAAAGTTGCGCACAGGCTCATCAGACCATTCCACACCAATAAAGCGCTCGCTGTCTTTTTGCTGTAATTTACGGCCCACCGCGCAGCCACTGGTGTGCACCACGAGGCCTTCGCCGCGCCCCAGATAGCCCAAAATCGCATCGCCGGGAATGGGCCTGCAGCAGGTGGCGTACACCACGGACGCGTTCTCACTACCGTCAAGTGTGATCGCGCCTTGCGAGACCGATTCATGCGCCGTGAAACGCTCTCGCGTCATCAGCAGTGCGTCAGGGCGTTCGCCGCTTTCGGCCAACAGTTTGGTCATGCGCTTGGCCACAATGCTGGCGATACGTTTGCCTAGGCCAATGTCCGTTAGTAAATCGGCACGATTGCGGTTACCGGTAAAGCGCAGTAACTTGTCCCACAAAGGCGCGCGCTTGACCAAATCGTCAATTTGTTTGTCAATGCCCTCGGCGCGCAGCGCTTGCTCCAGCAGTTTTTCCCCCAGCTCCATGGACTCTACTTGGGCCATGGTTTTTAAATAATGCCGAATTTTGGAGCGTGCACGGCCGGTGCGCACAAAGCCCAACCAGGCGGGGTTGGGTGTGGAGATGGGGGCGGTGATTACCTCAATCACATCACCATTTTTCAACTCGGAGCGCAGCGGCACTTGCTCGTTATTGATTCTGGCAGCCACCGCATGGTCGCCGATACGGCTGTGGATCGCATAGGCAAAGTCGATGACGGTGGCGCCGCGCGGCAGCGCCATGATTTTACTTTTGGGTGTGAAGACGTAAACCGCATCAGGAAATAAATCAACTTTGACGTGGTCCCAAAATTCGGCCGCATCGCGTGTTTCTTTTTGAATGTCCAAGAGCGATTGCAGCCACTGCGTGCCCAGTCGCTCCGCGTTGATGCCGCCCAGAGCATTGGCTTTGTACAGCCAATGTGCAGCCACGCCTGATTCGGCAATCACGTTCATCGGCTCAGTACGGATTTGAAACTCGACGTTCACGCCAGAAGGGCCCACCAAGGTGGTGTGCAGCGACTGGTAGCCATTGACCTTGCCAATGGCGATATGGTCTTTAAAACGACCTGGCACCGGCTTGTACAGTTGGTGTAGCAAGCCCAATGCGGTGTAGCACTCGATGACGGTGGGCAAAATTACACGGAAACCGTAAATGTCATTCACCTGTGCAAAACTCAAATGCTTGTCGTCCATCTTGCGGTAAATGGAGTACAGAGTTTTTTCACGGCCGCTGATGCGCGTTTGCATGCCCGCTTTGCTGAAGGTGGCTTCTAACTCGCTGTTGACTTTTTGAATCAGGTCGCGGCGCCGGTTGCGGGCGCGGGCCACCGCTTTGGACAAAATCTCATAGCGCCAAGGCATCAGGTGCTTGAAGGCTAGATCTTGCAATTCCCGATAGGTTTGGTTCAGGCCCAAGCGGTGGGCAATTGGCGCGTAAATTTCCAGCGTTTCGGAAGAGATGCGGCCCCATTTGTCGCGCGGCATGTCTGACATGGTGCGCATATTGTGGGTGCGGTCGGCCAACTTGATCAGGATCACACGCACATCGCGCGCCATGGCCAACAGCATTTTGCGAAACGACTCTGCCTGGTTTTCTTCGCGGGTATTGAATTCCAACTTTTCCAGCTTGGTCAAGCCGTCGACCAACTCGGCCACCGGCGAGCCAAAGCGTTCGATCAACTCGGCTTTGGACACGCCGCAGTCTTCCATGGCGTCGTGGAGCAATGCGGCCATCAGGGCCTGAGCATCGAGCTTCCATTCTGTGCACTGAGACGCCACCGCGATGGGGTGGGTGATATAGGGCTCGCCACTTTTGCGAAGTTGACCCAAATGCGCTTCGTCGGCAAAACGGTAGGCCCGCCGTACCAAGTCAATGTCGGCGGCGCTTAAATAGTCGAGTTTCGCTGTCAAAGCGGCAAAGCTGGCGGCGGCTGCGTTTGCAGCCGCTGGCACTGCAGAAGCTGTGGTTGGCGGCACAGTTTTTCCGGTGCCGCCCTTTTTGGGGGCGGGTGTGAGGGGAGAAAAAACGGCGCTCATACCTTAAATGTAACGTGCGGCAAAAGGTCGGGTCGAGCAGGCTGAAATAGCCATAAAAAAAGCCCCTCGAAAGGGGCTTGAGAACTTGGGTATTCAACCCGATGCAGACAGCCTGTACGGCCGTTATGCAGCTTTAAGGTACTTTTTTGAGCATTTCAATGCCCACCTTGCCTGCTGCGATTTCGCGCAAAGCAGTGACCAGGGGTTTGTTTTTGCTCTCTACGCGGGGGGTGTGGCCCTGGCTGAGCATGCGGGCGCGGTAAGTGGCGGCCAAAACGAGTTGGAAGCGATTGGGGATTTGCTCCAGGCAATCTTCTACAGTGATGCGGGCCATGAAGTACTCCGGAAAAAGTCAGGTGAAAAAATACTGGAATTCAAGCGAGGTGCAGGCCTTTGAAGGTATCGGCCCGCGACCTGCGCTGGGCAACGTACTTCAACCTCTGGGCATGAATGATCGTCTTGAGATCGAACAGGGCGCGTTCGAAAACCTCGTTGATTATAACGAAATCGAATTCTTTGGCTTGCGCCATCTCAATGGCGGCGTTTTGCATGCGCAAATCGATGATGTCGGGCGCGTCCTCACCGCGCCGTTCTAGGCGTGAGCGCAACTCCTCCCAGCTGGGCGGCAGGATAAAAATCAAAATCGCGTTGGCGTACATTTTTTTGATCTGCAAGCCGCCTTGGTAGTCAATTTCTAAAACTACGTCTGCGCCTTGGGACATGCGCTCTTCGATCATTTTTTTGGAGGTGCCATAGCGCCTCCCATGCACATGGGCCCATTCCACAAAGGCTTCGCCCAAGATCATTGCGTCAAATTCTTGCTCAGAGGCAAAAAAGTATTCGCGGCCGTGTTTTTCCTGGCCTCGAGGCGGACGGGTCGTGTGCGAGACCGAGGGCTGGACATTGGAGTCGAGCTCCAGCAGCGCGTTGACGAGGCTCGATTTGCCCGCCCCGCTGGGGGCTGCAACAACGTAGAGGTTGCCGGGATATTCCATGTTCTGTTCTCGTGGGTCAGGGCTTATTCAATGTTTTGCACTTGCTCGCGCATTTGTTCGATCAGCACTTTCATGTCGACCGAAATCTTGGTCAGCTCCAGCGCCGCTGATTTGGAGCCCATGGTGTTGGCCTCGCGGTGCAGTTCCTGGATCAAAAAGTCCAAGCGTTTGCCCATATCGCCGCCCTTGGAGACCAAGCGGCTGATTTCGTCCAGGTGGGACGCCGTACGGGTGAGCTCCTCGGCCACATCGATGCGGATTGCAAAGGCCGTGGCTTCAGTCAGGGCCCGGTCTTGTGCTGCCTCGGGTAGGGTGGCGCCGTCGGTCAGGGCCATGGCCTCTTTCCAGCGGTCCAAAAAGCGGTTGCGTTGCTGTTCAACCAATTGCGGCACCAGCGGCGCCGCCATTTTGGCAAGGACGCGCAGTTGCTTAATATGGTCTTGCAGCATGGAGGCCAGTCGCGCGCCTTCGCGCTCGCGGGCAGACAACAAGGCTTGCACGGCTTGCTTGGCCAAGGGCATCAAGACTTCTTCAGTGACCGCGCCTGCACTGCGCTCTTGCGCTGCTAAACGCAGCACGTCCGCCACGCTCAAGTCGCGTGCGCCGGGCAGCCAGGTTTGCACCTTGTCTTGCAAGCTGAGCAGGCGCTGCAGCGCTGCGGCTTGGGGCTCGGTCACGCTGCCCTCAGCGCTATCGGCCACGGCTCGTACTTCGACCTTGCCACGTTTGATGTGTTGGGTGATCAACTCGCGCAGCGCCGGCTCAAAGGCTCGCAGCTCGTCGGGCAAGCGAAAACTCAGGTCAAGAAAGCGGCTGTTGACGGATCGGATTTCCAGTCCCAATCGTTGCGCCGGTGAGCTGCGCGACTCTGTGCTGCCGGGGGCGGCTGGCGTGCTGTGTTGCACGCTGGCGTAACCGGTCATACTGTAAACTGGCATGGATATGTTCCTAGATGTGGCCCGGGCCGTTGCCCGAGGCCTACGCACAAAACCATGGTGAAAATCCATTGGCAGTGCGTGAAACATGCCATTATCTCAAACTCGAGCCATGACCCTTCCTACTGCTGCTTATGTGCGCGCCCAGCGCACCAACGATCAACTGCGCTCCGTGCGTATCACCCGAGGTTTCACTATCCATGCCGAGGGCTCGGTGTTGATTGAATTTGGCAACACCCGCGTGCTGTGCACCGCCTCTGTGGAAGAAAAAGTGCCCGGCCACAAAAAAGGCAGCGGCGAGGGTTGGGTCACAGCTGAGTACGGCATGTTGCCGCGCGCCACACATACTCGCAGTGACCGCGAAGCCGCTCGCGGCAAGCAAAGTGGCCGCACGCAGGAAATACAGCGCTTGATTGGCCGCTCTTTGCGCGCGGTATTTGACTTAAAGAAACTGGGAGAGCGCACGATTCATTTGGATTGCGACGTGCTGCAGGCCGACGGCGGCACCCGCACCGCCAGCATCACCGGGGCCTTTGTGGCAGCGCAAGATGCGGTGAACTGGCTGATCGCGCAAGGCAAATTGACTGAGTCGCCGATCACCGCTCACGTGGCGGCGATTTCGGTGGGTCTCAAAGATGGCCAAGCGCTGCTCGACTTGGACTATGTGGAAGACTCCGCCTGCGACACTGACATGAATGTGGTGATGACCGGTGCGGGCCATTTTGTGGAAGTGCAGGGCACTGCAGAAGGCGTGGCTTTTACCCGGCAGGAAATGGACAGCTTGCTGGCCTTGGCCGATAAGGGCATTGGGGAGTTGATCGTGATGCAAAACCAAGCGCTGGCTTGAAAAATGAAGATCGTTTTAGCATCTAACAACGCCGGAAAATTGGCCGAGTTGCAAGCCATGTTCGCACCGCTGCACGTCGATTTGCTGCGGCAAGGGGATTTGGGGATTGCTGAAGCGCCCGAGCCGTTTCACACTTTTGTGGAAAACGCTTTGTCCAAAGCCCGCCATGCCTCACTGGTGAGCGGCTTGCCGGCTCTGGCCGACGATGCCGGCCTGTGTGTGGACGCTTTTGGCGGCCAGCCTGGCGTGGATACGGCTTACTACGCCACACGCTTTGGTTACGTTAAAGGCGATGACAACAACGTCACCGCTTTGCTGGAGCAAATGAAGGGCTTGACGAATCGCCGTGCGGCCATGGTCAGCACCTTGGTCGCTGTGCGCTCGGCCAACGACCCGGAGCCGCTGATCGCGGTGGGCCGCGTGGTGGTAGAGATCACCCAAGTGCGTTTAGGTGAAAACGGTTTTGGTTTTGATCCGGTGATGTTTGTGCCCGCCTTAGGTCAAACCTTTGCCCAGATGCCCACCGAAGTCAAGAACGCTCACAGCCACCGCGGTGCGTCGGCGCAGGCCATGCTGGCGCTGATCCGCGAGCGTTGGCTGGCATGATCCCTATTCGCCCTGAAGAAATGGAGGCACCTTCAGCCCAAGCGCTGGATGTGATGCATGCCATGCGCCCAGGGCTGTTGCAGTTTGCGGCTTTGCCACCCCTGTCTTTGTATGTGCATTTGCCCTGGTGTTTGAAAAAATGCCCGTACTGCGATTTCAATTCCCATGAATGGCGCAGCGGCGCAGCTTCTGAGCCCCCAGAGAGCGCTTACATCGACGCCCTTATGTCGGACCTGGAAGCCAGCTTGCCTCTGATTTGGGGGCGCTCGGTGCACAGTATTTTCTTTGGCGGGGGCACGCCCAGCCTGTTTTCTCCGCAAGCGATTGAGCGGTTGATCAGCGGCCTTCGGGCGCGATTGCGTTTGGAGGCCGATTGCGAAATCACCTTAGAGGCCAATCCCGGCACGTTCGAGAAAGACCGTTTCAAAGCATTTCGTTCAGCCGGCGTGACGCGCCTGTCCATCGGCGTGCAAAGTTTCAATGACGCACATTTGAAGGCCTTGGGCCGCGTACACGATGGTGCGCAGGCCCGGGCCGCGGTGGGTGAGGCGGCGCAGGCGTTTGACACCTTCAACCTGGACATCATGTACGCCTTGCCGGGTCAAAGTCTGCAAGACTTGAAGTTAGACGTGCAAACGGCGTTGTCGTTTCAGCCGCCCCATGTGTCCATCTACCACTTGACGATCGAGCCCAATACCGTTTTTGCCAAAACCAAGCCCGTGTTGCCCGAGGACGATACGGCTTACGCCATGATGGACTGCATCACCGAGATGACGGGCGCGCAAGGCTTGGCGCGCTACGAAGTTTCGGCTTATGCCAAACACGACCACCAGTGCTGGCACAACCTGAACTATTGGCAGTTTGGTGACTATTTGGGCATCGGCGCTGGCGCGCACAGCAAGCTCACTTTTGCGCACCGGGTCCTGCGGCAAGTGCGCTTTCGCGAGCCTCAGCTTTACATGCAGCAGGCCTTAAAGGGCCTGCCGGTGACTCGCAGCGACGAAGTGTCGCGTACTGAGTTACCGTTTGAGTTCATGCTCAATGCCCTGCGGCTTAAGGACGGCTTTAATTTGAAAGACTACACAGAACGCACAGGCTTGGCACTGAACAGCCTGCAAAAGGGCTTGACGCTGGCACAGCAAAAGGGCTTGATTGCACGCGACTTGGCGCGTGTATGGCCAACAAACTTGGGGTTTGATTTTTTAAGCGACCTGCAAGCCCTGTTTTTGGCTGATGACTGAACTCAGCCGAGCAGCAAGGTGATCTGATCTAAAAAAACCACCATCAAAGGTGGCCAAAGGAATTAAGAGGCAATGGGTTGGTGTACTTTGTACATATTCCCCCCCAGTTCAGAGAACAATTTGATTGTTTTCTCTGATGGGATCAGGTATTTGGCGCGGCGATCGCCCTCTTGGTTAAAGGCCACCAGCATATCTTTTTGACGCAAGCGCGAGATACGTTTGTGCAAAGTGGCGGGCGATCCCAAGTAATCCAATGCGATAGCTTCACGCACCGTCATCGGGCGATCTTCGTACCAGCTCAAGGACACGGCGTCCAGCAAAGAGCGTTCATTGGCGTCTATGGCCAGGGCCGAGTTATCAGTCTGCAGTGTCTTGGCCAATTGCAAAAAACGAAAGTAAGCTTCAACCAAAGGCGAGCGGGTTTTCTTCATGATCAGGTACTGCTTAGATCCAAATTTGGATTGTTTATTATCACTAGAAAGGAAGATAGTGTAAGGTTAATCTCGAAGTTGGGTCCAAAGCCTGAATGGGGTCAAGGGCATTTGCAGGTGAGGCGCCACCTCAGAGCGCCCATGGCGTGCCAAAGCATCGGCCACAGCATTAACCAATGCCGGTGTAGCGCCAATGGTGCCCAGCTCGCCGACGCCTTTTACGCCCAGGACATTGTTTTTGCACGGAATGCTCTCGTCCATACGCGTTTCAAACATCGAGGGCATGATGTCGGCATGCGGCACGGCATAGTCCATCAAGCTGCCAGTGAGCAATTGACCGCTCTCTGGGTCGTAGGCCACTTGCTCCAGTAAAGCCTGACCCAGGCCTTGGACGGCGCCGCCATCGAGTTGGCCGCGCACGATTAAGGGGTTGATCACTCGGCCCACGTCATTGACCGACACATAAGAAGCAATCTGAGTTTCGCCCGTAATAGGGTCGACTTCAACTTCGCAAATATGGCAACCGTTAGGCCAAGTGGGGCCTTTGGCAGCGGTAGTAGAACGCATTTCGATGCGCTGCTCGGGTTGGCCGCGCGCCAAATCGGCCAGGCTGATGTGCAGATCGGTGCCCGCCACTTTGAACTGACCAGTTTCATAAACCAAGTCTTGAGGCGAGGCCTCCAAGGCTTGGGCCGCCAATTCACGGGCCTTGTCCAAAGTCTGAATCGAGCCCACGCTCACCGCCGAGCCACCCGTAAACAATGAGCGCGAACCGGCGCTGCCAAAGCCGTTGCCACGGTCGGTGTCGCCCATGACCACGCGAACCTGCGACAAAGGTACGTCAAACACATCCACCACCAATTGCGCCAATGACGTGGCGATACCTTGACCCATGGCGTTGACTGCCGTGAACACCTCGATCACACCGTCGGCCAGCACCTGCACATGCACGTTTTCTTCCAACGCGTTGCCGCCCGTCCATTCCAAAAAGGTGGCAATACCCAATCCTCGCCAAAGCCCTTTGGCGTGTGATGCGGCTGCGCGGTCGGCAAAACTATCCCATTTGGCCAAGGCCAGGCCCTGGTCCATGATCGATTCGAAAGCGCCGGTGTCGTACACCTGACCCATGGGGTTGGTGTAGGGCATTTGCCCGGGTTGCACAAAGTTCATTCGGCGCAGGGCAATGCGGTCGATGCCGCTTTGCCGCGCCGCCTCGTCCATCAGTCGCTCCATGTTGTAGATGGCTTCAGGCCGGCCCGCGCCGCGGTAAGCGCCTGTGCAGGCGGTGTTGGTCATCACACCGGTAAAGTGAAAGTCCACCGTTTGAATGTCGTAGACGCTGCTTTGCACCCATGGGCCGATCAGCAATTGAATGGCCAGACCGGTCATAACAGGGTAGGCGCCCACGTTGGCTTTGGAATGAACACGCAGCGCCAAAATTTTGCCCTGCGCATCCAGCGCCAAAGCGGCTTGGCTTTCGATGTCGCGGCCATGTGCACTGGTCAAAAACTCTTCACTGCGATCGGCAATCCAACGCACTGGAAGCTGCAGTTGGTGGGCGCAATAAGCGGTTACTACGTCTTCAGGGTAGGCGCCGGTTTTCATACCAAAGCCGCCGCCCACATCGCCCACGATCACGCGCACGTCGTCGGGCTTTAAGCCCAAGAGATCAGCCACCATGCCGCGCACACCGGTTGGCATTTGGCTGCTGATGCGCACTGTCAGGCGACCCGAATCGGGGTAGGCCAAGACACTGCGGGGTTCAATGGTCAGCGCCACCAACCGCTGGTTAGTGATGTCCAGCTGCACCACATGGGCGGCTGATGCAAAGGCTGATGCGGCGGCTTCGGCCTTGCCATATCGGGTTTCGGCCACGCGGTTGTCGGGGCTGTCGGTTATCAAGGGGGCGTTTTCGGCCAAAGCGTCATGCAAGGTGACTGCATGCGGCAGGTCTTGGTACTCGACGATGACTGCTTCGGCTGCGTCACGGGCTTGTTGTTCAGTATCGGCCACCACAGCGGCCACCGCTTCGCCCACGTAGCGAGCACGATCTGCAGCCAAAATATAGCGATCAGGGGCGGCCAGGGGGGATCCATCGGCACGTTTGAAGTTGACCGCGCGCGGCATGGGTTTGACGCCTGCGGCTTTGAGCTGCGGCCCCGTGACGATCAGTCGCACACCTGGCATCGCTTGGGCGGCCGAAGTGTCCACCGACACAATGCGTGCATGTGGGTAAGGCGAGCGCACAAAGCACAAACGGGTTTGCCCGGGCAAGTTCACATCATTGGTGTATTGCCCCAGTCCTTTGAGCAATTGCGCATCTTCGACGCGCTCGACGGCTTGTCCGCTGCCGAATTTAAGTGTGGAAGAAACCAAGGCTGTCTCCAATGGGCGTTTGATTAATGAATTTGCAGTTTAGTTTAGCTTCTACGGCGGCTGTTGTGTGTCGCGCGGGCTTGATGGGGTTTGGGATTTTGTGCTACGGCTTGTTAGAGCCGCTTTTCGCGATTAGCATTCAGGCATGCGCACCCATTGGTGGGTGCGGGAGTGTTAGGTCATGACGATTTTTTTGGTATTTGTAATCTTTTTACTGTTCTTTCTGATGGCAGGTTTACTGGTGTTTTATTTTCAGACCCAGCAAAGTCTGCGCGACATTACCGACAGCGTCGGCAAACTGCAACCGCAAATGCCCATGCGCTCGCCCAATGCGATTCGGCTGGAGCGCGCTGCGCATCAAGACCGCCTGGTTTTGCTGGAAGCTGACCTGAACCAATCGCCTCGCGAAGTCCTAGCCGAGGCTGAATTGGCGCAAGTGGACCAGTCCCGTGACGCCATTAAATTGTGCAACGATGAGCTCAAGCACACCGGCGAATGGATCGGCATTCCTTTCGATTTTGAATGGACCGAAATGTTCAGCCGCATGCCCACGCTCAAGGCCCAATACGCCGCTTCAGTTCAAAGCCTGGCCCCCGTCGACAACCCAAGTTTGTCCGGTGACCCAAGAGGCGCAGTCACTCGCCAAAAATAAAGCCACGTTGGCCACTTCTTCGGGCGTGCCAAAGCGACCTGAAGGGATGCTGCTCAAGATCCGCGAGTAAAGTTGCGGATTTTCTTTTTGCACCACATCCCAGGTGCCGCCCTCAAAAAAGATCGAGCCCGGTGCGATGCAGTTGACCCGAATATGGCGGGCTGCATGCGTCAGGGCCTGCGTTTGTGCGTACTCCATGATGGCTGCTTTCACCGCACCATAGGGCGGGGTGCGCACGCTGGCTTTGAGTCCAGAGATTGAAGCAATATGGATGATGTTGCCGTTGCCTTGGGCTAGAAACTGCGGCATCACCGCTTGGCTGGCGCGAACCGAAGCCATCAAGTCCACTGCCAGGCTGGTGGCCCAACCGGCTTCATCGTCACTTCGGCCAAAGCCCGAGGCGTTGTTGACCAAAATATCGACCCCGCCCAAATCGGACTGAGCTTGGGCCACCCAATCGGTCACGGCCTCTGCCTTTGACACATCGCAAACGCGAGTGCTCACCTTACGGCCGGTGGAGCGTAAAGACGCTTCGGCAAGGGTCAAGGGGCCAGGGTCACGTGCGCAGATGGCAACGTCGGCCCCAGCCAAGGCAAAAGCGCGGGCAATCGCCAGACCAATACCTCGGCTGGCGCCGGTGACCAAAGCACGTTTTCCGTTCAAAGTCAGTTGCATGACCATTTCCAATCTTGTTGTGAAAATTCAGTTTAGTCAGGCGCCAGTTCTTGCGCTGTCGCCGTTTGGACCCGGGTGTCGCCGCAAATCTATTGGTTTAGATCAAAAGAGATGGTATTAACTGTCCTTGCCAGCACATTGGCACAGCGCAAAGGCCTTCCGGGCCCTGTGCAGGCTGCAAAATCCCTTGATGCGAATCAATGTACGTCCTGTTTATGCGGTTGTCGCCTTGGCCATCTTGGCCGTGGTTGCGATTGCCGGGTCGATCTCATTTTTTCTGTGGGATTTGCGCGGTCGCGAATTGGCACATTCCCGCAACGAAACGGTGAGCCTCACGCGAATGCTCATGGCCCAAACCCAGCAAAGCGTGGCGGCCACCGACGTGGTCTTGCTTGGGTTGCAAGAAAGATTGCAAACCCCCTTTGGCAGTGCAGTGGCGCTGAACAGTTCGGCAATTCATTTGCTGCTGGCCACCCGTGTATCCGGCATGTCGCAAATCCGAGCACTGTTTGTGGTTGACCGCGATGGGATGGTGGTAAACACCTCTAGACAGGGAGGTATCACAGCCACCTTGGTCGAGGACCGGGCCTATTTCAGGCGTCTGAAAGAAAACGGTGAGCAGGGCTTATACATCGATAAACCCGTGCGCAACCGGCTAAACGGTTCATGGACACTGCATCTGGCGCGGCGGCTGAATGATTCTGCAGGGCAGTTTCGGGGTGTCGTGGTGGCGGCCTTCGATTTGGCCAACTATGAGCAATCCTTCAACTACCTCATCATTGATGAGCCGCGACCAATCGCGCTGTACATGGCCGATGGCACGCTGTTAGCCAGTTTGCCGCACCGGGAAAATATGATTGCCAGTTTGGCGCCCGAGCTCAACACTGAGGCCCTGCCTAGCGCCGAGCAGGGGGTCAAGCTGATCACTCATATCAGTGGCGACGGCTCGCAGGAGGTGTTGGCGATAGGTCGGCTCAAAGCTTTCCCTTTGCTCGTGTCAGTGGCTAACGACGAGTTGTTGTCGTTGGCCTCTTGGCGGGAAACCGCGGTCCGTATTGGTCTGGGGGCGGGGTTGGTGGCCTTGTTCATCGTGATCGTGGCCTCTTCGCTGGTGGGGGAGTTGTTGCGCGAAGAGCGTTTATCCATGGAGCTGAGCGACGCGACAGACCGTTACCAGCACACCGTGGACTCGGTCATGGATGCGATTGTTGCGGTCGATGCCGAGCACAAGATCGTACTGTTCAATCCCGCCGCCGAACGCATGTTTGTGCGCAATGCCCATGATGTGCTGGGCAAACCCTTGACGCTGTTGATGCCTGTGCGCATGCAGTCGCCGCATGGCGCGCATGTGAATACATTCAATGAATCGGCCGGTATTTCCAGGACCATGGCGCCGCAACTGGAGATCATAGGGCTTCGCTCAGACGGAGTGGAGTTCCCCTTGGAGTCGACGATCTCGAAAACTCATATCGGCGGCAAGGTGCAGATGACTGCGGTCTTGCGCGATGTCACTGAACATCGGCGCAATGAAGCCGAGTTGCGAAAAATGAACGCGCAACTGCGTGAATTGTCTACTGCGTTACAAGATGTACGCGAGCAAGAGCGTTCGCGGATTTCGCGTGAACTGCATGACGAGTTAGGTCAAAAACTCACTGGCTTGAAATTGGATTTGTCTTGGCTGGGCAGTCGCCTCAAAGACGGGCGTGCAGCCGATCCGGCCAAGATCGATGAGATGCGGCATTTGTTGGACGAGACGATTGCCTCTGTACGCCGCATTTCTACCGAGCTGCGACCATTAATTTTGGATGATCTGGGCTTAGGTGAGGCCGTGGCGTGGCAGGCCCGCGAGGTCTCTAAGCGCAGTGAACTGGTAATCAAAGTGGACATGCCAGCCGCTTCGATCGTGCGCCATGATGCTATGGCAACGGCGCTTTTCCGAATTGCACAGGAGTCCATGACCAATGTTGTGCGCCATGCCCAAGCCAGCGAAATGACTATCAGTTTGACAGCAGATGCCAATGCAGAGGCATTGCGACTACAAGTAAGCGACAACGGCGTAGGCTTTGATACTTATGCCAAGTCGCCAGGGATCGGCCTGTTGAGCATGCGCGAAAGGGCGGTGGCCATAGGTGGGCAATTTAGCATCGCCAGTGCCCCCGGCCACGGCGTGGTCATTACCGTGCTACTGCCTTTGGATTTGGCTGTATTTCAAGAAGATATCGTATGAAATTTGAAGTGCTGGTGGCTGATGACCACGCCATCATTCGCGATGGTTTGAAAAAAATACTCGCAGATACCGAGGATTTGATGGTGGCCGGAGAGGCCAGCAACGGCCACACCGTGATGGAGTTGATCAAACAACGCGACTGGGATCTGTTGATGCTTGATCTGTCCATGCCCGGGCGCCATGGCCTGGAACTGATCAAATTGATCAAGGCGGAGAAACCCAAATTACCGATTTTGATTTTCAGCATGCACCAAGAAGAGCAGTTTGCCGTGCGCGCCTTGCGTGCTGGGGCCTCGGGCTATTTGTCCAAAGAGGGCGACAGTGATTTGATTTTGCCCGCGATGCGCAAGGTGGCGGCAGGAGGCACTTACATCAGTCCCAAGGTGGCGGAACTGTTGGCCACGGACATCTCGCCAAATAGCCAGGCCTTGCCGCACACCTTGTTGTCAGACCGCGAATACGAAGTTTTCAGTCGCATCTTGAAGGGGATATCTCTGACCGAAATCGCTGCTGAATTGACTTTAAGCATCAAAACAGTCAGTACGCACAAGTCTCACATCTTGATCAAGATGGGCATGGCCTCACAGGTGGACATGGTGCGCTACGCAATTGAACACCACCTGATGGAAGATCTCGGTCGCTAAGCGAACTCCGATGGTTTGTAGGAGTATTCCTACCCCCAATTTCATCGCCTTCTGATAGCGGTCTGACGCTGTAAGTCCCAGAATCACTCTATGTGTTTGGCTATGTCGGTATAGCCAAGTGAAGTGATTCAACGACAAGGTGAAGAAGATGACAAACAGCTTGAAAATTGTAACCAGCGCTTTGTTGGTTAGTGCCTCCTGGCTCTTGATGGTGCCTGCCGCGCACGCGGTTGATGAAGATGCGGCTCGCGCCCTGGCCAAGCAGAACAACTGCTTCAAATGCCACGCCATCGAAAAAGATAAAGATGGCCCAGCCTACAAAAAAGTGGCTGAAAAATACAAAGGCAAAGCTACCGCTGAGGCCCATTTGATTGATCACATTACTTCGGGTGAAAAGGCCAAGTTCCCGGACGGTCATGAAGAGGAACACAAGATTGTGAAAACCTCGCCACCCAAAGACATGGCTCAAATTAAAAATCTGGTTCAGTGGATCTTGGCTCAATAAAGCCATTGATTGACCATCCATCCACAGTGGGAATTCACATGAAACGCATCCAAAAAATTCTGGCCGGCATGATGTTGTTGGCGTCGTTGTTCGCCTCGGCTGGGGCCTTGGCGGTTGACAACAAGTTGCCCGACTTGAGTGGGGCCAGCCCGAAGGCTGTGGTCGCGCAAGAGGCTTTGAAAAAAGATGCCTTGTGCACCAAAT
>CANGEG010000057.1 GCA_947452725.1 Comamonadaceae bacterium | reverse complement strand
TGTTCTACTTTAATTTTTTCACCAGCAGCAACACGATACTGTTTGCCGCCGGTTTTTATGACCGCGTACATAAATGACCTCTTGAATGGAAGTTTCCACAGGACGTCCCTGAGGAACCCGCGATTGTAGCATGCAATTGACTTTTCAGCGATTCACGAAGACCGCCAGCGCCCCGAAAGACAGGCTCCAGCTCCCTATAATATAGGCGCAGACCGTGTCATCGCGGCAGAAAAACCTCTACAGATAGCCTCAAGTTGTCAGCACCCGCCCCCAGCACAGCCTCAGTTTTGGAACTGGTCGCCTCCGACATGGCCCAGGTCGACCTTGTGATTGCCGAACGTCTCGCCTCTGGGGTTCCCTTGGTTGGACAGGTGGCGCAGTACATCATTTCTGCCGGTGGCAAGCGCCTGCGCCCCGTGCTGCTGCTGCTGACCTGCGGCGCCCTGGGCTACAACGTGGCACAACGTTTCACTCTGGCCGCCGTGGTGGAGTTCATTCACACGGCCACCTTGCTGCACGACGATGTGGTGGACGAGTCCACCCTGCGGCGCGGCCGCCCCACGGCGAACGAGAATTTCGGCAACCCCGCCAGCGTGCTGGTGGGAGACTTTTTGTATTCCCGCGCCTTCCAAATGATGGTTGACGCCAATAGCATGCGGGTGATGCAAACCCTGGCTGATGCCACCAATGTGATCGCCGAGGGTGAGGTGCTTCAACTGATGAACATGCACGACGCCTCGTTGGACGAAGAAGGCTATCTGCGCGTCATTCGCT
This sequence comes from Comamonadaceae bacterium, assembly GCA_947452725.1. GTDB lineage: Bacteria > Pseudomonadota > Gammaproteobacteria > Burkholderiales > Burkholderiaceae_C > Limnohabitans_A. The sequence continues at coordinate 14,636 of CANGEG010000057.1, read as the reverse complement.
CTAAAACCGCCAAATTGTTTGAAGCCAGCGCCCGCTTGGGCGCGATTTTGGCCGGTAGCACCGAGGTCGTGGAGCAGGCCTGCGCCGAGTTCGGCCAAGCCTTGGGCACCGCCTTTCAGGTGATTGACGATGTGCTGGACTACGATGGCAACGCAAACGAAATGGGTAAAAATTTGGGCGACGACCTGCGTGAAGGCAAAGCCACGCTGCCCCTGATTTTGGCCATGCAACGCGGCAGCGCAGCGCAACGCCAAACCGTGCGCGAAGCCATTGAGACTGGCTCGGTCGAACGGCTGCAAGAAATTGTGACCATCGTGCGCGACACCGGTGCCTTGACCGCTACACGGCAAGCCGCTTCGGCAGAAGCGCAGCGCGCCATTCATGCGGCGCAGCGCTTGCCCAACAATGTCTACAGCCAAGCCATGGTGACCCTGGCTGCGCAGCTGCTCGAACGCCGCACCTGATTGCAAGGTCAGCCCCTCCATGGGCCAGGAGTGCTGAGCGGATTGTTTTGAATCTCCTGAATTTTTCGAAAGCTTGTGATGACCCTATTGAAATGCGACGGCTTGCGTCGCCACTTTATGCTGGCCCTGAGCCTGAGCTGCTTGGCGGTTTCAGCCGTGCACGCGCAGCCCAGCTTTCCTAACAAGCCGTTGAAAATTGTGGTGCCCAATGCCGCAGGTGGGGCCGCAGACATCACGGCGCGCACCGTGGCGCAAAAACTTTCAGAAGCTTTGGGCCAAGCGGTGGTGATTGATAACAAGCCCAGCGCTGGTGGCATCGTCGCGGGAGAAATAGTGGCCCGCGCTGAACCCGATGGTCATACTCTGCTGTTGATCTCAAGCGGCACAGCCGTGAGCGCGGCCTTGTTTAAATCCCTGCCTTTTGACACAGTGAAAGACTTCACGCCGGTCTCCAAACTCGCCAGCTTCGACTTGGTAATTGCAGTGGCAGAGGGTGGCCGCTTCAAAAGCCTGAACGAGTTGCTGACCTTTGCCCGGGCCAACCCCGGTAAGCTCAACATCGGCACGCCGCAACTCGGCACCACGCAAAACTTAGCAGCTGAATTATTTTTGAGCTCAGCAGGGCTGACTGCGCAAATCGTGCCGTTCAACGGCACGCCGCCCGTCATCACTGCGCTGCGTGGTGGCGAGATCGACGCGATGGTGGAAATTCTGGGTCCCTTAATGCCTCAGATCCAGTCCAAGGCCTTGCGTCCCTTAGCGGTGCTGAGCGACAAGCGCTCGCCCGTGCTGCCCGACGTGCCCGCCGTCAAAGAAACGGGCGGTCACCTGTCGCAATTCAACGTCTCTTCATGGAACGGCCTATCGGTGCCAGCGCGCACGCCGCGTGACGTGGTGCTGCGATTGAGCCGCGAGCTGCAAACTATTTTGGCTCTACCCGAAGTGAAGAAACGTCTACTGGAGTTGAGCTTATACGCCCAAGGCAGCACGCCCGAACAGGCGACCGACATCTTGAACCAAGACATTCGCCGCTGGAGTGACGTGGTGGCTAAATCGAGGGTCGAAAAACACTAAGCCTGGCGCCAAGCGGCTGATAGACACGCACTCAGGTCATAGCATAAAGGTTCGCTTCATTGATCATGCTGCTGTAAAAGCGCCTTGGTCGCATCCGATCTGGACCCGGCTGTGAGCGGGCGTGCCAAGGGTGGAGCGCCGGGCCGAATCACCTCGGTATGCGATCATGCGGTGTTCGCGCAGGGATCAATGACGCTGCGTGCTCAGGTGGCGCAAGGCTGCAGCTTGAATGAAAGCTTGGCCTTGTCTGGTTTGTTCCCCAGCATGGGTGTACGGAGGTGCGCCATTTGCGAAGAATCAGGATCGGTAAACACTATGGTGGCAAGTGCGGGTGCATTGCTTGAAAACGCGGTTTGTGAAAAACCATCCGGTTTGCCCAGATTTTTGAAGCAGGTGATCGTTCTGCTTTTGGGCGGCGAGGTGGGCACGATCTTGGAGGCGCTGTTTGTGCCCCTTCTTACATTGGATCAGGTCTTTTGATGTCCGAATTGCTAAGCGCCCTGCAGCCGCATGCCGCCTGGGTCGGCGGACTGCTGGGCCTGATCTTGGGTAGTTTTTTGAATGTGGTCATCCACCGCATGCCGCTAATCATGGAGCGGCAATGGCAGCAGGATGCCGCAAAAGATGGCACTGACAGCTTGTTGCCACACCCGCATTTGAACCTGGCCACGCCCGCCTCCCACTGTCCACAATGTGGGCACCGCTTGGACTGGTGGGAGAACCTTCCGGTGCTCAGCTTCCTGCTGCTCAAAGGCCGCTGCCATGCTTGTCTTGCGCGTATTGGTTGGCGCTACCCCGCAATCGAACTGTTCACCGCGCTATCGCTGGGCGCCTGTTTTCAGCATTGGGGCTTGAGCTTGCAGGCTATCGTTTGGGCAGGCTTCGTTTGCAGCCTTTTGGCATTGGCCGTGATCGATTGGGACACTACACTCTTGCCCGATCACATCACCCAACCACTGATCTGGGCCGGTTTGATCGTTGCCTCGCTCGGCTTGTCTGGCCTGAGCCTGAGCAATGCGCTTTGGGGTGCAGTCGCCGGGTATCTTTCGTTGTGGCTGGTGTACTGGCTGTTCAAACTGATCACAGGCAAAGAGGGCATGGGCTACGGTGACTTCAAACTGTTTGCAGCACTGGGCGCCTGGTTCGGTTGGGCTGCATTGACTCCACTTATTTTGCTCGCCAGCCTGGCCGGCATTGCGGTGGGCCTGGTGCTGCAAAGTCGCCAGCAGTTGCGCGAAAAGCACTACATTCCCTTTGGTCCATTTCTGGCCATGGCCGCGGGGGTGTATCTGATATGGGGCGAATTTTTTACACGACTTGGATGGGCATAAAGCAATGAGCATGATTCACCACATTGGCCTGACAGGTGGCATTGGTAGCGGCAAAAGTACGGTTGCTAGCTTGCTGGCTGCGCGAGGCGCCGCCGTGATCGATGCGGATGCAATCTCCAGAAGCCTGACTGCCTCGGGCGGCTTGGCCATTGAGGCCATCGCGCGTTGTTTCGGTGCAGCCATGATCACGCCAGAAGGCGCGATGGACCGGGTTGCCATGAGAGCGCGGGTGTTTACCGACCCACAGATCAAACAGCAACTGGAAAGCATCATTCATCCCTTGGTCGGCCAAGTGACACAGGAACAAACACAGCACGCCATAGACAGCGGCCAAACCTGTTTGGTATTTGATGTGCCCTTACTGGTTGAGTCGGGTGCGCGTTGGCGCCAGAAAGTTCAGCATGTGCTGGTGGTGGACTGCGAAGTCGCCACGCAAATTGAGCGTGTCATGCAAAGAAGTGCGTTGGGCGAAGCGGAAGTGCGACGCATCATCGACCAACAAGCAAGTCAAAACCAACGCTTGACCTGCGCCGACAGCGTAATATACAACCAAGGTATCGATATGGAAGGATTAAAGCGCGAAGTCGATTTTTGGGCACTGTGCTTCGGGCTATGATGTCGCTTCTGAAAGACGCCGCGTGATTCTGTACGAATACCCCTTTAACGAGCGCATCCGCACCTATCTAAGACTCCAGCAGCTTTTTAGCCGTTTGGGTCAATTGATGCCGCGTGAATCTGCTATCGACCACCATTTTGCTCTGATCACTTTGTTCGAGATTCTCGAGGTCGCGGCTCGGCCCGAGTTGAAGTCCGATGTGCTCAAAGACTTGGATCGCCAAAAACAAGTCATGAATGGCTACCGCGGCAACCCGGCCATTTCTGAACAGGCGTTAGACCTGATCGTTGATCAACTCGAACAAAATTTCGAAGCCTTAAACGCTTTGTCAGGCAAGATTGGCAGCAGCTTGGGGGACAGTGACTTCCTTAACAGCTTAAAAAGCCGCGTTGTGATCCCTGGCGGTACCTGCGAATTCGACTTGCCGGCCTATCACGCCTGGCAACACATGGATGTAGCCAAACGCCAAGCTGATTTGCACCAATGGTCGGCTTGCTTTGTACCGATTTCCAAGTCGATTCAGATGTTGTTGAAAATGTTGCGTGACTCCGGCTCGGCGCAAAAAGTCATGGCCACAGCCGGACAACTGCAACAGAATTTGCCACAAGGCCGCACATTTCAATTGCTGCGCTTGCGCATTGATCCGGCACTAGGTTTGGTGCCCGAGATTAGCTGCAACCGCTTGCTGGTGGTGATTCGCTTGATGCAGCAGCAGACCGACGGCCGCTTGGTGTCCAGCTCAGAAGACACCGCGTTTGAGATGACCTTGTGCGCATGAGCACCGTGAACAAGAGTGCACCGCGCCTGGTCCCTTGCCCTACCTGCGGGGGAGACAGCTTGTTCAACACCACCAATGCCTATCGGCCTTTTTGCAGCGCACGCTGCAAAGGGGTTGACCTTGGGGCTTGGGCCAGCGAAAGCTTTCGCGTCCCCGAAGACAATCCACCAGACAGCGAAACCTTTGGCGATCCTAAACTGATGCAGTAAGTCCCTGGAGAGGGGCTCAGTCGGGCAATTCATACTGTGTGCGTGGCCCCGACAAACCCGCTCTCCTCAGCCAACCAAGCCAGCACGGGCACTGTGCCCGGCAACACAGGTTGAACCATTGCGGGCAAAGTCTGCCAAGCCGCCTCTTGCTGCTCGCGCATTTGCAACTCGCCTTCCCAGTTAAAAATCTTGCAGAAATTCAACCGCACCAAGGCGTGTGGGTAGTCGACCAGTTGCTGTTTCCACAATTGCACATCGCGAACGGCCACCTGAATACCGAGCTCTTCAGACAACTCGCGCGCCAAGGCTTGTTCGACCGATTCACCAGCTTCAAGCTTGCCGCCCGGAAACTCCCAATAGCCGGCATACACCTTGCCTTGCGGGCGCGATGTCAGCAAAAATGTACCGTTAGGCTTCAACAAAATGCCTACAGCCACATCCACCACAGCACGGTCCGGACCGCCTTGGCGGGTTAAGCCAGCGTCCGCAATCAGTAGCGAGTCGCTCTTGCGCGAATGGCTCATGAGCGAATGGCTTGTTGACCCATAAAGTCGCGCGCAAACTGGTAGGCCACTCGGCCGCTACGAGAACCCCGCTCCAAAGCCCATACCAGCGCTTCAGGCCGCGCTGATTCGATCATTGCGGGCAATGCCCCTAAAGAGCTCATCCACTGGGCCACGATGGTGAGGTATTCGTCTTGTGAAAATGGGTAAAAGCTGACCCACAAGCCAAAGCGCTCAGACAACGAGATTTTCTCCTCAATCACCTCGCCCGGATGCACCTCACCGTCATCTGTGTGGGTGTAGCTCAGGTTGTCCTTCATGTACTCGGGCAACAGATGGCGGCGGTTGCTGGTCGCGTAAATCAAAACGTTCGGTGTTGAAGCTGCGACAGAGCCATCCAGAATCGACTTGAGCGCTTTGTAGCCGGGCTCTCCGTCCTCAAAGCTCAGGTCGTCGCAAAAAATCATGAACTTCTCGGGGCGAGCGGCCACCACCTCCACGATGTCGGGCAGGTCAACCAAGTCCGCCTTGTCGACCTCGATCAAGCGCAGACCTTGACCCGCGTAGGCGTTCAAGCAGGCTTTGATTAAAGACGATTTGCCAGTGCCGCGCGCGCCTGTCAGCAACACGTTGTTGGCAGGCAAGCCGCGCACAAATTGCTCGGTGTTGCGCTGCATTTTTTCTTTTTGCCCGTCAATCTCTTGCAAGTCGGACAAGCCCATGTCGGAAACATGTCGGACCGGCTCCAACACGCCATGGCCAGAAGAACGCTTGCGGTAGCGCCAAGCGATGGCGGATGACCAATCGGGCGCTGACAAAGGTTGAGGCAAAACCGCTTCGATGCGATCGACTAGCTGGCTGACCTTGGCCAGCAGTTGCTCCAACGGGCCGCTCATGAGCGATAGTCCGCGTTGATGGAAACATATTCGTGACTCAGATCGCACGTCCAGACCGTGTCGCTGGCAGAACCACGCCCCAACAGCACGCGCACCAAAATTTCGCTTTGCTTCATCACGCGCTGACCATCGGCTTCTTGGTAGCTGGGGTTGCGCCCGCCTTGAACGGCTACCAGCACGTCATCCAGATACAGGTCGATTCGGGTTTGGTCCAAATCCTCAATGCCGGCATAACCCACGGCCGCGAGAATGCGCCCTAAGTTAGGGTCGCTAGCAAAAAAAGCCGTCTTCACCAAAGGAGAATGCGCAATCGCATACGCCACCTGGCGGCATTCGGCTGCGCTTTGCCCGCCCTCGACTTGAAGGGTGATGAACTTGGTGGCGCCCTCACCGTCGCGCACGATGGCGTGGGCCAGTTGACGCGCTACCTGCAGCATCGCCGCCTTCAGCAGCTGCCCCTCGGCGCTGGCAAGGGAGGTGATTTGCGGATGCGCAGCCTTGTGCGTGGCCATGACCATGAACGAATCATTGGTCGAGGTGTCGCCATCAATGGTGATGCGATTGAAGGAGCCGTCCGCCAGCTCAGTGGTCAATGACTGCAACAGCTCGGGTGCGATGTTCGCGTCGGTGGCCATGAAGCCCAGCATGGTCGCCATGTTTGGGCGAATCATGCCCGCGCCTTTACTGATGCCCGTGATCGTGACGGGTACACCGCCAATCACCAGACGTTGGCTAAAGGCCTTTGGCAAGGTGTCGGTCGTCATGATGCCTTCGGCCGCTTGGCTCCAGTGATCGGCTTGGGCATCGGCGAGCGCTGCAGGCAAGCTGGCCACAATCCGGGCCACCGGCAAAGGCTCCATGATCACACCAGTAGAAAACGGCAAAATTTGCGACGGCTTAAGCGCTAACAAAGTGGCCATGGCGTCACAGGTGGCGCGCGCATCGGCTAGGCCTTGCGCACCAGTGCCGGCATTGGCGTTTCCCGTGTTGATCACCATGGCCCGAATGCCATCTTCACCGCTCAAATGCTCTCGGCACACCTGCACTGGCGCTGCGCAAAAACGGTTGCGGGTAAAGACCCCGGCAACCGAGCTGCCCGCGTCCAGCAAAATCACTGTGACATCTTTGCGATTGGCTTTACGAACGCCTGCTTCAGTAATCCCCAGGCGAACACCCGCAACGGAGAACAAATCAGCGGGATGGGGTGGCAACAAATTGACGGGCATGGATGTCTTTCTCGCAATAACTCGAGGTTTTTTAAGCCAACTTACCGTGGCAATGCTTGTATTTTTTACCGCTACCGCAAGGGCAAGCTTCGTTGCGACCCACCATGACTCTTGGGGCAGACTCAGCCGCCAAAGTTTGCGGCGCGCCAGATTCGTCAGGCGCGGTGTAGGTGACGTTGCTAATGGCTTCAGCTTGAGACTCGAGCTGCTGAGCGGCCTGCTCGACTTGCTCAGGGGACTGAATCTTCACGTTCATCAACACCTGGGTGACTTCATTCTTCACAGAGTCCAGCAACTGACCAAACAACTCAAAGGCTTCGCGCTTGTATTCTTGCTTAGGTTGTTTTTGAGCGTAACCGCGTAAGTGAATGCCTTGGCGCAAATAGTCGAGTGCGCTCAGGTGATCACGCCAGTGGGTGTCAATGCTTTGCAACAACACCACGCGTTCAAATGGCAAGAAATTGTCTGTGCCCACGGACTCCAATTTGATGCCAAAACTGGCGTGCGCTGCCGTCACCACTTTTTCCAAAATGTCTTCGTCTGTGATGGCGTTGGAATGCTTCACCTGCTCGCGCAGGGGCAAATCGATTTGCCACTCATCGGCCAAGACACGCTCCAAGCCCGCCAAGTCCCATTGCTCTTCAACGGTCTCTGAGGGCACAAACTGGCGCACCAGGTCGGTGAAACTGCCTTCGCGAAGCCCGGCTATTTGCGCACTCAAATCTTGCGCATCTAAGATATCGTTGCGCTGCTGATAAATGACTTTGCGTTGGTCGTTGGAGACGTCGTCGTATTCCAGCAATTGTTTGCGCACATCAAAGTTACGCGCCTCGACTTTTCGCTGTGCGCTTTCGATGCTGCGCGTGACAATACCGGCCTCAATGGCTTCGCCTTCAGGCATTTTCAAGCGGTCCATGATGGCGCGCACGCGGTCGCCCGCAAAAATGCGCATCAAGGAATCATCCAGACTCAGGTAAAAGCGCGATGAACCTGGGTCGCCCTGCCGGCCTGAGCGACCGCGCAGTTGGTTGTCGATGCGGCGTGATTCATGACGCTCAGTGGCAATGATGCGCAAGCCTCCCAAGGCTTTGACTTTTTCATGTTCTAGCGCCCAAGCTTGGCGCAAAGCGGCAAGCTGTGTTTCGCGCTCAGCGGGGCTTAAAGCCTCGTCAGCATCCACGGCTTGAATCGATTTTTCAATGTTGCCACCCAGCACAATGTCGGTGCCGCGACCGGCCATGTTGGTGGCAATAGTTACCATGCCGGGACGACCGGCTTGAGCCACGATATCGGCTTCACGGGCGTGTTGCTTGGCATTCAAAACTTGATGAGGCAGCTTGGCTTTCTCCAGCAAATCGGCAATCAGTTCCGAGTTTTCAATCGAGGTTGTCCCCACCAACACCGGCTGGCCTCGTTCGTAACATTCGCGAATATCGGAGATGGCCGCGTCGTATTTTTCTTTGGCCGTTTTATACACGCGGTCCAGTTGATCTTCCCGCTGGCTCTTACGGTTGGGTGGAATGACCACGGTTTCAAGACCGTAGATTTCTTGGAACTCATAGGCTTCGGTGTCTGCCGTTCCGGTCATGCCGCCAAGCTTGTTATACAAGCGGAAGTAATTTTGGAACGTGATCGAGGCCATGGTCTGGTTCTCGGCCTGGATGTTCACCCCCTCTTTGGCTTCCACCGCTTGGTGCAACCCATCGCTCCAGCGGCGACCACTCATCAAGCGCCCCGTGAATTCATCGACGATGACGATTTCACCGTCTTGAACCACGTAATGTTGGTCGCGGTGGTACAGGTGATTGGCGCGCAAGGCCGCCATCAGATGGTGCATCAAGCTGATGTTGGCGGGGTCATAAAGACTGGCGCCTTCTGGGATCAAGCCCATGCTGGACAAGATGCGTTCAGCGTTTTCGTGACCTTCTTCCGTCAGGTAAATCTGGTGTGATTTTTCATCGATCGTGAAATCGCCGGGTGTAATGATGCCTTCACCCGTGCGAGGATCGGCTTCGCCATCTTGGCGCTTGAGTGCGGGCACCACCTGGTTCATGGCAAGGTACTGCGCTGTGTGATCTTCAGCTTGGCCGCTGATGATCAACGGCGTGCGCGCCTCATCGATCAAGATCGAATCGACTTCGTCGACTATTGCGTAGTTCAGGCCGCGCTGCACCCGGTCCACAGACTCGTAGACCATGTTGTCGCGCAGGTAATCAAAACCATACTCGTTGTTGGTGCCGTAGGTAATATCCGATTGATAAGCGGCCTGTTTTTCTTCTCGTGGCATTTGGGGCAAATTGATGCCCACAGACAAGCCCAAAAAGTTGTACAGGCGCGCCATCCATTGCGCATCCCGGTTGGCCAGGTAATCGTTGACCGTCACTACGTGAACGCCCTTACCGGTCAAGGCATTGAGATAGACCGGCAACGTGGCCGTCAAAGTCTTTCCCTCGCCGGTGCCCATCTCGGCAATTTTACCGATGTGCAACGCAATCCCGCCAATCAGCTGCACATCAAAGTGACGCATTTTCATGACACGTTTGGAGCCTTCACGCACCACGGCAAAAGCTTCGGGTAACAAATCATCCAAGGATTCGCCAGCCGACACGCGGTCTTTAAACTCTTGCGTTTTGGCTCTCAGTTGTTCGTCTGTTAGCAACTCTAAACTGGGCTCCAGTGCATTGATGCGTTCAGTCGTCTTGCGATACTGTTTAACCAAGCGGTCATTGCGACTGCCGAAAATTTTTGTGAGAAAGTTGGTAGCCATGTCTGCACGATCCGCAAAGCCCACTGAAGCGGGTTGCGCGACCGGTAATCCTGTCTGTTGGGTGGGACTGAAGTTGCGGAGGACAGTCACCAAAAAAAGGCTTTGAAACCATTCAAAGTCACTTGTCCCTGGTGCACCATCAATTGGATGATTTTACCCTCTCCCACGGGCGCACCCCGAGCCCGAAATGGTCTGGCAGTGTAGGCACCTAAACAGGCTAAGCCATGACCCCAGGCCCCAGCGCAGCTCGTTGATAATGAAGGCTCCATCGAAATCAGTTCATGCGACGACACAATCAAAGCCAATCTTTACTGCAAGCTGCGCAAGAGTCTCCGACTCTGGCGCAGTTAAGCCAACTTATGCGCGAGTCGACGCAGCGGCTGCGTGCTCTGGATGCATTGATTGCGCCCGCCTTGCGCACCGCGATTCAGGCCGGCCCAATTGAAGGCCCCACTTGGTGCTTACTGGTGAGTAGTAATGCCGCGGCGGCCAAACTGCGGCAAATGCTGCCGGCTTTGCAAGCGCACCTGCAAACTCAGGGTTTTGAGGTACAGACCATTCGCCTAAAAGTGCTCACCCGCTGAATGCCAGCTTGCAAGGGTCGGCGCAGGACTGACCAAGTCCAGACTTAAAAAAACCCGCTACTGTGAAGTAGCGGGTTTTAAAAACTCAACGAGTTTGGTTCTGGTGCCGCTTGTCGGATTCGAACTGACGACCTACCGCTTACAAGGCGGGTGCTCTACCAACTGAGCTAAAGCGGCAACGGACTGTATTCTAACGTCAACTTGGCCCTATTTCAGGGCTTGGCCGCATTATTTGATGCGAGTCAGCGTGGGGCGTGGGGCTGAAGTGGGGCTGGTCGGCGCACTTTCAATATCTTGTGCTTTAGGAACAGCACTCAAAGCGGCCGGCAAGACCGACTCTGCGGCCGATACTACAAGATTAGGAGGGGTTGTAGATGAAGTTGCAACAGCCAAGTCTGCAGGAGATTCAAGCACACGTTCGCCGCGGTTCACAGGAAAGGCCATGCCTTGTCCGTTTTCACGCGCGTAAATTGCCATCACCCGGTTCATCGGCACCATGATCTCGCGCGGCTTGCCCCCAAAGCGAGCTTTGAATTCGATGAAATCATTGCCCAGCTTCAGTGAACTGGTTGCTTCGAAACTGACGTTCAAAACGATCTCACCATCCTGTACATATTCTCGGGGCACCTGCACGGTATCGTCGACCATCACCGCCACATAGGGGGTGAAACCATTGTCCGTGCACCACTCGTAGAGCGCCCTAACCAAGTAGGGGCGGGTAGAGGGCGATTCTTGTGCGTTCATGAACACCTCAAAAACGTCGTGAGTGGGTGGGCAGTTCGGTGGATGGTGGAGTCCGCAATTACTTGCGCATGACCTTTTCTGAGGGGGTCAATGCTTCGATGTAGGCAGGGCGAGAAAAAATTCGCTCGGCGTACTTCAACAACGGCGCAGCATTCTTGCTCAGATCGATGCCGTAGTAATCCAGACGCCAGAGCAAAGGCGCTATGGCGACATCTAACATCGAGAAGTTGTCACCCAACATAAACTTGTTCTTCAAGAAAACGGGGGCCAATTGGGTCAAGCGATCACGAATGTGGGCGCGTGCTTTTTCCAAGGCTTTGTCGTTGCCCTTGAGAGCACGGTTTTCCAAAGTCACCACATGCACGAACAGTTCTTTCTCAAAATTGAGCAAGAACAAACGCACGCGAGCGCGGTCAACTGGATCGCCGGGCATCAGTTGAGGATGAGGAAAACGTTCGTCAATGTACTCGTTGATGATGTTCGACTCGTACAAGATCAAGTCACGTTCCACCAAAATCGGCACCTGACCGTAGGGGTTCATCACATTGATGTCTTCCGGCTTGTTGTACAAATCGACATCACGGATTTCAAAGTCCATGCCTTTTTCGAACAACACAAAGCGGCAGCGGTGAGAAAAAGGACAGGTCGTTCCTGAATAAAGAACCATCATGGCGGGGACTCCTAAAATCAAAAAAGAGTGGGAAGCCATTTGGCTGGCTTGCCCACTCCATACTGCCCGGACTATTCAGTCGGGCAACGAGGGTTTACTTGACGTCTTTCCAGTAGGCGGCATTTAAGCGCCAAGCGATGAAGCTAAAGCAAGTCAAGAAAATCAGCACCCACACGCCAATGCGAACGCGGCTGTTTTGTGCGGGCTCAGACATCCATTGCAAGTAGTTCACCAAATCGCCGACGGCTTGGTCATACTGCAATGGCGTCAAAGTGCCTGGCTTGACTTGTTCCCAACCTTTGAAGACATGCTCTTCATGGCCGTGCTCTTCCACAACTTCATACACCGGGCGACGCTCGCCTTGCAATTCCCACAAGGGGTTGGGCATACCCACATTGGGGAATGCCAGATTGTTCCAACCCGTGGGCTTGGTTTCGTCGCGGTAATAAGTGCGCAAGTAGGTGTACAAGTAATCGGCACCGGAGCCGCCGTGACCTGAACGTGAACGAGCCACCAAAGTCAGGTCAGGTGGATTGGCACCAAACCACTGTGCGGCTTGCTTGGGGTCGATCGAGACGCGCATGATGTCACCCACTTTGTCGGTAGGGAACAACAAATTATCTTTGATCTGCTGCTCAGTCAATCCAATGTCTTTCAGGCGGTTGAAACGCATGAAGGAAGCGGAGTGGCAATTCAGGCAGTAATTGACAAACAGTTTGGCGCCGTTTTGCAGGGAGGCCAGATCATTGGTTTTGACAGGAGCTTTATCCCAGGCGATACCGCCTGAAGAAGCTTGCACGCCACCGATCAGGCTCAAGGCCAATGCCAAACCTGCGGTCAGTTTTTTAATCATTTTCATTTTCTAGACTCTCCAGGGCTTAGTGCGCCACAAAAGTAACGCGGTCTGGCACTTGCTTGGGCGTGCCCAACTGGCTCCACCAAGGCATGAGCAAGAAGAAACCAAAATAGAACAAGGAGCCCACTTGAGAGACACGCTCACCAACCGGAGAGGGTGGCTGCACGCCTAGGTAGCCCAGGATCAAGAAGTTGACCACGAACACGGCGTAGATGTATTTGTGCCAGTCGGGACGGTAACGGATCGACTTGACTGGACTGTTATCGAGCCAGGGCAAGAAGAACAAGATAATCACCGCGCCGCCCATTACGACCACACCCCAGAATTTGGCGTCAATCGACAGCATGAGCAGCGACAGCACCACAGCACCACCGATCACGGCGCCCTTGAACAACGAAGGCAGCTTGCCTTTGAGCACTGCCAAAGCGGCGCCGCCAACCACGCAGGCAATCAAGGCGTACATCATCTCGCTGGTTATGGCACGCAGCATCGAATAAAACGGTGTGAAATACCAGACAGGTGCAATGTGCAACGGGGTCTTCAGCGGATCAGCCGGGATGAAGTTGTTGTACTCGAGGAAGTAGCCCCCCAGCTCAGGTGCAAAGAACACGATGGCGGAGAAAGCCATGAGGAACAAGCTGACCGAGTAGATGTCGTGCACCGTGTAGTAAGGGTGAAAAGGAATACCGTCCAAAGGATGACCATGGGCATCTTTGGGAGCGTTAGGTCCTTTGATTTCCACACCATCGGGATTATTCGAGCCGACTTCGTGCAGAGCAATGATGTGCGCCACAACCAAACCCAAAAGGACAAGCGGCACAGCAATCACGTGGAAGCTGAAGAAACGATTTAAGGTCGCATCACCCACCACAAAATCACCACGGATCAGCAAAGCCAGATCAGGGCCAATAAAGGGAATGGCCGAGAACAAGTTCACGATCACCTGCGCGCCCCAATAAGACATCTGGCCCCAAGGCAGCAAGTACCCCATAAAGGCTTCTGCCATCAGGCACAGAAAAATTGCGCAGCCGAAAATCCAGACCAGCTCGCGCGGCTTGCGATAGCTGCCGTACATCAGGCCACGGAACATGTGCAAATACACCACCACAAAGAAGGCAGATGCGCCGGTGGAGTGCATATAACGAATTAACCAGCCCCAAGGCACATCACGCATGATGTACTCAACCGAGGCAAAGGCCACCGCAGGGGCGCCTATGATGCCGCCCATCGGGTTGGCATCCGGCTTGTAATGCATAACCAGAAAAATACCGGTCAAGATCTGGATCACCAGAACTAACAAGGACAAAGCGCCGAACACGTACCAAAAATTTAGGTTTTTGGAAGCGTAGTACTCGCTCATGTGCGCTTTAAACAACTCGGTCGCAGGGAAGCGGTTGTCCACCCAGTTCATTAACTTGGCGCCAGCGGGTGCGTTGGGAGAGATTTCTTTAAATTCAGCCATGGTATTTCGCCTTAAGCCTTCTTGTCTTCGCCCACCAACAACTTGGTGTCAGAGAGGTACATGTGGGGAGGCACTTCCAGATTGTCTGGAGCGGGTTTGTTCTTGAAGACGCGACCGGCTAAATCGAAGGTCGAGCCATGGCAAGCGCACAAGAAGCCGCCTTGCCAGTCGTCCGGCAGCGAAGGCTGAGGACCTGGAGTGAATTTCTCGCCAGGCGAGCAGCCCAAATGGGTGCAAATGCCAACAGCCACCATGTACTCGGGCTTGATCGACCGATGGTCGTTGTTGGCGTATTCTGGAATCGGATAGGCCTTGCGCTTGGACTCGGGGTCGGCCAAGGAGCCTTCCACTTTTTTCAGTCCAGCGATTTGCTCAGGCGTGCGGCGAATAATCCACACCGGTTTACCTCGCCATTCCACGGTCTTTTTTTCACCGGGTTTGATGTCCGAAATATCA
>CANGEG010000056.1 GCA_947452725.1 Comamonadaceae bacterium | reverse complement strand
TTTGCCATCGTGGCGCAGACCGGCAATATGTACAACGGTTTGTGGTACCCCATCATCATCGCGGGCGCAACCGTGGTGATTGGTGGCTGGTTCATCAAGGAAACCAAAGACGTGGACATCTACGCCGGCGACTGATCGCTGCTGTAAGCACCCCGAGGCAACTCGGGTGCTAAATTCTAGGCCTCTCCTGCGTGGGGGGCCTTTTTTATTATTGGAGAACAAACATGTGGAAGATTGCTGTCGGATTCGTGATTTTTGCGGGACTGGCTCTATGGGTCATCAGCAAGGGTGGCGACAGTGTGGACATGACCGGCGAGAAGCACGGCGGCGATGCTGTGCACTCTGAGCCTGCCAAAGACGCAGCGCCTGCTGCCGTGGCCCCGGCTGCACCGGAGGCTGCCCCCGCCGCCCCTGCTGCCCCCGCCAAATAAGCGCCCGCGCGCCTTTGGCCCAGGCCGCACCCCGGTGCGGCTTTTTTCGTGGTGCGCACCGAACGCCATTTTTGCGTTTTTGAAGGCTGAGGCCCGATTGACCTTGTGCCGGCCCTGCTGCGGCGTAATGCCTAGAATGTTGGGGCCCCACACTCAAAGTCCCACACCATGACCCAAGGTCTTATTCGCATTCGCGGTGCTCGCCAGCACAACCTGAAAAATATCGATCTGGACATACGCACCGGGGAGTTGACGGTGGTGACCGGGCCCAGCGGCTCGGGCAAATCCAGCCTGGTGTTCGATACGCTGTACGCTGAGGGGCAGCGGCGCTATGTGGAGACCTTCAGCGCCTATGCGCGCCAGTTTCTGGACCGCATGGACAAACCGGCCGTGGACAAGGTGGAGGGCGTGCCGCCCGCGATTGCCATTGACCAGACCAATCCAGTGCGCAGTTCGCGCTCCACCGTGGGCACCATGACGGAGCTGAACGACCATCTCAAGTTGTTGTTTGCGCGCCTGGGCCAGCTGTATGACAGGCAAACCGCGCAGCCCGTTCAGCACGACACGCCGGAGAGCATATACGCGCAGATTCTGGCGCGATCCCAGGCTGCACAAGACCCGCGGGTGGTGGTCACGTTCCCGGTTGAGTTGCCGGCCAACACCAGCGCTGAGCAGGTGGCGCAATGGTTGTCAGCCAGCGGCTTCACCAAGGTGCAGGCCGAGCGCGAAGTGGCCACGCCCACCGGTCCACGCAAAATGCTGGACGTGGTGGCCGATCGCTTTAGGCTCAGCAGCGCCGACAAAGCCCGCGTGGTCGAAGCCATCGAAACCGCTTTGAAGCGCGGCAGTGGCCGCATCAACGTCTACAAACTCGCCGCCGACGAAGGTGGTGAAGCCGAACTGTGGCGTTACTCCTCTGGTTTGCACTGCCCCGAAAGCGATCTGCGCTACCCTGAGCCGCTGCCGTCCATGTTCTC
This sequence comes from Comamonadaceae bacterium, assembly GCA_947452725.1. Taxonomy (GTDB): domain Bacteria; phylum Pseudomonadota; class Gammaproteobacteria; order Burkholderiales; family Burkholderiaceae_C; genus Limnohabitans_A. The sequence goes on along the minus strand of CANGEG010000056.1, from coordinate 14,114 downwards.
GTTCAATTCGGCCCTAGGGGCCTGCGAGACCTGCCGCGGCTTTGGCCGCGTGATCGGGGTGGACTATGGCCTGGTGATCCCCAACGACAAACTCACCCTGCGCGCGGGGGTCATTAAAACGATCCAGACCCCGGCCTGGAAAGAATGCCAAGACGATTTGATGCGCTACGCCGAGACGGCCGGGATCCCGCGCGACACGCCTTGGAACAAACTCACCCCCGAGCAGCAGCACTGGGTGATTCAGGGCTCGCCCAACTGGAACGGCAAGTGGAACCAGCAGTGGTATGGCATCAAGCGCTTTTTTGAATACTTGGAAACCAAGTCCTACAAGATGCACATTCGCGTGCTCTTGTCCAAGTACCGCAGTTACACGCCTTGTGGCGATTGCGGTGGCGCGCGCCTGAAGACGGACAGTCTGATCTGGCGCATGGGCAGCTTGGAAGATGCCAACGCCGTGTTGCCTGCTGCGCAGCGTTTCATGCCGCAAGGCGTGGGCTGGACACGGGCGCAGCTTGAAGTCTTGCCGGGTTTGAGTCTGCACGATTTGATGTTGATGCCGCTGGAGCGTTTGCGCCGCTTCTTTGATGGCATGTCGCGCACGGCCTTGGCCGCGCATGGCACAGACGGCGAGTCGCAAGCGCTCAAGCTCTTGCTGCAAGAGATCTGCACCCGTTTGCAGTACTTGTGCGATGTAGGCATTGGCTACCTGACGCTGGACCGGCAAAGCCGCACGCTCAGCGGCGGCGAGGTGCAGCGCATCAATCTGACCACGGCACTGGGCACCTCGCTGGTCAACACCTTGTTTGTGCTGGACGAGCCAAGCATCGGTTTGCACCCGCGTGACATGAGCCGCATTACCGAGGCCATGCACCGCCTGCGCGATGCGGGCAATACGTTGGTCGTGGTCGAGCACGACCCCGCCGTGATGCTGGCCGCCGACCGCGTGATCGACATGGGGCCCGGTCCCGGCGAAAAAGGCGGGCAAATTGTGTTTGACGGCACAACCGATGAACTGCGCTTGGCCGACACCATGACCGGCTCCTATTTGGGCGGTCGCAAGCAAGTGGGCATGGGCTTTAAGCGCATGGTCACCGACAGCACGCCGCGCATGATTTTGGAAGGTGTGCGTGAGCACAATTTGCAAAACATTGCGGTCGAATTTCCGCTGCAGCGCCTGGTGTGCGTGACCGGTGTGTCGGGCTCGGGCAAGTCGAGTTTGATTCAGGACGTGTTGGCCCCGGCCCTCCTGCGCTACTTTGGTAAAGCCACAGAAACCCCGGGCCTGCACGACCGTTTGCTGGGCGCTGATCATTTGAGCGACGTGGTGTTCGTGGACCAGTCGCCGATTGGAAAAACCGCACGCTCCAATCCCGTCAGCTATGTGGGCGCTTGGGACGCATTGCGCGAATTGTTTGCCACGGCCAGCCTGTCCAAACAGCGCGGCTATACCGCCAGCAAGTTCAGCTTCAACAGCGGTGACGGGCGATGCCCGACGTGCGGCGGCTCTGGCTTTGAGCACGTGGAAATGCAGTTCTTGAGTGACGTGTATTTGCGCTGCCAAGACTGCGACGGCAAACGCTACCGCCCCGAAATTTTAGAAGTCACCATTGAACGCCAAGCGCTGGGCGCGCTGCATGCGCGCCACATGAACGTGGCCGATGTGCTGGACCTGACGGTGAGCGAAGCGGCGCAGTTGTTTGCCAGCGACCGCGACGTGATCCGCGCGCTGCAACCCATCGTCGATGTGGGCTTGGAGTACGTCAAGCTGGGCCAGCCCGTGCCCACCTTGTCGGGGGGCGAGGCGCAGCGGCTCAAGCTGGCAGGATTTTTGGCCGGTGCGGCCAAAACTGCCTCTTCTAGCCGCCAGCCGCTCAGCCGCAAGGGCACCTTGTTTTTGTTTGACGAGCCCACGACCGGCTTGCACTTTGACGACATTGCCAAACTGATGCGCGCGCTTCGCAAATTGCTCGAAGCCGGCAACTCTTTGATCGTCATTGAGCACAATTTGGATGTGATTCGCGCCAGCGATTGGCTGATCGACTTGGGCCCCGAGGGAGGCGACGCAGGCGGCTTGATCGTGGCGGAAGGCACACCCGAGGAGGTGCGCTTGCACCCGACCTCGCACACCGGACAGGCCTTGCGTGAGTACGCCTTGGCCATGGGCGAGGTGCATGGCGCCGAGGACCGCTCCGTGTCCGACGCGGGTATGTCAGCGCCGGTCAAAACTGCAAAGAAAGCCAAGACCGTGCGGCCCGTGGTCGATCAAAACATCCGCATCGTCAACGCCAAAGAGCACAACCTGAAAAGCCTGAGTGTGGAGATTCCGCGCGGCAAGTTCAACGTCATCACCGGCGTGAGCGGATCGGGCAAATCTACCTTGGCGTTTGATATTTTGTTCAATGAAGGTCAGCGCCGCTACTTGGAGAGCCTGAACGCCTATGCGCGATCCATTGTGCAACCCGCGGGCCGCCCCGAGGTGGACGCGGTGTACGGCATTCCGCCCACGGTGGCGATTGAGCAGCGTCTGTCGCGCGGAGGGCGCAAATCCACGGTGGGCACGACCACCGAGGTGTGGCATTTCTTGCGTTTGTTGTATGTGAAACTGGGCACTCAGCATTGCGTGCACGATGGCGCGCCTGTGCAGCCGCAAACGCCCGACAGCATCGTGGCGCAGCTCTTGAAAAACTTCAAAGGCCAGCACATTGGCTTGCTGGCGCCATTGGTGATGAACCGCAAAGGCGTGTACACCGAACTGGCCGATTGGGCGCGGCCCAAGGGCTACACCCATTTGCGCGTCGATGGAGACTTCTTGCCCACGCTGGGCTTTCCGCGCATTGACCGCTTCAAAGAGCACACCATTGAGTTGCCCGTGGCCAGCTTGGATGTGAGTGCGGGTAACGAAGCGGCGTTGCGCGCCGCCTTGACCCAGGCGCTGGAGCATGGCAAGGGCGTGGTCCATGTGTTGAGCGATCTGGCCGGTTTGCAAGAGGCCATGGCCGCGCGAGCCCCTACCGCACACATAGGTCGCTTGCAGGTTTTCTCTACGCTGCGCGCGTGCCCGGTCTGCGCCACCTCGTATGCTGAGTTGGATCCGCGCCTTTTCTCTTACAACAGCAAACACGGCTGGTGCCCCGACTGCGTGGGCACCGGTGTCAAGTTGACCAAAGACCAGCGCCAGGTGTATGACGACTCTGTTCGGGACGATAAAGAAAAAGGACGCGAGCAAACCTTTGCCGAGGCCGAGGTCGAAGACTTGGCCGAGGTCACGTGCCCGACCTGCGCCGGCACCCGATTGAACGCCACGGCGCGCGCGGTACGCTTTGGCGCGCACGACGACTTGGCTGTCCACTCGGCAGTCCACTCTGCAGGACATTCGGCAGGACATTCGCATTCAGATGCAGGCGGCTCAGTAGACGCCAGTTGGCCGATCACCGCCATTGCCAGCATGAGCGTGAGCGACATCCGAGCCTGGGTGCAGGGCATGGCCATCACCGGGCGCATGAACACCCGCGAAACTGGCATTGCGCGGGACTTGATTCCTGAAATCCAAAGCCGCCTGGAGTTCCTTGAAGAAGTTGGCTTGGGTTATTTGACGCTGGACCGAGGCGCACCCACGTTGTCGGGCGGCGAGGCGCAGCGCATTCGCTTGGCCGCGCAGCTTGGTAGCAATTTGCAAGGCGTGTGCTACGTGCTGGATGAGCCGACCATTGGCCTGCATGCGCGCGACAACCAGATCTTGCTCAACGCCCTGCACAAGCTGGGCGACAAGGGCAATACCTTGGTGGTGGTGGAGCACGACGAAGATACGATTCGACGCGCCGACCACATCATCGATATCGGCCCCAGCGCCGGAAAACGAGGCGGGCGCCTTGTGGCGCAAGGCTCGGTGGCTGACATCACGGGCGCTGAAGAGTCTCAAACCGGGCGCTATTTGCTGCATGCCATGAAGCACCCCTTGCAGGCCCGGCGCTTTGTGCTGCCCGACTTGGCGGGTCATTCAAAGGTGGAGGTCGATGCGCCCCAGGTGCAGTGGCTGCACCTGCAAGGCGCGCACATGCACAACTTGCAAAACGTCTCGGTCGACGTGCCCTTAAAGCGCCTGGTGGCGGTGACCGGCGTGTCCGGTTCGGGCAAGTCCACCTTGGCGCGCGACGTGCTCTTGACCAACGTTCATGCTTTGGTGGCAATGCGCGCGACCAAGGCTGGGCGTGATGCGCTGCAGGCCGGCCAGCATCCAGCCCTGGTTGGCTGCACAGCGCTGGAAGGTTTTGAAGCAGTGGACCGTGTGCTTGAAGTGGACCAAACCCCGATCGGCAAAACCCCGCGCTCTTGCCCGGCGACCTATATCGGTTTTTGGGACACGATACGCAAGTTGTTTGCTGAAACTTTGGAGGCCAAAGCCCGCGGTTATCTGGCCGGGCGCTTCAGCTTCAATACCGGTGAGGGCCGTTGCCACAGCTGTGAAGGTCAGGGCGTGCGCACCATTGAGATGAGCTTTTTGCCGGACGTGAAAGTGCCCTGCGAAGCCTGCCACGGCGCCCGCTTCAACCCCGAGACGCTGGCGGTGACTTGGCGCGGCAAAAGCATTGGCGATGTACTGCAAATGGAGGTGGACGAGGCGGTGGACTTCTTTGCCACCATGCCGTCCATTGCTCACCCTTTGCAGCTGCTCAAAGATGTGGGCTTGGGCTACTTGACGCTGGGCCAACCCTCTCCTACGCTCAGCGGGGGCGAGGCGCAGCGCATTAAACTGGTGACCGAGCTGACCAAGGTGCGCGACGAAGTTGGACGCCGAGGCAACAAGGTGCCGCACACTTTGTACGTGCTGGACGAACCCACGGTGGGCCTGCACATGGCCGACGTGGACAAACTGATTCATGTCTTGCACCGCCTTGTCAACGCCGGTCACAGCGTGATGGTGATCGAGCACGACTTGGACGTGATTGCCGAAGCCGACTGGGTGATTGACCTGGGCCCGGACGGGGGCAAGGCCGGTGGCACGGTGGTGGCCTGCGCCACCCCTGAAGACGTGGTGCGACTGGGCACACACACCGGCCAAGCTTTGGCGCATGTGCTGGCAAGGGTGTAGGTTAGTTGGACATAATCCGTGGACGGGGAGAGTTTTTTGACAACATATTCATCAGTCGAGTGGCCTTCGATTCAGAGAACAACCGATTACTGGGATGCTTGGCAACGCAGCCAGGTTAAAGCGCAAAGTCTTTACACCGATTGGGCGGACCATCCGACAGTGTTTCGGGAAATGATGCGTCATGCATTTGGCAACCCCGACACGGATTTTTTTGAACAGATACACCAAAGTTTTTTGGGTTTAGAAAAAGCGCATGCGCTCAGTCTTTGCTGTGGTGATGGCGGATTTGAACGCCAGTTGCTGGAGCGGTCTATTTTTGCAAAGATTACAGGACTTGAAATTTCTCCGGAGCGAATTGCACATGGGCAAGCTTTCTTGTCTCAGTTGCCGCCAGGGCAAGCCCCTTTGCTGGATTTTTTCCAGCAAGATGTGAATTTAGGGCAATTTGGCCATGCGCAATTTGATGTGGTGTTTGCGAAAGCCGCCTTGCACCATATTCAGGACCTTGAATCGGCGCTCAAGGGCATTGAGCAGTGCTTGCGTCCCGGTGGAGTTTTAATCACCATTGATTTTTTTGGCCCTTCGAGATTTCAATGGACACACGAGCAATTGGATGCTTGTAACTGGTTCTGGGCCAATCGGGTGCCACCGCATCTCAGAAATGACGAGGAGGGCCAACTCCTGCCGCCGATTACCCGCCCTTCGGTCGAGTCCATGATCGCCATGGACCCTTCAGAGGCCGCGCGATCAGGAGAGTTGCACAGTTTGTTATGCGAGCAGTTCACTGTTTTGACCGACGCTCCTTTGGGCGGAACGGTTTTGAATCTGTTGCTCTACGGCGACCGGGTCAACCGGTTTGATTTGGCCGATCCGATTCATAACCAAGTACTTGAAGAGGCGGTTGCATTTGAGCACCAGTTAATCGCTGAGAGGCGGCTTCAAAGCGATTTTCGATTAATGGTGCTACAGCGCAAGCCCGGCTGAATGGGCCCGGTTAGATATTCATTTATGGTGCTGCTGCATTTTTTCTGCCCACATTTGTCCTATTCTGGGGCGATTGACTTTTGAAAAATGAGGGTCGGCGGTGCAGGGTACAGCGGGTAACGGCCGTGCTCCATTAAAGAATTGGTGTTAAATTTTGTAAGGAAAAGGTGATTGCGTCCTTCGCCGAATAGATCAGAAAGTAAAATCTCTTACTTATGTAACCGTGCTGGATGCTTGCTTGCAAAACCCGAACACTTCAATCAATAGCGCCATCTCAACGCGGCCAGTACGCAAGGCTATTGTTGTGGTGCCGACCTGCAATCCTGGAGCGCAGTGGACGGCATTCTTGTCGGCCTTAATTTCTCAGCATTCACGGCCTGAGGTTTGTGTTGTCATCGACTCTGAATCTGTGGATGGCACCGTGATGGCCGCTGAAGCGGCTGGGCTCACTGTTCAGCGAATCAAGCGAGCCGCCTTCAATCATGGCGCAACCCGCCAGCAAGCGCTTGAGCGCTTCGCTGGCGACGCTGATTTCGTCGTTTTCCTGACACAAGACGCCGTCTTGGCGGATCCCCAAAGCCTGAATTTGTTGCTAAGTTCCTTTGATGACACTGCTGTTGCGGCGGCCTATGGACGTCAGATGCCCCATGACAATGCCACAGCGTTGGCCGCGCATGCTCGGCTTTTCAATTATCCGGATCAATGCCACACCAGCCGCTTGGCCGATGTGCCAGTTCGGGGCATCAAAACATGCTTCTTGTCCAATTCTTTTGCAGCCTACCGTGTCCAAGCTGTGCAGGAGGTTGGAGGGTTTGCCAAAGACGTGATCCTTGGCGAGGACACGCACCTTGCAGCTAGACTGCTTCAGGCGGGGTACGCCATTCGTTACCATTCGGGTGCCAAGGTCTACCACTCGCACAATTACGCTGTAGTGGAGGAGTTTCAACGCTATTTTGATATAGGCGTATTTCACGCCCAGCAAAGTCGCTTGATGTCGGCATTTGGCGGGGCAGGGCAGGAGGGGGTGAAGTTTGTCAGATCACAAGCCGCCTATCTGCTAAGGCATGCCCCATGGCGCTTGCCCGAAGCGGTGTACCGCAATTGTCTCAAGGCCATGGCTTACCGCCTTGGGAAAAGACAAGCTAGCTTGCCCCTCGCGATGCGCCGTTTTATGTCCATGAGCAAGGGGTATTGGGCTTGAACGCACCGGAACGCATTATGGACAAGGTTCAGCCTTTGCAAGTCTCTCATTTGAGTCTGATGCAGGTTCGCCTGTCCAAACTTGCGTTGTTGTTGGGCGACTCGGTTGCCTTTGTATTGGCGTTTGTGTTGGCCTCTTTTGTCAGCCTGACGCTCAACGGCTTCGAGTTCCACGCTTGGCGCGAAGGTCAAGATCTCCAACGTTTTGTCTCCTGGTCTGGCATTGCCTTGCTGGGACTGGTCTTGTTGCTCACCCGTTACCAGCACTACAGTGATCGGCGTCCATTTTGGGATGAGTTGGGCGACTTTTTCAAACTTTTGGGCGTGCTGTCGCTTTTAGATATGACGTTGGTGGCGGTTAACCGATGGGAGGCGTCGCGACTTTGGTGGGCGCTATCTTGGTCAGGGGTTTTGGTGGCACTGGTTTTGATGCGCGCCATCACCCGCACAATCCTGAAATCACTTGATTTGTGGACACGTCCAACCATCATCATCGGCGTGGGGCAAAACGCCCACGATGCTTTATTGGCCCTGAACAGTCAGCCTGAGCTGGGTCTGCGGGTGTTTGGGTTTGTCGATGCGGGTGGAACTGTCGAGCAGCGCATCAAAACCACCAAGCCCCGTCTACCGTCAGCCCAAATGGCCTATGTGGCTGGCCAGCCGGGCATTCAGTGGGTGATCGCTTTGGAGCACACCCAGTCTGACCAGCGGGAATATTGGTTGCGGGTGCTGGCGCAATGGGGGGCGATCGACATCAGTGTCATACCTGCGATGCGGGGTGTGCCGCTGCACGGCACCGACATGTCGCATTTCTTTTCGCACGAAGTGGCACTCCTGCGCATGCGCAACAACCTGCGGCGCTGGCCCGCACGGCTAAGCAAGCGCGTTTTCGACACGCTGGCGGCTTTGGTGCTTCTGGTTTTGCTCAGTCCCTTGTTGTTATTGCTGGCCGTAGTCATCCGCCGTGATGGTGGTCCTGCTGTTTTCTCTCACCCAAGGGTGGGCAAAAATGGACGAATGTTCAATTGTTATAAATTTCGCTCCATGGTGGTCGACGCTGAGCAGCAACTTGAAGTGCTCTTTCAAAAGCGCCCAGAGCTCATGGATCAATGGCGTAACCAGCGCAAACTCAAAGAAGACCCTCGCCTCAGCCCCATGGGGGACTTTCTTCGCCGCTCAAGTCTCGATGAGTTGCCACAGCTTTTTAACATCATCAAAGGCGAGATGAGCTTGGTGGGGCCGCGCCCGATTGTGAGCTCCGAGCTCATGCGTTACGGGCCCGATGCGGGTTATTACTTGATGGTGCGTCCCGGTATGACAGGACTTTGGCAGGTCAGCGGGCGCAGCGACGTTGAATACGAAAAACGAGTTTACCTAGATACTTGGTACGTCAAAAACTGGTCGATCAGCTATGACCTTGTCATTTTGATCAAGACTTTTCGCGTCGTTCTTCGGCGCCGGGGAGCTTATTAAAAAGTGTATTATAGAATTCAGTGCGCTCGCAGCAGCACTTGGAAATCACGCCGTTTTAATCTTGTTGAGTATAATAATATAAATCGTTAGTTCAAATTTAAGAGCGCAAAAATTGGTCTAACCTATTTCGGGCGTCACGCAACCTATGCTCCAGTCATTGCTTAAGCGCATTTACTACAAGATACCCTTTTCACCCGCAATGCGTTACCGCATGGGGCTTTATAAGAGAAAACTACTGCGCATCGGGGCTCGTCCGGTCATGTCTTCGGACACAATGGAGGCCAACACGTTCGTTCAAACCCCGCTCAATACAGCTTCTGATCCCAGTGCCCAAGGACTCCCGGCAAGCTGGCCCCTCCCCGCACAACTGGGCAAGCGTGACTATGTGTTTTTTGGTGTCATTGACTGGCATTTTCGGCACCAACGACCACAACAACTGGCCCAATCCATCTCGCGTCAAGGCCACCGCGTTTTTTATGTCAGCGTCAATTTTGTCGACTCCGACACCGCCGGCTTTCAGGTAGAACAACTGCACGACAGCTTGCCGCTTTACCAAGTTTTTTTCAACTTGCCAGGCCCGCACAGCGTTTACGCAGGCTCCCCGGATTCCGACACCTTGCAACGATTGCGCGAGGGCCAGCGAGCCCTTTGGCAGCAATGTCAAATATACCGTGCCGTGCATGTCGTGCAGCATCCCTATTGGTTTGACTTGGCCAGTTTTGTTGCCCCTGCCCGGTTGGTCTATGACTGTATGGACTTTCATGCGGGCTTTTCCAATAATGGTGAAAGTCACGAATCGGTCGAGTTGAAGCTCCTCAAGCTTGCAGACCTTACCGTCGTCACGTCCGACTTTCTCGTGGATTTCGCTCAAAAGGCGGGCGCCAAAAAAGTGGCCCTGATCCGCAATGCGGGTGAGTTTGACCACTTTCACCACGCGGCCAAGGCCACCGACTCGGCCCGGGGAAAACCGGTTATTGGATATTACGGTGCCATTGCCGAGTGGTTCGACCCGGGCGTCATTGAAGCTCTCGCGCGCAAGTTTCCAGGCGCACGAATCGAGCTCGTCGGTGATGACAGCGCCAAGGTTCAATCCCGCCTTAGCCACTGCAGCAACGTTTACTTCCATGGCGAAAAGCCCTACGCCGAACTGCCGCAATGGCTAGAGAAATTCGACGTTTGCTTGATCCCCTTTCAGATTAACCCGCTGACACTGGCCACCAACCCGGTCAAGGTTTACGAATATCTGAGTGCAGGCAAACCTGTGGTGGGTAGCAAGTTGCCCGAATTGGCCCAATTTGGTGATCTGGTCTATTGCGCCAACGACACCGATGACTTCGTACGATTGGTCGAGCAAGCCTTGGCCGAAACCGAGGTCACTGCCCAAGACCTGCGCGCACGACGCATTGAATTTGCAAGGGGCCAAACTTGGCACCAGCGCGCACAAGCCCTGCTGGCAGTGACTGAAGACGAAAAGCTTGAGCCCCTGACTAGCGTTGTCGTTGTCAGCTACAACCAGTGGCACCTGACCCAGCGTTGCCTGCAAAGCATTGCTGAGCACTCCGACACGGACGCGCTCGAGATCATTGTGGTGGACAATGCCTCGGCTGATGAAACCCCCCAGCGCCTGCAATCTTGGCAACAACAAGATCCCCAAAGGCGCAGGGTGGTGCTCAACCAAGACAACCTGGGCTTTGGTCCCGCCGTCAACCAAGGCCTTGCTCTGGCCCAAGGCGAGTACTTGATTATCCTAAACAACGACATCATCGTTGGCCCCGGTTGGGCTCGGGGCTTGCGCCGTCACCTCGAAGTCGATCCACAACTGGGCATTCTTTGCCCCGTCACCAACAACATTGGCAATGAAGCCCAAGTGGCCCTGGATGGGCGCACTCCTGCCGAGGTCTTTGAGTCGGCCCGTCATTACAACTTGGCTAAGGTTGGCAAGCTCTTGCCCCTGACCATCGCCGCTTTCTTTTGCGTCATGATTCCCCGTCGTGTTTATGCCAAGCTGGGCGGTCTGGACGAACAATTCGTGCCCGGTTTCTTTGAGGACGATGATTATTGTCTGCGTATCAAAGAGCTGGGCCTGAAAATAGGTTGTGCTGAAGATGTGTTCGTTTACCACGAACTTTCAGCCTCCTTCGACAAGGTTGGAGTTTCACGTCGCCAAGCTATTTTTGAGCGAAACAAGGCCCTTTTTGAGCAAAAGTGGGGTCCGTGGAAGCCTCACGTCTACCGTGCCGAAAGCTTGCACTGAACCATGCTGGATACTCCGAAAAAAAAGCTGATGGTCATCATTGGCACGCGACCTGAAGCCATCAAGCTCGCCCCTGTTGTTGACGCCATCAACCGCAGCGATTGGGCCGAATGCGAACTGGTGTTAACTGGTCAGCACAAAGAGCTGCTGGAGCCGCTCATTGAGCGCTTTGACCTTCAAGTCGATCACAACCTCAATGTGATGCGCGACAACCAGTCCTTGGCGCACGTCACGGCCCGTATCATGCAAGGCATGGATGACTTGCTGGGCGTTAGCAAGCCTGACGCGGTGATCGGCCAAGGCGACACCGCCAGCGTTATGGCGGGAAGTTTGGTGAGTTTTTTTCGGCAAATACCCTTTGCACATGTTGAAGCGGGGCTGCGCACTGGCAACATCGCGCTGCCATTTCCCGAAGAGCTCAACCGGGTGCTCACAAGCCACATGACCCGCTGGCATTTCGCGCCCACGGCAATGGCCAAAGACAATTTGCTGCGCGAAGCCTATGAAGACAAGGACATCTGGGTCACGGGCAACACGGTTATTGACGCCCTCAACATGATGCTGGCGCAGGAGCCTTTGCCGCTGCCCACGCGCCAAGGCCGCCCCTTCGTGCTCATTACGGCCCACCGACGTGAGAATCTGGGTGAACCGATGGCTCACATCTGCGCCGCCATCGAGCGACTTGCACAACTGAACCCGGGGATGGACTTTATTTATCCGGTCCACCCCAACCCCGGTGTTCGCCAAGTGGTCCATCAGGCGCTGCAAGGGCTTGACAATGTCCAGCTCATCGAGCCCTGTGACTACCCCGTTTTTTGCCAACTCATGAGCCAGGCCAGACTGATTCTCAGCGACTCCGGCGGCGTGCAGGAAGAGGCCCCCGCACTGGGCAAGCCCGTGCTAGTCCTGCGTGAAGAAACTGAGCGTCCTGAAGCCGTCGAACTTGGCTGCAACATGCTCGTGGGCACAGATACTCAGCGGATCGTGCAAGCTGCGCAAACCTTGCTGCACGACGCAGGCGCCTACCAGCGCATGGCCACGGCCGGTTCACCTTATGGGGACGGCAAGGCCAGTGAACGCATCCTGAGCGTGCTGCGTCAGTCCCTGCTCGGCCCCGAACTGCCGGCCCATGACCCGCTCAGCGCCTGAGCGCCTGCTGTACCTCAGCCCCTCGCCGCTGAGCAGCTTTGCCCAGCGGCCTCACCACTTTGTTCACTGGTTTCACCATCGCTACAACGCTCCCGTGTTGTGGATCGACCCCGGCCCCTCCAGGCTGCCGCGCCCCAGTGACTGGCCGCGATTCGTCAAACAACTGCAGCGCAGCGCCGCCAAACTGACTGGCGTGAAGCCAGTGGCCGCACTTGGCCCTGCTTGGCGTCACGAAGCCTGGCTCCAACACGCACAAGCACAGGTTGTGCCTTTGGAGCCTTATGCATTGGGGCGACACATCAACCAGATCCTGTGGCACAAATTGCTGCAACGAACAGACCGTTTTGTCGACGCCCAGACCGTGCTCGTGATGGGCAAACCCTGCGCACTCTCGCTGGCCTTGGCAAAGCGCTATTCGCAAAATCACTGCATATTCGACGCCATGGATCACATGCCCGGATTTTGTACGGGCGCATCGCGCCAATGGATGCTGCAGGCCGAAGCGCAGCTCGCGCAACAAGCGCACACCATCTGGGCCTCCTCTCACGCCCTGGCCCTAAGTCATGCTGGCCACGCAGAAAAAGTCAGCCTGGTCCTCAACGCACTGACTGAGCCCCCCAAACAAACATCCGCAAATGCCGCAAAGGCAAAGCAGTCGCCTGTGCTGGGCTACCTTGGCGTGATTGATCGATGGTTCGACTGGAAGCGCGTGATCGATCTGGCCCGAAGCCATTCGAACGCGCAGGTCCGCCTGATCGGCCCCATGCACAGCGCCCCGCCAGGCCCACTACCCAGCAACGTGCAATGCCTTGCCCCTGTGCCCCAACACAATGTCTACCAGGCCATGGCCCAATTTGACGTCGGTTTGATCCCTTTTGAACTCAACGATGTCACGCGCTACGTCGACCCCGTCAAATACTATGAATACCGGGCCCTCGGTTTGCCTGTGCTGAGCACTCAGTTCGGTGAGATGGCGCACCGCAGTGCGCTCGACGGTGTTTACTTTTGGGAACACCTTGAAAGCGGAGGGCTCCAACTTGACACCCTCATCGGCTCTAGATCCAGCCAATCGAGTACGCAGCTCTATTGTGAGCAAAATAACTGGCAACAGCGCTTTGATGCAATAGCCCACACTTTAGATAACAGGGGTTGATCTTAAGCTGCGCACGCTTACGGCCAACCACATCCCAAACTGCAGTTTGCACCCCTTGGCCCTCAGCTTTGCAGCCCCATTGGGCGGGTCTGGCCAGAGCCTTCCTGCCACTGCAAAGTGGCTGATTAATCAGCGGGCATGTCTGCAGAAAGAACGACCAAAATTTGTTGTCGCTCAACGCCATCGGCCGTAGCAGGCCAAGCCGGAGTGGAGATGACATCCATTTGCTTGATGCAAAAACCCTCAAAGGTCTGTTCGGAAATTTGTAACCGGTGATCCAGAGACAGGGGGGGCGCCTCCATGTAGGGCGCAAGGAAAACGGCATAACCTCTTGTATGGTTCATCACAGAGCGCAAAAACGCGCGAGGATCGTCGATGTGTTCAATGGTGTTTGAGCAATAAATGACATCCCACATGGCGTCTGCGGGCAAGCGCTCAATGGGGGTGTGTAAAAAGTTCACAAGCGGGTAAGTCATCTCGATGAACGCCCTGCGCGAGTCAACAATATCTAAAGCTGATACGACCAACTTGGGGCCCAGAAAATGAGATCGGTGCATTTCAGACAGTAAGCCGCACACAGCGCCAAAAGCTGGCCCGATGTCCAAAAGCGAGACCGTGCCCATGCGCGGGTACGTTGCAAAAATCTTTTGCAACGCAGGGTAGGCGTCAATTAAAAAGCAAAGCGCTTGGGGGTTGTTGAATTCCAGGGCGTAATGGCCGACCAAGGGGTTGTTAGTGTCGGCGCGCGAAATCTGAAGCCGCTCAAAAAGGAGCCCCACATCGCGAGCGCTCAAAAGCTTCAATAACTGTTC
>CANGEG010000055.1 GCA_947452725.1 Comamonadaceae bacterium | reverse complement strand
CCGTCCTGAGCTGGCCATGGTGGACTCTGCCAAAGGCATTACCAACTTCCATTCGCCCAACGACGTGATCGTTGACGCCTCCATGCCCGCCATGATTCGCAATGGCGGCAAGATGTGGGGCGCAGACGGCCGTTTGAAAGATGTGAAGGCAGTGATGCCGGAGTCGACCTTTGCCCGCATTTACCAGGAGATGATCAACTTTTGCAAATGGCATGGCAACTTCGACCCCAAGACCATGGGCACTGTGCCCAACGTGGGCTTGATGGCTCAGCAAGCCGAAGAATACGGCTCACACGACAAGACTTTTGAGATCTCCGAAGACGGCGTAGCCAACATCACCGACATCAACACCGGCGAAGTGTTGCTGACTGAAAACGTGGAAGCTGGCGACATCTGGCGCATGTGTCAGTGCAAAGACGCGGCGATCCGCGACTGGGTCAAATTGGCCGTGACACGTGCCCGCAACTCGGGCATGCCCGTGGTGTTTTGGCTTGACTCTTACCGTCCTCACGAAGCCCAATTGATCACCAAGGTCAAGATGTATTTGCACGAGCACAACACCGCCGGTCTGGACATCCAGATCATGAGCCAAGTGCGTGCCATGCGTTACACCCTGGAGCGCGTAGTGCGCGGTCTGGACACCATCAGCGCCACAGGCAACATCCTGCGCGACTACCTGACCGACTTGTTCCCCATCATGGAGCTGGGCACCTCAGCCAAGATGCTGTCGGTCGTGCCTTTGATGGCCGGTGGCGGCATGTACGAAACCGGTGCTGGGGGCTCTGCTCCCAAGCACGTGCAGCAATTGGTCGAAGAAAACCACCTGCGCTGGGATTCGCTGGGTGAGTTCTTGGCCTTGGCGGTGAGCTTTGAAGACCTGGGGATCAAGTACAGCAACGAGAAAGCTAAAGTCTTGGCCAAAACCCTGGATGCAGCGACGGGCCAATTGTTGGACAACAACAAGAACCCCTCACCCAAGACCGGCCAGTTGGACAACCGCGGCAGTCAGTTCTATTTGTCGATGTACTGGGCCCAAGAGCTGGCGGCGCAGACTGAAAACAAAGAGCTGGCCGACAAGTTCGCCCCTTTGGCCAAAGCCTTGACTGAGAACGAAAAGAAGATCTTGGATGAACTCAACAGCGTTCAAGGCAAGGCGGTCGACATCGGTGGTTACTACCTGCCTGACATGAAAAAGGTCAGCGCCATCATGCGCCCGAGTGCGACTTTCAACGCGATTGTGGACGCGCTCAAAGCCTGATCTTTAGGCGCCCGAACGCAAACACCGCCCCGGCTTGGAGATGCTCCAGTCGGGGCGGTTTTTTTTCGGCTTGTTCACACCCCACTTCATGCCGCTTACAAGCGGTGGCCCCTGGATTTACCAAAATAGGTTAAAAAGCCAAAATGGGAATTAATTCCAGAAAAAAATGAACTCAACCAGTTTTGATTACATCGTGGTGGGAGGCGGCTCGGCCGGTTGCGTGCTGGCGTCCCGTTTGTCTGAAGACCCGCACATCACGGTGGCCCTTTTGGAAGCCGGCCCGCCTGACAAAAGCCCGGTGATCCATTGCCCGGCTGGCGTGGCGCTCATGTCGCGCATGCCAGAGATCTCGCACGGGCTTCGCACTGTGCCGCAATGGGGCTTGAATGGCCGCCAAGGCTACCAACCTCGGGGCCGCACCTTAGGTGGCTCCAGCTCAACCAATGCCATGGTCTACATCCGAGGCCAGCACGCCGATTACGATCATTGGGCAGCCATGGGCAACCCCGGCTGGGCTTGGAGCGACGTCCTGCCCTACTTTGTCAAATCCGAACATAACGAGCGCCTGCACGACGCCTGGCATGGGCAGAGCGGCCCGCTGAATGTGGCCGATTTGCAAAGCCCCAATTTGTTTACTCAGCGCTTTGTCGAGGCCGGGGTACAGGCCGGTTTGCCGCGCAACGCCGACTTCAACGGCGCCACGCAAGAAGGCGTGGGCATTTACCAAGTGACGCACCGTAACGGCGAGCGCTTCAGCGCCGCCAAGGCCTACCTCACGCCCCATTTAAGCCGCCCTAACTTGAAGGTGATGACCTCTGTCACCGCCGAGAAAATTGGCTTGGAAAACGGCTTTGCCCGCCAAGTGCACGTGATTGAGGACGGCGTGCGGCGCACCTTGAGCGCGCGGCGTGAAATCATTGTGAGCAGCGGCGCATTTCAATCGCCAGCCTTGTTGATGCGCTCAGGCATCGGCCCTGGTGCGCACCTGCAAACCATGGGCATCACCACCGTTTGCGACCTGCCGGGAGTTGGCGAAAACCTGCATGACCACCCGGACGCGGTGCTGTGCGCCGATGCGCCAGGCCAAACCGCATTGTTCGGTGCGTCTGCGGCCGGCGTGTGGAAGGTGCTGCAAGGTCTTTGGCATTGGCGACAGCATCGCCAAGGCCTGCTCACCACCAACTTTGCTGAGGGCGGCGCGTTTTTCAAAACCGATGTGGCCATGGCCGAGCCCAATATTCAGCTGCACTTTGTGGTCGCCAAATTGGTGGACCATGGCCGCCAATTACAACGTGGTCACGGCTGCTCTGTGCATGTGTGCGTGCTGCAGCCGCAAAGCCGCGGTAGCGTGCGCCTTTCCAGCCCTGACGCGATGGCGTCGCCCTTGATTGATCCGCAGTTTTTGTCTCATCCGGATGACATGGCGCAGATGCGGCAAGGCGTTCGCCAAGCCCAGCGCATCCTGGCGCAGCCCCCTTTGCGCGCGCTCAGCCAAGAATGGGCCGCCTCGGCCCAGGCCAATACCGATGCGCAGTTGGAGCAGTGGATTCGGCAAAACACAGACACGATTTACCACCCGGTCGGCACCTGCCGCATGGGCCAAGACGACATGGCGGTGGTAGACCCACAGCTCAAAGTGCGCGGCGTGCAGGGTCTGCGTGTGGTGGACGCCTCGGTCATGCCGCGTGTGACCAGTGGCAACACCAATGCGCCAACCATCATGTTGGCCGAGAAAGGCGCCGATTTGATTCGGCAGGCAACACGCTGAATTTGGAGCTCACGGCTATGGTTTTCAAGTCTACTTTCATCAAAATGATGCTGGGATGGATGCTCGCTTTCATTGCCACGCTCAGCCTGGGGCAATCACGTTTTAACTTTGAGACGACACCCGGTCTTTTAAGTAAAGACATTCGGCCGTCACGTTACCGCTTGCATCTTGAACTTGACCCGGCTTCGGATACTTTTTCGGGGGTGGCCTCAATCGGGGTGGATGTTCGCCGCTTAAGCGCAGCGATGGTCATCCATGCCCATGAACTCAATGCATCGCACGTTCTCCTGATTTCTGGCGACAAGGCGGCGACCAAGGCGCGCACTTTGCGCATTCAAGCAGAGCCTTCGACGCAGACATGGCGCTTGATTCCGCAAGATGGCCGCAGTATCCCATCGGGTCACTACGTATTGAAAGTGACCTACACGGGCAGCGTGAATAAAAGTGATGCAGGTCTTTACCGCGCGCCTTACAAAGCGCAAGGTCAGACAAAGCAAATGCTGGCAACGCAATTGGAAGCGGTGTTTGCCCGCAAACTGTTTCCCGCATTTGATGAGCCGGCCTTTCGCAGCGTGTTTGAAATTTCCGTGACAGCGCCCAAGGCATATTCGGTGTTTTCAAACATGCCGCTCCGATCCATGCACGAGCAAGCCGGCCAGCGGCGGCATTACTTTTTGCCCACGCCGTCGATGCCCACCTATTTGGTGGCCGTTGCCGTGGGCCAGCTGGACGTCGTAAATGGCCATGCGGGGCGGGTACCCCTTCGCATCCTCACCTCGCAGGGCAAACGCGCGCAGGGCGCCTACGCGATGGAGGTGACACAAAAGATACTGCCTTTCTACAACGCCTACTTTGGCATCGACTATGCCTTGCCCAAGCTCGATCAACTGGCGGTTCCCAGTACCCGTGGTGGTGCCATGGAAGATTGGGGCCTAATTTCTTACGCTGAAACAGCGTTATTGTTTGATCCTGCCAATAGCAACGAAAACCGCCGGATGCAGGTGTTTTCAACCGTTGCGCATGAAGTGGCCCATCAATGGTTTGGCAATTTGGTAACGGCCGCCTCCTGGGAAGAAATTTGGTTGAATGAAGCCTTTGCAACGTGGATGGCAGAAAAAACCACGGATCGATTCAATCCAGAATGGCACGTGCAGCTGCGCAGGCGCCAACCGATCGACCACGCTATGGCCGAAGATGCCAGCTCGGCCACGCGTGCGATTCGATCTGGCGCGGTCAAAGAGGACAGAGTGTTTGATGTCTTTGACACGATCACTTACATCAAAGGCGGCGCAGTGCTCAGCATGATCGAAGGCTGGCTCGGGCCCGATGTTTTCCAGCAAGGCCTTTCGTCTTACATGAAACAGCAGCGGTTTTCCAACGCCACGGCAGCAGACTTGTGGTTCCATATCGGGCAAGCCTCCGGACGGGACGTGACTTCGGTCGCACGCAGTTGGACCGATCAAAAGGGATTTCCTTTGCTGCAGGTGGACGCACGCTGCGAGGGCGGCCAAACTCTGGTGCAAGTGGCGCAAAGTCGTTTTGCCACCGATCTCCATGCCGTCGACACCGCGCAGTGGTCTATTCCTTTGATCATCCTGCACCAAGGTCAGTGGCATCGTGTCTTGTTAAGTCAGGTCAGCCAGAGTTTTGCGTTACCCGGTTGTGGTGAACCAGCGCCGATTGTCAACCCCGGTGGTGAGGGCTTTTACCGCGTTCAATATGCACCCGCTGTGCATGCTGCTTTGGTCAAGGATTTTGCAAGTTTGCCGCCTGCGGCGCGCATAACGTTGCTGAGCGACAGTTTTGCATTGGTGCAGGCTGGGCGCGCGCCGCTGTCGGCCTATTTTGATTTGCTGAACAAGTTGCCTTCGGTTCGCGGTGAAGGGCGTGCCGCCTTGATCGATTTGGCACGCAGTGGTCTGAGTTTTTTAGACGAAGCCTCTGCGCAAACGCCGGCCCAAATCCGCTTAAGGGCTCTGGGGCGCGGATTGTTGGCGCCTGAACTGGCCACCTTGGGATGGGTGCCGCGACTTGGTGACAGCAGCGAAACGCAGCTCCTTCGCAATGGCTTAATCAGGAGCTTGGCTCAATGGGGCGATGAGAGCACATTGGCTCACGCTGCAGCCTTGTTTGACCAAGACGATGCGGGAGGTTCGTTGATCACCCCGGAAATCCGCGACGCGGTCATTTTTGCCGCTGGCCTTGGCGCTGATGCTCAGCGGCATGCACGTTTAGTTCGCCGGCTGATGATGGCCAACAGTGAAGAAGATCGCTGGCGCTATGCCCGTGCTGCAGCCTCGGTGTCATCCCCTGAGCTTGCAAAGCAGGTGCTGGATTTGTCGCTGACGGGGAGTCTACCGAACAACATTTCGTCCAGCTTGCCTTACATGGTCTCAGAGGGCGGGGTTCATGGCGATTTGGCCTACCGGTTCGTCTTGACGCATTACCCCCAACTCGCTGAGGTGGCTGGTGAAATGTTTGGCTCTTCGTCGTGGCTATTGCCCGGAGCAGCCTCAGGCTTTAACACCCTCGAAATGGCCACCCAGTTGGTCAGTGACCAGCAACGTTTGGCTGGCGACAAAGGGGCCAAGTCAGCAGCCATTGTGGCCGCGCAGATCCGGCTCAAAGCAGTGTTTCAAGCACGCAACCCCACCATGGAATAGCAGTTTATTGAGGAGGGGGCTGCAGAGTGCCTGGGGCTTATTTTTTCTTCGCCACCACGCGAATCATCTCCAAGCATTGATGGGCATAGCCCCACTCGTTGTCGTACCAGGCCACGATCTTGACGAAGCTTTTGTCCAGGGCAATGCCAGCGGTGGCATCGAACACGCTGGCACAAGACTCACCGCGAAAGTCAGTGGAGACTACTTTCTCGTCGGTGTAACCCAGCACGCCTTTGAGCGCACCTTCGCTTTGCGCTTTCATTTCGGCGCAAATCTCAGCATAGCTGGCGTCGCTTTGGAGCTCCACGGTCAGGTCAATCACTGACACGTCTGATGTGGGCACGCGAAACGCCATACCGGTGATCTTGCCCTTGATTTCAGGGATCACCACCCCCACAGCCTTGGCTGCGCCGGTGCTGCTGGGGATGATGTTTTCCAAAATACCTCGCCCACCGCGCCAGTCTTTGCGAGACGACCCGTCCACCGTCATCTGGCTGGCGGTGGCCGCATGCACCGTAGTCATCAAGCCGCGCTTGATGCCCCATTTGTCATTGAGCACCTTGACCACGGGGGCCAGGCAGTTGGTGGTGCACGATGCGTTGGAGACGATGGCTTCACCCGCGTACTTCTTGTGATTCACGCCGTAGACGAACATCGGAATGTTGTCCTTCGATGGTGCCGAGATCACCACTTTTTTGGCGCCTGCCGCGATGTGCGCCTGGCTGGTGGCTTCGGTCAGGTAGTGGCCCGTGCACTCGAGCACGATGTCCACGCCCATTGCGCCCCATTGCAAGTTGTGTGCGTCACGTTCGTGGGAGAGTTTGATTTTCTTGCCGTTGACGATCAGGCTGTCTTCTGTGTGCTCCACTGTGCCATCAAAGCGGCCATGCACACTGTCGAACTTGAGCATATAGGCCAGGTAGTCGGCCGGCTTGGGGTCGTTGATGCCAACGATCTGCAGGTCGTGAAAACCGTGCTTGAGCGCCGCGCGAAGTGCCAGACGGCCAATACGGCCAAAGCCGTTGATGCCAACCTTGATGGTCATGGGAAATGCCTATGTCAAAAGTTACTAAACCGTTACGTAACCGGATTTGAAACCAAAACCCTTGCAGGATTCTGATTCCACGGGGTTTTTTGCTCAGACCCCGTGTTCCGGTGACTGGCCTCAGGCCTTGCGCAAGAGGGCCGCGTGAACCGTGTCTGCTACGTTTTCGGGCGTGAAGCCAAAATGCTTGAACAAAACAGGCGCCGGTGCCGACTCGCCATAGGAGTCGATGCCGACCACCGCGGCGCAGCCGTATTTCCACCAGCCATCGGTGGAACCCATTTCCACCGCCACGCGGGGGATGCCGGCTGGCAGCACGTTTTGCTTGTACTCGCTGTCTTGGCGGTCAAAGACATTGGTGCTGGGCATGGAGACCACGCGCACGCCGATCTTGCGTTCGGCCAGTAGCTTTTGCGCGGCCAAGGCCAGTTGCACTTCAGAGCCGGTGGCGATGATCACGCCATGGGTTTTCTTGATACCCACGCTCTCAGGCTCAGACAGCACATATGCGCCGCGGCTGATGTCCCCCAGATCGCTCTTGGGTGAGTAGGCTAAGTTTTGACGGCTGAGCAACAAGGCCGAAGGACGGTGCGCGTTTTGCAGCGCCACGGCCCAAGCCACGGTGGTTTCGGCCGTGTCGGCGGGGCGCCACACGTCAAGTCCTGGAATCAGGCGCAGGCTGGCGGCATGTTCAATGGACTGATGCGTCGGGCCATCTTCGCCAAGACCGATGGAGTCGTGGGTGAACACGTGGATGATGCGCTGCTTCATCAGCGCGGCCATGCGGATGGCGTTGCGCGAGTAGTCAGAAAAAGTCAGGAAGGTGCCGCCGTAGGGAATGTAACCACCATGGAGTGCCACACCATTCATGATCGCGGCCATGCCGAACTCACGCACGCCGTAATTGATGTGGCGGCCAATCTGGCCCTCTTGCGTTTTCACCACATCACCGGCCAAGTCCACGCGAAAGGCCGGCGTGCTTTTGGTGTTGGTCAAATTCGAGCCGGTCAGGTCGGCCGAGCCGCCCAGCATTTCGGGCAGTGCGGCGGTGAAGGCTTCCAGCGCCAACTGGCTAGCCTTGCGACTGGCCACGGTCTCGCCCTTGGTGTGGGCGGCCACGACGGCGTCAAACGCCACCTGGTGAAAGTTCTTGGGCAACTCGCCCTTCATACGGCGCACAAACTCTTTAGCCTGCGCGGGGAAGGCGGCTTTGTACGCTGCAAAAACGCTGTTCCATTCGGCTTCGCGGGCTTTGCCGGCGGCCTTGGCATCCCAGTCGGCGTAGACCTCTTTCGGGATCTTGAAGGGCTCAGCCGTCCAGCCAATGGCTTGGCGGGTCAGCTTAATTTCTTCAGCGCCCAAAGGTTCGCCGTGCGCCTTAGAAGTGCCGGCGCGGTTGGGTGAGCCTTGACCGATGGATGTTTTGCACACAATCAGCGTGGGCTTGTCGGCGCTGCGCTTGGCTGTGGCAATGGCGGCGGACACGGCGGCGGCGTCATGACCATTGACGGCGTCGATCACGTTCCAGCCGTAAGCGGCAAAGCGCTGCGGGGTGTTGTCGATGAACCAGGGGGCGACTTGGCCATCGATCGAAATGCCGTTGTCGTCGTACAGGGCTATCAGTTTGTTCAGCTTCCAGGCGCCAGCCAAGGCGCACGCTTCGTGGCTGATGCCTTCCATCAGGCAGCCGTCACCCATAAAGGCGTAGGTATGGTGGTTGACGATGGCATGGCCAGGCTGATTGAACTCGGCCGCCAGCAGCTTTTCAGCCAGCGCCATGCCCACAGCGTTGGTGATGCCTTGGCCCAGAGGGCCTGTGGTGGTTTCCACTCCAGGGGTCACGCCCACTTCGGGGTGGCCAGCGGTTTTGCTGTGCAGGGTGCGGAATTTTTTCAGCTCCTCGATCGGCAACTTGTAGCCAGTCAGGTGCAGCACTGAATAAATCAACATCGAGCCGTGGCCGTTGGACAACACAAAACGGTCGCGGTTGGCCCAGTGCGGGTTGCTGGGGTTGTGTTGAAGGTGCTCGCCCCACAGCGCCACCGCCATGTCGGCCATGCCCATTGGGGCGCCGGGATGACCCGAGTTGGCTTGTTGAACAGCGTCCATTGCGAGGGCGCGGATGGCGTTGGCCATTTGCTGTGTGTTTGCCATGTGGGCAGCTCCGGGGGTGTATTCTGGTAAACCCGAGATTTTACCGGTTTGCCGCAACGTGCTGGCGAGCCGATGCGACAAGCGTGGCAACATAGAGGCATGCCCTTGAACCCTACCGTCAGCAACCCAGACGTCAAAACGAAGGCCAGTGCCATGATTTTGGCGGCGGGCCGGGGTGAGCGCATGCGCCCGCTGACCGACCATACCCCCAAGCCCTTGCTGGCCGTGCGAGGCAAGCCGCTGATGCAGTGGCCCATGGAAGGCTTGGTGCGCGCAGGCTTTGAGCGCATCTTGATAAACACCGCTTGGCTGGGTGAACACATTTTTGCGCAATATGGCAGCGCCTGCGCCTTGGCGGGCGTTGGCATGGCCAGCCTGAGCTACTCCAATGAAGCGCAAGACTTTGGCTATGCCCTGGAAACCGCAGGCGGCATTTCGCGCGCTTTGCCGCAGCTGGCCGAGGTGTTTTGGGTGGTGGCGGGCGACGTGTTTGTGCCTGAATTTAGCTTTGAGGCCAAGGCCGTTGAACGGTTCACCGCCAGCGACAAGCTGGCCCATATTTGGCTCGTGCCCAATCCGGCGCACAACCCGTTGGGCGACTTTGGGCTGTCAAGCCAAGGCCTGGCACTGAACTTGACCAAAGGTCATGCTGCGCAACCGCTCTACACCTTCAGCACCATTGCCCTGTACCGACGCGCTTTTTTTGACGTGCCCTATTGCGACATCGTGCCCGGCAACCCCCAAGGCACGGCCGCGCCCTTGGCACCCATGCTGCGCCAAGCCATGGACCGAGGCTTGGTAAGTGCAAGCCTTTACACCGGCCCTTGGACCGACGTGGGCACACCGCAGAGGCTGGCACAGTTAAATGGATGAACAGGTGAGTTGGTAAAAGGCTGTGCGTTGGTAAAAGGCTGATGCAGCATAGGAGCTTATGCCGCAATTTGGCGACCCAATTGTTTGTGCACGTTGAACTGACCGATGACCCCATCTACAAGGGTGCACGTTCATCACGGTCCGTCATTTGCTAAGCAGGGCATCTGCACACTCATCAGGACATGGCGGCTTACTTAAAGGCGGACATGAACGCCGCGATCGGCCTGCCTGCTTCATCGCCAAAGCGTTTGGCGTTATCGCCGGCGCCAAAGGAATGACGCCAGTGCCGCGCGATGCAGGACTTTCACGCCAAAGCCGGTAAAAGGCCCTGTTAGGGGAAGGTGCGCCGGGCTTTGACGCCATTTTGAAAGCCCTTGGCGCATGGGAACTGCGGTGACAGGCCCAGGCCGCTCTCACGTGAAGATCTCTGGGCGGTGGTGCAGGCTTGCACTGAACGTATTCGCAAACTAAAACCTGCTGCCCCTTCTACAATGCTTCGATGACTACTTACACGATCTACGCTAAACGCCGTGCCAGTCTGGCCGCCCAGCTGGGCCCCGGGGGTATCGCCATCATCCCCACAGCACTGGAGCGCCAGCGCAACCGCGACAGCGATTTTTTGTTCCGCCATGACAGCTACTTTTATTACCTCACCGGTTTCACTGAGCCCAACGCTTGCTTGGTGATCACCGCCGAGGGCGAGGCGACGCTGTTTTGTCAGCCCAAAGACGCCGAGCGCGAAGTCTGGGATGGTCTGCGTTTGGGCCCCAGCGCCGCCCCCGCCGCCTTGGGTGTGCAGGTGGCCTATGCGTCGACCGAGTTGGCCAGCCAAATGCCCAAAATGCTGGAGAACCGCAGCACCGTGTGGTACCCGTTTGCTACGCACAAGGGCTTGGAGTCGCAGGTCGATGGTTGGCTCAATAGCGTGCGCTCCCGGGTGCGCTACGGGGCAATGTGTCCGGATCAGCAGCGCGATGTGTGCGGCCTTTTGGATGAAATGCGTTTGATCAAGGACGCCCATGAGCTCGCCATCATGCGGCGCGCCTCGCAAATCAGCGCCGGCGCTCACGTGCGCGCGATGCAGCGCAGCGCCGCCATGCTGCGCGACGGCCAAGAGGTGCGCGAATACCACCTTGACGCAGAGTTGCTTCATGAATTTCGCCAACACGGCTCGCAGTACCCGGCCTACGGCTCCATCGTGGCTGCCGGCGCCAACGCCTGCGTGCTGCATTACCGCGCCGAAGCCGGCCTGATCCAACACGGCGATTTGGTGCTGATTGACGCAGGCTGCGAGCTTGACGGCTATGCCTCTGACATCACGCGCACCTTTCCTGCCAACGGCCAATTCACCGGCCCCCAGCGCCTCCTGTATGACCTGGTGCTGGCCTCGCAAGACGCCGCTATTGCCGCAACCCGCGCCGGCGCCCGCTTTGTTGAGCCGCACGAAGCCACAGTTAAAGTGCTCGCGCAGGGCCTACTGGATGTCGGCTTACTCGACAAAAACAAGGTAGGCAATGCGCAAGACGTGATTGCCAACCGCAGCTACTTTCAGTTCTACATGCACCGCACCGGCCACTGGCTGGGCATGGACGTGCACGACTGCGGCAGCTATGTGGAGCCGGCCGAGGTGGGAACCGTCAACGAGCGCAAAGATCCTTTGAGTGGCGAGATCATCAAAGACCGCCCTAGCCGGGTACTGCAGCCCGGTATGGTGCTGACCATTGAGCCAGGTTTGTATGTGCGCCCTGCTCCTGGCGTGCCCGAAGAGTTTTTCAACATCGGTATTCGCATTGAAGATGACGCCGTCATTACCGCCACAGGCTGTGAATTGATCACGCGTGATGTTCCTGTAAAAGCCGATGAAATCGAAGCCTTGATGCGGGCCTGAGCCTATGAGTGCTCTGCAACTGGTGCATATCAACCTAGGCAAGGTTCGCCCCTTGCGCGTGGGCGAGCGAAAGCTGATGTCGGCGATTGGCAAAACGCCGGTGCACGGGCCTGTGAGCGTCGGCCCCTTGGGCTTGGCGGGCGATGAGCAGGCTGATTTGTCGGTACACGGTGGTCTGGATAAAGCGGTTTACGCCTTTCCGCTAGAGCATCTGGCTTACTGGCAACAACAGCGATTAGCCCACGGTGTCAGCCTGTTTGAGGAACCCTTGTTGCCCGGCTTTGTGGGCGAGAACCTGAGCCTCACCGGCTTGCGCGAAGACGCGGTGTATATCGGCGACCGCTTGCGCTTTACCCACTGCGTGCTGCGCGTGACGCAACCGCGTGAGCCCTGCGGTAAATTCAATGCCGTGATGGGTTACCCCCAAGCCGCACGCGACATGGTGCAAAGCGGCTACTGCGGTTTTTACCTGGCCGTCGAACGCGAGGGGTCGCTAGAGCCTGGCGAGTCGTTTGAACTGGTGGCCGGTTCGCGCCAGATGTCGATCGCGCAAGCTCTGGCCCTTAAACGCCACAAACACCTGCGTTGAAAAAAAACCGATGCATTCCAATCTGTGCACAAAAGTTAAAAGTGCACTGCGCCTGTAAGCGTATTTACCCATGCGGGGGTGCGAATCCTCGGGTCTACAATCAAAACCATGCACCCGCAGCCGGCCTGATCCGGGCCAGACGCTGCTCAACAGGAGTCCCTGCATGACGACCAACAAGGTCCAAGCCGAAGAAAAACGCGCCCAGCTGCGCCAAGCCGCCCTCGAATACCACGAGTTCCCCACCCCCGGCAAGATTGCCATAGCGCCGACAAAGCAGCTGATCAACCAGCACGACTTGGCCCTGGCCTATTCGCCCGGCGTGGCATCGCCCTGCGAAGAAATCGTCAAAGATCCTGCCAACGCCTTCAAGTACACCAGCCGCGGTAACTTGGTCGGCGTGGTCACCAATGGCACGGCCGTGCTGGGCTTGGGCGACATTGGCCCCCTGGCCAGCAAGCCCGTGATGGAGGGCAAGGGCGTTTTGTTCAAAAAGTTCTCCGGCATCGATGTGTTCGACATCGAGATCAACGAAAAAGACCCCGACAAACTGGTCGAGATCATTGCCTCTTTGGAGCCCACCTTTGGTGGCATCAATTTGGAAGATATCAAGGCCCCCGATTGCTTTTATGTCGAGCGCAAGCTGCGCGAACGCATGAAGATTCCGGTCTTTCACGACGACCAGCATGGCACGGCCATCGTGGTCGGCGCAGCGATCTTGAACGGCTTGAAGGTGGTCGGCAAAGACCCCAAAAAAATCAAACTGGTCACCTCCGGCGCGGGCGCCGCCGCTCTGGCCTGCCTGGGCCTGCTGGTCAAGCTGGGCATTCCGCGCGAGAACATTTGGGTCACCGACTTGGCCGGCGTCGTCTATGAAGGACGCACCGAGTTGATGGACGAAGACAAGATCCAGTTCGTACAAAAGACCGCTCAGCGCACGCTGGCCGAAGTCATTGCTGGCGCAGACGTGTTCCTTGGCCTGTCAGCCGGCGGCGTTTTGAAAAAGGACATGGTCAAGAGCATGGCCGCTAGGCCGCTGATCTTTGCCCTGGCCAACCCGAATCCTGAAATCGATCCGGCCGATGTCAAAGCCGTGCGCGACGATGCGATCATGGCCACGGGTCGCACCGACTACCCGAACCAAGTCAACAACGTCTTGTGCTTCCCTTACATCTTTCGGGGTGCTTTGGACTGCGGCGCCACCACCATCACGCAGGAGATGGAAATTGCTTCGGTGTTTGCGATTGCCGATCTGGCGCAAGCCGAGCAAAGCGAGGTTGTCGCTGCAGCCTATGCTGGCGAGCCTTTGGTATTCGGACCGGAGTATTTGATTCCCAAGCCCTTTGATCCGCGCTTGATGATGAAGATCGCCCCTGCTGTGGCCCAAGCCGCCGCCGACAGCGGCGTGGCCTCGCGCCCAATTGCCGACATGGACGCGTACCGCGAACGTCTGCAAAGCTTTGTCTATGCCTCGGGCACCATCATGAAGCCCATCTTCACCGCAGCCAAACATGCCACGAAAAAGCGTGTGGCGTTTTGCGAAGGTGAGGAAGAACGCATCTTGCGCGCAGCCCAAATCGTGGTGGATGAGGGCATCTCCCGCCCCACCCTGATTGGCCGCCCAGCCGTAATTGCTGAGCGCATCGAAAAATTCGGTTTGCGCCTGAAGGAAGAATTGGACTACGACGTGGTCAACGTCGAAATGGACCACCGTTACCGCGACTTTTGGCAGACTTACCACCGCCTGACCGAGCGAAAAGGCGTGACCATGCAGATCGCCAAAATTGAGATGCGTCGCCGCCTGTCGCTGATTGGCGCCATGTTGCTGCACAAAGGCGACGTGGACGGCATGATTTGCGGCACCTGGGGCACCAACCCCATGCACCTGAGCTACGTGGACCAGGTGATCGGTAAACGCGCAGGTGTGCACACCTATGCCTGTATGAACGGCTTGATGCTGCCAGGGCGTCAGATTTTCATTGTCGATACCCATGTCAACTACGACCCGAGCGCGGAGCAGTTGGCCGAGATCACGGTCATGGCGGCTGAAGAGATGCGCCGCTTTGGCCTTCGCCCCAAGGTGGCCCTGTTGTCGCACTCGAACTACGGCTCCTCCAACGAAGCCAGCGCCGTCAAAA
The DNA here is from genome assembly GCA_947452725.1 of Comamonadaceae bacterium. Taxonomy (GTDB): domain Bacteria; phylum Pseudomonadota; class Gammaproteobacteria; order Burkholderiales; family Burkholderiaceae_C; genus Limnohabitans_A. The sequence goes on along the minus strand of CANGEG010000055.1, from coordinate 1,177 downwards.
TGCGCCAAGTTCTGGCGCTGCTGCGCGAGCGAGCTCCCACGCTGGAAGTCGATGGCGAAATGCACGGCGATGTGGCACTGGACGGCGAGGCCCGCTTGGCCGCCATGCCCAACAGCAAATTGATCGGTGACGCCAATTTGTTGGTCATGCCCAATATTGATGCCGCCAACATCGCCTACAACCTACTGAAAACGGCCGCCGGTGGCAACATTGCCATTGGCCCGGTCTTGCTGGGTGCGGCCAAACCGGTGCATATTTTGACGCCTAGCGCCACCGTGCGCCGTATTGTCAATATGGCGGCACTGACCGTGGCGGACGCCAATGTGTCACGTTAAGCGCTACAAAGACAGCAAGTACTAACTTCTGCCGCTGTAACCCTTACAGGGGCTGCCTATTTATTGGGCAGCCCCTTGCTTTTTTCTGTGTGTTACTGCACACTCACGCCTTCGGATTTTCGGGTTTACCCGCAGATCTCTGAAAGGTTAATTTTCATGTTGTCTCGCAGTTTTGTTCGTATGCGCCAGATTTCAGGTGCTTGCGCGCTCTTTGGGTTATTGATGACTGGCACCACTCAGGTGCAGGCCAAAACAATGCCAGAAGTGCTGAGTCCTACGGTTGCAGTGCAGCAATTGCCTCGAGAAGGCCAAGAAACTTACCTGGCGATCCACCAAGGTGGACCCTTTTCTTATGAAAAGGACGGTGTGGTTTTTGGCAATCGCGAACGTATTTTGCCCAAGCAAGTGCGTGGTTACTACCACGAGTACACCGTGAAAACGCCTGGAGAAAGAACGCGCGGGGCGCGGCGCATAGTATGCGGTGGTTGGGAGGTCAAACAGCCTCAGAACTGCTTCTACAGCGACGACCACTACGCGAGCTTTCGTGAGATCGTCGACAAAAAATGAGTGTTTAAGCGCAGCCCCCTCAGGCCGCGCTCAGACAAATTAAGAAAGAGTCCCCAGGCTCGTACAGCTGGAGGACGAAATGAATGACGGCCACAAGCTGAAGTTTTTTTGACTAAAGAAAGAGACGCGGAGATGGATACGCCACTTCGTCAAGACCAAGAAACACCTCTCAAAGGTGTACGGACGAACATCGTCCAGTCGATTCGCGCATTCCGCGTGAACGACTTGCAAGAAGCCGCCCAAGGTCTGGGGCATCACTTTTTGTACGCTAATTT
>CANGEG010000054.1 GCA_947452725.1 Comamonadaceae bacterium | reverse complement strand
CCTTCTTCCTGTTGGTGGTCAACACCGTGTACGCCTTCTTTGAAACCCTTGGCATTGTGGATGCAACCACCAAAGGCGGCCCCGGCAAAGACACGGCGATTCTGGTCTACAAAGTTTATTTTGATGGCTTCAAGGCCATGGACCTGGGAAGTTCGGCAGCCCAGTCGGTGGTGCTGATGGTCATCGTCGTAGGCCTGACCGTGCTGCAATTTCGCTACGTTGAACGCAAAGTGAACTACTGACATGGTTGAACGCCACCGCTTTCTCAATCTTCTCTCCCACCTGGTCTTGTGCCTGGGTGTGCTGGTCATCGTCTTCCCGATTTACTTGGCGCTGGTCGGCTCATCCCACTCGGCGCAGGACATGGTGCAGTCGCCCATCCCGCTCTGGTTTGGCCACGATACCTGGAACAATTACCACACCATTTTGCTGGGCGAAGGCCCAGGCGTGACAAGCCAATTGCCCGTGACGCGGATGATGTGGGTCAGCCTGGTCACTGCTTTGAGCATTGCCTTTGGCAAGATCGTCATCTCCTTGCTGAGCGCCTTTGCCATCGTCTACTTTCAGTTCCCGTTTCGCAAAACAGTGTTTTGGGGCATCTTTGTGACTTTGATGTTGCCGGTGGAAGTGCGCATCGTGCCCACCTATCAAGTCGTGGCTGACTTTGGCATGGTCAACAGTTTTGCCGGCCTGACCATTCCGCTCATCGCTTCAGCCACCGCCACTTTTTTGTTCAGACAATTTTTTCTGACCGTTCCAGATGAACTGACCGAAGCCGCCAAAATGGACGGTGCCTCCCCTCTACGATTTTTTTGGGACGTGTTGCTGCCCCTGTCGCGCACCAGCATCGCCGCCTTGTTTGTGATCCAGTTCATCTATGGCTGGAACCAGTACCTGTGGCCCCTTTTAATGAGCACCGAAGAGCGCATGTACCCGATCGTCGTCGGCATCCGCAGCATGACGGCGGGGTCGGACGCCCAGGTGCAGTGGAACTTGGTCATGGCGACCGCGATTTTGGCCTTGTTGCCACCGGCCTTGGTCGTGGTTGGCATGCAAAAATGGTTCATCAAGGGCTTGATCGACACTGAGAAATAAAGCATGGCTAGCATCACCCTCTCTCATCTGCAAAAAACCTATGGCTCGGGTGCCACAGGCAATGCTGTGATTCACGACCTGAGCGCGCAAATTCACGACGGCGAATTTGTCGTCATCGTCGGTCCCTCGGGCTGCGGCAAATCCACGCTGCTGCGCATGGTGGCGGGCTTGGAAGAAATCACCCAAGGCACTGTTTCAATCGGCGAGCGCGTGGTCAACGACTTGGAGCCAGCCGAGCGCGACATTGCCATGGTGTTCCAAAACTACGCGCTTTATCCGCACATGAGCGTGTTCGACAACATGGCCTACGGTTTGAAAATCGCCAAGCGCCCGGCTGTAGAAATCAAGACCCGGGTAGACAAGGCTGCAGCTATCTTGGAACTGTCGCACCTGCTGCAGCGCAAGCCGCGCGAACTCTCGGGTGGCCAGCGACAGCGCGTGGCTATGGGGCGGGCCATCGTGCGCCAGCCGCAGGTGTTTTTGTTTGACGAACCGCTGTCCAACCTGGACGCCAAACTGCGTGCCCAGACCCGGCTGGAAATTCAAAAACTGCACCGCGAGCTGGGCATTACCAGCCTCTTTGTCACGCACGACCAGGTCGAAGCCATGACCCTGGCGCAGCGCATGATCGTCATGAACGGCGGCGTGATGGAGCAATTTGGCACGCCCGAAGAGGTCTACAACCGCCCCGCCACCACTTTTGTCGCCAGCTTCATGGGCTCGCCGCCCATGAACCTCTTGCGACACGCACCTGGATGCACCAGCCAAAAAGTGATGGGCATCCGCCCCGAGCACCTGGACTTGACACCTAGCAGTGGCTGGGCTTTGCACACCGATACGGTGGAACTGCTGGGCGCTGAACGCCTGGTCCACGCCCGCTTGGGCGACGAATTACTCACTCTGCGCCTGGACGCCTCGATTCCTGCACCGCAGCCGGGGGAGACTTTCCACGCCACGCCGCGTGCCGACCGCGTGCACTCGTTCAGCGCGGAAACAGGCAAACGCGTGGAGACCATATGAGCAACTCTTCGCAACCCAACGTATTACCCGACTGGCCTTACCCGCAGTGGGTCGCGCACCGCGGCGCAGGCAAACTGGCGCCAGAAAACACCTTGGCGGCGTTCCGCCTGGGCGCACAGCACGGTTACCGCATGTTTGAATGCGACGCCAAACTCAGCAGCGATGGCGTGGTGTTCTTGATGCACGACGCTACGCTGAATCGCACCACCAACGGCCACGGTATCGGTGGGGACCAGCCCTGGCAGGACTTAGCGCAACTGGACGCCGGCAGCTGGCACTCGCGCGCCTACGCAGGCGAGCCTCTGCTCACACTGGCAAACCTAGCCCGCTTTTGTCGGCAAAACCGCTACATGCTCAACATCGAAATTAAACCCACGCCGGGCACCGAACGACGCACCGGTGAGGTGGTGGGCCGTGAGGCTGCTGCTTGGTGGACAGGTGCTGCCACGGGCGAAGAGATTGCGCCGCTTTTGACCTCTTTCCAACCCGACGCCCTGGCTGGTGCCAAAGCCACCGCGCCGCATTTGCCACGCGGCTTGCTGCTCGACAGTTGGCGTGATGGTTGGCTGGCCGAAGTACAGCAACTGAGCTGCCAGGCCGTGGTGTGCAACTACGCGCTATGGAACGTGCAGACCGTGAACCAGGTGCACGCGGCCGGCATGCGCTGCCTAAGCTACACCGTGAACGACGAATGGGCCGCCGCACACCTGCTGGCACTGGGCACCGACGGCATCATCACCGACCGGGTCGACTTGTTCAGTCCGGTGTGAGGGAGCTCTGAGAGGCAAGCCAAAGGATGGGCTGGCCGCGGGGACCCCGGCATCAGCGAGCCCGCCAGCCTTTTTGCAACACCCACTCGACCGTGGCGCTGACCACGACCAAGGCGGCGTATGTGGCTATCTTGCCGTCGTTGTCAAAAACGACCAGCCCCGCCAAAAGCACCAGCGCGCCTGCCGCCGCGTTCAATGCCCATCGACGCGTCCAAGGCAAGAACGTGCCGTTGCGAAATCGCCAAGCGCCGTATAGCACGCTGCTCGCCGCCAACGCCAAAGCGGGCAGAAAGAAAAACAACAGGTGCAGCACCATTTGCAAGAAGCTCATGCACTGAGATTGTGCCGTCAATTACGACAGGGACTGCCTTGATTGGTTGGATTTCAAAATAACCCAGGCTAGCGCACGGGGTACTTTTATAATGTGAGGATATGGCAGTCTGGGCCTTAGGCTTAAACCACACCACCGCACCGCTCGATTTGCGCGGTCGGTTCGCGTTCGCCTTGGATCAATTGCCGCCCACCTTACAGGGTTTGCGCCAAAATTTGTCGCAACACACCCAAAAGTTGCCTGAAGCGGCCATCCTGTCCACCTGCAACCGCACCGAGGTGTATTGCGCGGCCGATCAGTCGGCCATGACCGACACCTTGAATTGGCTGGCCCATACCGGCGGCGTCTCGCCGCAAGAGCTGCGCCAGCACACCTACCTGCTCGAAGAAGACCATGTGGCTCGGCACGCGTTTCGGGTTGCTAGCGGTCTGGATTCGATGGTACTGGGCGAAGCGCAAATTTTGGGCCAGCTCAAAGACGCAGTGCGCGCCGCCGAGCAAGCCGGCGCGCTAGGCAGCACCTTGAACCAATTGTTTCAGCGCAGTTTTGCAGTAGCCAAAGACGTGCGCTCCACCACAGAGATTGGTGCGCATTCGATCAGCATGGCTGCCGCTTCTGTGCGTTTGGCCAGCCAGTTGTTTGAAGATCTGCGAAGCATCAAGGTGCTGTTTGTCGGCGCAGGCGAAATGATCGAGCTGGTGTCGACCCATTTTGCGGCGCGCCAACCCAAAAGCATGACGATTGCCAACCGGTCACTTGAGCGAGGCGAGAAATTGGCTGCGCGCTACGGCGCTGAAGTCATGCGCCTGGCCGAACTGCCCGATCGACTGCACGAGTTCGACGCGGTCATTAGCTGCACCGCCAGTACCTTGCCTTTAATTGGATTGGGCGCGGTCGAGCGGGCCCTCAAGAAGCGCAAGCACCGCCCCATGTTCATGGTCGACTTGGCCGTGCCGCGTGACATTGAGCCCGAAGTCAAATCACTGGAGGACATATACCTCTACACCGTAGACGACTTGGCCAGCGTAGTGCAAACCGGGCAAGCAAGCCGACAAGCGGCCGTGGCGCAGGCTGAGGTCATCATTGACGCCGGAGTGCAAAGCTTCAGGCATTGGCTGGTGCAACGCGGCACCGTGCCTTTGATCCGAGAGTTGCAAGCCCAGGCTGAGAGCTGGCGTGAGGCTGAGTTGCAACGAGCGCACAAGTTGCTAGCCAAAGGCGAGAGCCCCGAAAAAGTGCTGGAAGCCCTGTCGCGTGGCCTGACGCAAAAAATGCTGCACGGCGCCATGGCCGAATTAAAAGCCGCCGATACTGAGCACGCAGAACAAACCGCGCAGGCCGTGCAACGGCTTTTTTTACGCAACGAGCGTTAGCAGGTAAAAGTAACGCGCGAACACCCCCTCGCAGCACAGACTCCCGGCCCCCTGTAGGTGCAAGCCCTCTGCAGATCAAGCCGCAACAGGTCTTATAGCCCCCGCTTGCAGGCAGGCCTGTAAAACGCCCACTCATACCGTTTAAGCCATGAAGCCCTTTTTAAAAACCCAACTCGAGCGCTACGCATTACGGCTCCATGAGCTGGACTTTTTGCTGTCGCGCGAAGACATCATGCGCGACATGACCCAGTTCTTGAAGCTCTCGCGCGAACATGCCGAGGTCAGCGCCGTAGCCTCGCGCTACGCCCGCCATCAACTGCGCAGCCAGGATCTGCAAGCAGCGCAAGCCATGCTGGCTGACGAAGAAATGCGCGAGATGGCCGAAGAAGAAATGGCCAGCGCCAGCAGCGAGTTGCAAACGCTGGAGATCGAATTGCAACGCATGTTGCTGCCCAAAGACCCCGACGATGCACGACCTGCCTTTGTTGAAATTCGCGCCGGCACGGGAGGCGATGAATCGGCCCTGTTTGCCGGCGACTTGCTTCGTATGTATTCGCGCTACGCGGAAAGCCAAGGTTGGAAGACCAAAATCATCTCAGAGTCGCCCAGCGAGTTGGGCGGCTACAAAGAAGTCGTGGTTCGCATTGAAGGCGACCAGGTCTATGGCGCACTCAAATTTGAGTCTGGCGGCCATCGAGTGCAGCGCGTGCCCGCCACTGAAACCCAAGGCCGCATCCATACCAGCGCCTGCACCGTAGCCGTGTTGGCCGAACCCGACGAAGCAGAGGCGATCAAAATCAACCCGTCCGACTTGCGCATTGACACCTACCGCGCGAGCGGCGCGGGCGGGCAGCACATCAATAAAACCGACTCTGCCGTGCGCATCACCCACTTGCCCACAGGCATTGTGGCCGAATGCCAAGACGGCCGCAGCCAGCACAGCAACAAGGCCCAGGCCTTGAAAGTGCTCACAGCAAGGATTCAAGAAAAAGACCGCGCCGAACGCGCCGCCAAAGACGCAGCCGAGCGCAAAAGCCTGATCGGAAGCGGCGACCGCAGTGATCGCATACGCACCTACAACTTTCCTCAAGGCCGCCTGACCGACCACCGCATCAACCTAACGCTTTACAAATTGCTCAGCATCATGGAGGGTGACCTTCAGGACGTGGTCAATGCCTTGCAAGCATACGAAGCCGCGCAGCAACTGGCCGAGTTGGAAATTGGAGCTGCTGGGTAATGAAGGACTTCCACAACTCACACGAGACCCCGACGCTCGCGCAATGCTTGGCCCAGGCACATGCGCTGGGGATGGCTCGCCTGGACGCACAAATGCTCTTGCTTCACAGCCTTGAGCGCCCCTTGCACGAGCGAGCTTGGTTGCTGGCGAATGACACCAACCTGCTGAGCCCCGCACAACTGGCTGCTTGGAACGTGGCCCTGCAACGCCGCCTGGCAAGCGAGCCCGTGGCCTACATTACCGGGCGCAAAGAATTTTTTGGTCTGACGCTGGCGGTTGACGCCCGCGTCCTCGATCCACGACCCGACACGGAAACTTTGGTGGATTGGGGTTTGGCGGTTTTGCCCGTGAGCACCTCTTCGGCCACAGATTCAATGCCAGAAAATTCAGAACCGCTGCGCCTTTTGGACTTGGGTACCGGCAGCGGCGCCATTGCCCTGGCGTTGCAATTCGCCCGCCCAGATGCCCATGTCTGGGCGGTGGATGTCAGCGAGTCAGCGCTGGTCGTGGCGCGGGCGAATGCCGCGCAACTCAAGTTACCTGTGAAGTTCATCGCCAGCGACTGGTTTGATCGGGTGAGCGGCGTATTTGACCTCATTGTCTCCAATCCGCCCTACATTGCAGATGCGGATCCGCACTTGACTGCGCTACGCCATGAGCCGCTGCAGGCCTTGACCAGCGGGCCCGACGGCCTGGCCGATCTACGCCGCATCGTGACCGGTTCACTGGCCCACTTGGCGTCCAGCGGCTGGCTGCTGCTGGAGCACGGCTTTGACCAAGCAGACACTGTCAGGGCTTTGCTCACACAAGCAGGCTACACCCATGTGCAGTCGCACAACGATTTAGCAGGGCTTGCCCGCTGCAGCGGCGGGCAAAAACCGCCAAAATAACCCTGTTCGATCAAACCACCATCCCAAAGTGAAATAATCACTTCACCGGTCTGACCAAACCCCTTTCATATTGATGCCCGAACCGGGCTACCCAGGAGCCACCATGAGCGACACACAACAACGCATTGCCGACCTTGTTAAAAACAACGACATCACCTTGTTCATGAAGGGCAGCGCCAGCTTCCCAATGTGCGGTTTTTCTGGGCGCGCCATCCAGATCCTCAAAGCCGTCGGCGTCGATACCAAAACTGTGAAAACAGTCAACGTGCTGGACGACGCTGAAATCCGCCAAGGCATCAAGCAATTTAGCAACTGGCCGACCATTCCTCAGCTGTATGTCAAAGGCGAGTTCATTGGCGGCTCGGACATCATGATGGAAATGTACGAGTCCGGCGAACTGCAACAGGTCATCAACGGCCAGGGCTGAAACAGCTCATTCTTTGCGCACGGTAAAGATCACGTCCAAAGCGTTTTGATCCCCGGTCTGAGCGCGAAGCTTGAAGCGCCGGGACAAGTCGTAGAACATGTACAGACTGCCAAAGGTGCCACTCAGGCTGCTTTCGTAGACCAGGTACACGTCACGCGACAAGCGCTTGCCTAGACTGATGGCAGCGCCAGTGGCCGTAGCGTCGCTGCGGCTGCCGCGGCTTAAAGAAACCTCGTCCAGGCCCAAAGCTCCGGCCAACTGGGTGCCCACGCCCTTGCCCTCGCCCTTGCTCTCGCGGCTGAGTAAGGCCACGGCCGCTTGCTGAAGCATGGCCGACTCGGCGCCGCCATCGGCCCCGGAGCGACCGAGAACCAACCAAGCTAGCTTTTCGGCGTCCGGCAAATCGGGATCTGAAAAAAGCAGAATGCGCGGCTGCAGCGCCGTGCCTCCCAGCGTCACGCCCACGCGTTGCGACAGGTTGGGGCGGATGGCCACAATGTCCAAATCGGGGTTGTTATAAGCGCCATTGAAACGCAGTAAACCCGACTCGATGTTCAGATCCTGACCATAGGCTTTGTAGCGCCCGCCCTCGGTGCGCACATCGCCGCTCAGGCGCAACAAGCCTCGGGTTGCTGAGCTGCTGTTCAAGTTCAACACGCCAGACAGACGCGCTTGCAGGCCTTGACCTTGCACTCGAAAATCGGGCCCCAGATCGAGCACCAACTGCACGTCGGGCACTCCCACCCAAGAGGGCATGACCGAAGGCTGCGCCGCCCCGGACGCGACGACACTGCCCGAGGCGCCGCGGCGCCGCACCACCACCACATCGTTGCCCAAGGTCGGGGTGCTGTTTTCGGGCAGGACGAACAGCGCCTGATCAGCCTGTACCCGGCCTTTGATGTGGAGTTGACCTTGGTCGAGTTGCGCGTCCACAGCCCCTGAAATGGCCAAGCGCCGGTCTGCCCGGCTACTCACGCGCAGGCCCTGGGCTTGCAGCTTCAGGGCAATGCTCACTTGATTCAGGCCAAGCAGCTGGTTGGGCGACTGCAGCCAATGCAGCGTGCCTTGTGCTTGCAATTGCCCCCCTTGCACGCCCTCGCCCTTGAAACTCAATTGCGTCAACTCAACTTGCTGGTCTTGCAGTCGCGCCCGCAGCTGGCCTTGGTTGAACTCAATACCCCGAACCGCCGAGCGCACGGTGAGTTGGTCGGCGGAGAGCTGACCCTGCCATCTCGGTTGGTTGCGTGTCCCAGAAAACTCAAAGGCGGTGTCTAACGTGCCCTGCACCCGCCAGCCGGGCGGTGCCAGCATGGACCACACGCCGACTTGGCGCAAACTGGATTTGACGCTACCCGAGATCGGCGCTGTGGCCAGCCATTCGCCGCTCTCGGCGAGCTGCGTTTGGCCTTGCGCCGACAGCTTGCCCAATTGTTCACTGTCCCAAGCCAAGTTAAATTTGACCTCGGCCCCGGTGATGTTCAGCTGCGCCCTCGCCTCATTTAGGCCCGCTGGCACCCGAGTTTGATTCAACCCTTCCAGCGGAAGTAACAGATCGCCGCGGCTGCGCTCTATCACCGCCGTCAGCTTCAATGGGTTGGAAGACTTGACCTCGACACGCCCTTGAAGCAATACATCACCTGGCCAGTCCGGTGCGCCAAAGGCCTGAATCCAGCTCAAAGGCACATCGTCGACTTGCAGCTGCGCTGCATCGGGCAGTAGCAGACCTGTGCGAGGGGACATCGCCCACAGCCCCGCTGACCAACGCAACAGCGCTACGCCGGGCGTGGGGCCTCGCAGTTGCAAAACACCAGCCTGCCAGGCGAAGGTGGGCGTTTGCAAAGAAAGTGAATAAGGTGAAGGCGAAGTTGAGGAGCTGATTCGCCAGTCCACGGCTTGAGGAAGCTGCAATTGCCAGCCACCTTGCTGCTGGCCATGCTCCAGCTCAATTGCCAAAGTCTGTAACTGCCCCTGCCAGCCCGGCCGGCCGCTCTGCGCCCCCCAGGGCGTGGCAAGAGACATGCGCGAATTGACTCTCGCTGTCCACAGTCCTTGCTGCACTCTACCCTGCCACTGAATTTGCAGCGCTGCCATCGTGCCACGAACTTGGCCCTGGAATTGAGCCAGCTGGATGGGCGAGGCTTGAGAAATACGTTGAAATTGCCCAACGGGCACTTTCCAATCGAGACTGAGTTGGCTGTCTTTCTGCTGCCAACCGCCTTGCCATTGGCCTGAGAGTTCAGCCTGTCCGGCCAGCTGAACACCGTGCAACAGAGAAGCCCCCACGGGCCAGCGTTGCAGCCAGGCCGCAGCGCGGGCCCCGTCTTGTAGCGTAACTTGAAGCTGGCCTTGACCCCGATTGGGCGCCGCCTCGCCCGACATCTGCAACTTCAGGCCGGGCAAGGCCAACCGCCATTGGCCTTGGAGCACCGGGCCTGTGGTGTGAATGCGGCCTTCACCCGACAACACAGCGTCGGCCAGCCGAGCATCCAATTGCTGCACCTCCCAGATTCCAGCTTCCCATTGACCTTTGAACTTCAGTACGGCGGGCTGGCCCTGGGGGCTTGGCAAAGATTCAGCTTTGGCTGTACCCAGGCTTGCTTGCACCTGCACCGCGCCGCTGGCCAAGGTCTGCGCACTCACTTGTCCTAGCCAGGCTGGACCGGACAGCGTGGTGAGTAACTGCGCTGGCTGCACCTGGTTCAGCTGCAATTGCCCCACCCAGCCCTGCTTGGTTTCACGGCCCTGGCCTAGCACCTGACCGCTACCGATGCGGACAGCCAATTCGTCCACCCGCCACAGACTTTCTGAATACGAGACCTGGGCTTGAAGTGCTTGAATCGGCAGCAACTGCCGATCCCACGGGCCCGGGCGGTAGTTGTGGATACGCAGCTCAGCACGCCATCTGGGAGAAGCGCTGGGTGAGGCTGCGGGGCTGGCCGAAAATTCACCGTCCATTAGCGTAGAGGGTGCGCCCGGCCAAAACTGGGCCAAGTCAACGCCACGCCATTGGCCCTGAGCGTGCTGGACAATCTGCGCCTGCCAGGGCTGAATCTGCACGCTCACATCGGCATGTATTGCCGATGTTGGCGGGGTTTTGGCGTCCGGGCGGTTTGAGCTTTGTGCGGCTCGGTTAGATGGTATTTGTGGGGTTAAGTTTGAAGTTAATTGCGCCGTCAATTGCAGCAGTGACTCCATGGATCCCAGCGCACCTTGCACACGCACTTGCGCCATGACAGGCACAGATGGAATGCGCCCTGTCTGAGGCGTCTGTACCTGCCCAGTCAATTGGGCCTGCAGCGCCATGGGCTGAACGGCTTGCAAAGTGGCTTGACCACGGTAGCGGCCCTGGGCCAGGACCGCCGAATCCAATACGACAGTGTGAAGTTGCGCGGCATAGGCATAGGTGCCCTGGAGCTGGGTGAGCGTCAACGCAGGCGTGGCTTGCCAATCTAGCCGGCCCACTTGCCAGCCAAGCTTCACGCCCAGCGGCAAGGTCAAATTCACCGGCGCCAGCTTGGGTGTGGCGGGGCGCTGGTCTTGGATTTGCAAGTTGGCGATCTGCAACCCGGTTAAGGGCAAACGACCTTGCCATAGTTGTGCAGCGTCCAGGGACAGCACCACTTGCTCGGCTTGAACCCGCAGGCTCGGCGCGGTGTAAATCAATTGCTTTATCTGGGCACGGTGATCGCCGCTGACCTCACCTCGCAGCCGTCCTTGCACTCCTTGAGACGACAGTGTTTGGCCTTGTGGCAACAAGGCCGACACGCAGCGCAATGCCGTGGCCAGCGAGCCTTCAGTGCCCGCCCAGATCCACAAGGCTGCCAAGCCCAGCAGCAGCGCCAAGAACGCAGCCAGCAGCACCCGCGCGATGACGGAACGCCGACGTGGCTCAGGCAACGGTGAAGACGCTTGGAGATGGTTCATCTGAAGACAAACCCTACGCTCAAGTGCAAACGCCAGCGGTGGGTGTCCTGCGCCTGCGCCAAATCAATTTGCAAAGGCCCCAAAGGACTGCGCCAACGCGCGCCCACACCGGCGCCAACATGAGCTTTCAGCGTTTGGGCCGTGTCGCCCACGGCCGCCGCATCCACAAATAACACGCTCTCCCATTCGGTGCGACGCCGATTCACATCGATTGGGCGCTGCCACTCCACACTGCCCGAAGCCAGGTAACGACCCGGCGCCACAGCGCCGCTGCTTTGAATCACCCCCAGGCTGTTGAGCGGATAACCACGCACGCTGTTGTCACCACCAGCGGTAAACAGTTGCGTGGTGGGCACCCCCGATACGGTAGGGGCAAACACCCCGCCCAGTTCGCTGCGCAAAGACAAACGACCGCTCCCAGCCCCCAAGGGCTGGACCAGCAGCGTGCGGGCGACGCTGCGCACGAAGGGCTGACGCTGATCGCCCAAGGTCACACCAGGGCCGATTTCGGCTACAAAGCCCAGGCCTTCTGAAGGAAACGGCAAGCCCTCAAATCGGCGCCAAGTCCAGGCCAAGTTGCCACTGATCGACTCGCGAATGCCTTGCTGCGTGCCCTGCGCATGCGACATGTCGTACTGCATATACAAATTTCGGTCGATGACGTCACCGCGCTGCAAGCGACCCGCACGCCACTGTTGGCTGGACACGGCGTAACCAATAAAATTTTGATGATCGATCTTGGCTGCGGTGGACCAACGCCATGCATCTTCGTTGGGCGGCCCGATTAAATCCAGCCCCATGCTTTGCAGGTTGGGATCGAGCGACAATTTGGTTACCGAGCGCCAATGCGACCAAGGCAAGATGTTGTGCGTGTGCTCGACCGTAAACCGGGTGCCGGCACTGGAACGGTAACCCAAGCCCACCACCCATTTTTGCTTAGGGGCTTCACGCAGTTCGATCTTCACCGGCCGCTCCACGCTGACCGCGTCGGCATCCAAGTTCACAAACACCGAGTCGTAAAACCCACTGGCCACCAACCGCTGCTGTGCTTGTAGCAAGTCGATCCTGCGGTAAGGTTGACCTTCTTCCAGTTGCGCCAAGCGCCTCACCTGCAATGGGCCATAGCGATCGGCCCCAGTCACCTGAATAGCCCCCAAGCGCACCGAAGGGCCCGAGTCGAGGGTGACCGATAAGCTGACGCTGTCAGTATCGGCGTCGACCAAAGCTTCGCTTTGGGTCACTTGGGCTAAGGGATACCACTGCTCGGCCAGTTGGTTGACAGCCTGGGTTTTGGCTGCACTCCAGGCCGATTGCGTGAAGGCTTGACCGGCAGACAAGAGCCATTGATCTTTCAGCATTTGGACTAAGTTTTGCCGATCTGCACGCTGGGCAAGATCACCGTTAAGGACCAGGTTGACACGCGCCACATGGGCTTGTGCGCCGGGCTCAACCATCAGTACGATGTGCCGTGAGGATGAGGATGACGAGTGTTCTGGCAAGACCGTTGGCACAGCCCATGCCGGTTGCGCATTGAAATAACCTCGGGTGGCCAATAGCTCTGTGGCTTGCAAAAGCGCATCCTCTTGCAGCCTTTGCATTTCGCTGTCTGTCAAATCGCTTAGCTGGCTAAATTGCCCCAAGGTCAGATGTTGTTTGAGCCAATCTGCGATCTCTGGCGGGGCGTGAATTTCCAACGTGAACGCAGCAGCATCTGGCAAAGTCGCCTTGAGAGTCGCTGACTGCACAGAAATATTCTTTGATGTTTGCGCGGTTTGCGATGTTTGCGCCTGCACCTCAGTCCATGTGCCCAACCCACCCATCAGGCCCAACAAAATCGAGCACACACCCAAGCAGATCGCACGCCCCCCTTGGCGCAAGCTGTTGGGGACGCCGGCCAAACAACGCATCTCAGTCTACGGCCTTGAGCCACGCGCGTTGTGCGGACAAGACCGCACGAGGATAAGGCAACTGCCCGCGCGAACCGTTGTAGCGACCCAAGCCCAACGACAAGTCGCCTTGTTCTCGATCCAACAGGTAACGTAGGATCACGCAACCAAAACGCAAATTGGTTTGCATATGGAACAACTTGCTTTCATCGCCGTCGCCGATGCTGCGCGTCCAAAAAGGCATGACTTGCATATACCCTCTCGCACCTGAGCTGGAGATAGCAAATTTGCGAAACGCGCTTTCTGTCTGAATCAAGCCCAACACCAACGACAAAGACAAGCCCGCTCGGCGCGCCTCGTACCACAGCGTTTGCAAAAACTCCAGCCGCTCCAGGCTTTGCGGCAACCAGCGGGCAAGTTGCTCACTGCTTTGCGCCCGCCACTGCGCGTAAGCCTGACGCTGTGCCTCGTGGGCCAGCAGCGGCTCGGGTGGCGCCGCCGCAGCGACGGCCGCCGTCAGTGCGGTGCGTACTGACTGCGACAAAATTTCTTCCGTTGGGCCTGCTGCAGCAGCTTTTGAAAACACGGCCGCACTCACCGTCAATCCCGCCATGCCCTGTAGCGCCAGGTGCTGCAAGACCTGCCGACGCCCTGGGGGGAAGTGCGCAGACATCACATGTCCTTCACACCGCCAAGCGGGCTTTCACATGGGCCAGCACCTCGGTGGTGGTAACTTTGCTGGCTTCACTGTCGCGGCGGTGCTGGTACTCGACAAGGCCGTCTTTGAGGCCTTTATCGCCGATGGTGATGCGATGCGGCACACCAATCAACTCCCAATCAGCAAACATGGCGCCTGGTCGCTCACCGCGGTCGTCCAACATTACGTCCACACCATCCGCCAGCAAAGCGGCATAAATACGCTCAGCTTCATCCTTGACGGCTTCGCTGCGGTCCATGCCGATGGGGCAGATCACCACAGTAAACGGCGCAATCGCGTCGGGCCAGATGATGCCGCGATCGTCATGGTTTTGCTCAATGGCCGCAGCCGGCAAGCGGGTGATGCCGATACCGTAGCAACCCATTTCCAAAAACTGCGGTTTACCATTTTCGTCCAAAAACGTTGCGTTCATGGCCTTGGAATACTTGGTGCCTAAATAGAACACATGGCCCACTTCAATGCCCCGCTCAATCGCTAACTCACCCAGTCCGTCGGGCGACTTGTCGCCTGCGACCACGTTGCGGATATCGGCCACCAAAGCCGGCTCGGGCAGATCACGGCCCCAGTTCACACCGGTGAAGTGAAAGTCCACTTCGTTGGCCCCGCAAATCCAGTTGGCCATCACGGCTACATCGCGGTCAGCAACAAGGTGCACCGGCTTCTTCAAACTCAATGGTCCCAGGTAACCGGGCTTGCAGCCAAAGTGCTCCTCGATCTCGCCCAGCGTGGCAAATCGAAAACCGCCTTCCATACCGGCCAACTTGCCCACTTTGACCTCGTTCATATCGTGATCGCCGCGCAGCAGCAAGAGCCACACCTGCGATTTAACAATCTCGCCTTGTGGGTTCAAGGTGTCGGTGGCCAAAACCAAGGACTTGACGGTAGTGGACAGGGGCACGCTCAGCAAGGCGGCGACGTCTTCGCAGGTGCTTTTGGCGGGTGTGGCTGTTTTCGTCAGCGCCTGATCGGCTACGCCTCGGTTCTGGTTAGGGACCAGGGCTTCGGCTTTTTCCATGTTGGCCGCGTAGTGGCTGGTGGGGCAGTACACGATGGCGTCCTCGCCGGTCGCGGCAATCACCTGGAACTCTTCACTCAAATCACCACCGATAGCACCGCTGTCTGCGGCCACTGCACGGTAGGTCAAGCCAAAACGGTCAAAAATCTTACGGTAAGCCCCGGCCATGACTTGGTAGCTGGCCTTTGCGCTGAGCATGT
This sequence comes from Comamonadaceae bacterium, assembly GCA_947452725.1. Taxonomy (GTDB): domain Bacteria; phylum Pseudomonadota; class Gammaproteobacteria; order Burkholderiales; family Burkholderiaceae_C; genus Limnohabitans_A. The sequence goes on along the minus strand of CANGEG010000054.1, from coordinate 725 downwards.
CGCGGTCAAAGCTGTACGCGTCTTTCATGGTGAATTCGCGCCCGCGCATCAGACCAAAACGGGGGCGGCGTTCGTCGCGAAATTTGGTTTGAATTTGGTAAAAGTTTTTGGGCAGCTGTTTGTAGCTGCGCAATTCTTGCCGCACAACATCAGTCACGACCTCTTCACTGGTGGGCTGGATCACGTAATCGCGGCCATGGCGGTCTTTGATACGCAGCAACTCGGGGCCCATCTTGTCAAAACGGCCAGTCTCCTGCCACAGCTCAGCAGGTTGCACCACAGGCATGCTCATCTCGATGGCCCCCGCGCGGTTCATCTCTTCGCGCACGATGGCTTCGACCTTGCGAATCACACGCAAACCCATGGGCATGTAGTTGTAAATGCCGGCACCCAGCTTCTTGATCAGACCTGCCCGCGTCATCAGTTGATGGCTGGCGATTTCGGCATCCGCAGGAGCTTCCTTGAGGGTCGAAATCAAAAATTGAGAGGCTTTCATCGCGGCAGATCCAGACGTTGCAGGGCGCATCCTATTGACGCACGCATAAGGCGTGCATAATGAATGCAATATTAAAATTTGGGGTTTGATTATGCTTGACCGTGAGGGCTTCAGGCCTAACGTCGGCATCATTTTGCTCAACCAGAAAAATCAGGTGTTCTGGGGCAAACGCATCCGCACCCACAGCTGGCAGTTTCCGCAAGGCGGCATTGACAGAGGCGAGAGCCCT
>CANGEG010000053.1 GCA_947452725.1 Comamonadaceae bacterium | reverse complement strand
ATCTTCACTTTGGGCAAAAAGTCGACCACGTACTCGGCGCCGCGGTACAGCTCGGTGTGGCCTTTTTGACGACCAAAGCCTTTGACTTCGGTCACGGTGATACCTTGGACTCCAATACCGGAGAGGGCTTCACGCACCTCGTCCAGCTTGAAGGGTTTGATGATGGCGGTAACCAGTTTCATGGTTGCTCCTTATGTTGAGTCTGTCTAAATCAGAAGGTGTACTTCACGCCCACCACCAAGCCAGCATCGCCAGTGGCCTTGCCTGCAGGGGTGTAGTAGAAAGATTTTTTAGCGTTGGTGCCAATCAGTGCCGCTGAAGCGCTCAAACCATTGCCCAGATCTTTACCCAAAGTCAAGGCATAGTCGGTATAAGTGCCATCTGGTGTCTTGGCAATACTCTGATAGCCCAGGTGAGGCGTCAGCGAATAACCTTCGCCCAAATCCAAAGCTGCGCTCAAATCAAGGTAATAACTGCCTTTGCTGTCTTTGTTGCCAAACAGGTTAGAAGTTGCGTAAGAATATTTGGCAGTGAACAAGCCCATCGTGGCAGCACCGTAAATTTCGTTCGTGTTTGCATCGGCTAAGCCAGCAACCTTGGCCAAGGAGTTACCTTGGTACTGGTAGCGCAAGAAACCCACGTCATAAGCCACATCGCCCACGGCACCTTTGTAACCACCGTAGAGATCGATTTCAACGTTGCCATCCTTAGCGCCCGCATCCTGGATCCACTTGATGGAGGAACCCCAGGCACCCACATAAAAACCGCTCTTGTCCGCGTAGTCAGCGCCACCTTGAAGCGCTGGATTCAAACGGCTTTGTGAAATACCGCGGTAACGGTAGTCAGACACTGCGCCAACGTTGAAAGCCAATGTGCTTTCTGGCTCAGCAGGTGCAGCCGTTTGGGCCATGGCGCCAGCAGCGGCGCTCAATGTCAATGCAACCAAAATAGGGGAAACGATTTTTTTCATGGGGACTCCTGGACAAAATTGATGAAAGGACGATGACATTAAGCATGGAGCATGCCAAGATGCGCCCTTTATCGGTGCCAGCCCCATATCGGCGCAATTACTGAATATTTTTTAGTTCTTTTTGAAGGCCAGCTAAAATTGGAACGCAGTCGATTGTCATTTTTAGCAACGTTAACGTCAAAAAATGCACGCTTTTAGTGCGGCAAGAGGAGGTGAGTCATTCTTTGGTGCAAAGCTGCGGGTTGGTGGGCCTGTAGGCAACCGCAATGACAGTCAAGGTGCATTTGGCGAACGGCATGCCCAGCTTCACACGGCTCGGCCTGGCCGAAGTGAAAGTGAAGGAGAACCGGGAACGACTGCGCAGTGCATTGCAAAAAGCCGGGATGGAATTTCCAAACAAAAACCACTTGCCGTGAACCTGGCGCCGGGCGACACAGCCACGTCCAAAGTAGGTGTGATTTGGTCATCGCCATCTTGGCAAGTGGCGGTGAGGTGGCCCTGAGCCTGCCGGCCGGGTTTTAAATTGCATGCGAATTGTCACTGTGCGGCAACCAGCGCTGGCCACGAGCTTGGCACGATGCCAGTAGCAAGTTGGCACCAAATTAGTGCCACCACCGATCAGCGTACAAAATGCCGCACTGGCGTCAGATGCACACGCGTACAGCGTTAGACATCAGCTGGATAAGGTGCAGCCATGTATACAGGACGCAAGCGAGCACAGCTTGGTCCGACGACCAGGTTCGGGAAAGTCCATGCAGGTGCAGCGCTTTGCTGGACTGCTGCTGCCCATCTGCATTGAAGAGGCGCACAAAAAGGCGACCATGGTCAGGTTGGCGGGGCACTTGACTTGGGATTTGGTCAGTGGCCCGCCTGGAGAATCTACCGCCGCGAGTCGACTGCCCAGCAACGCCGCGCACGAGCACGCTTTGGCCGTCCAAGGTTGCACAAACCAGCCGCTGCAAGACCGGGCGATTGACGAGCACGTGGCACTGGACTGGACGGCACGGCGAGTACCTTTTTGAATTAGGTGGCCACGCAGTTGGGTTGGGTTGGGTTGGGTTGGGTTGGGTTGGGTTGGGTTGGGTTGGGTTGGGCTGGTGCAGTAGACACCCAAGCTGAAGGAGCGCGCAACATTGCCCATTTGGCCAGCACCAGCACCAGCACGAAAACCGCCCATACGGCCAAGAGAGGGCCGTTGCCTCAGCGCCTTGCAGGCGACATGAGCGCGCACCTAGGCGCCCGATAATCTGGCGATGTCTTTTTTTCCCGGCACGCCCCAGTCCAGCCACCGCACACCCTCGCTGGGCTTGTTCTCAGGCTGGTTGTCTTTGGGTCAGCTGATCACCTGGGGCAGCGTGTTTTACACCTTTGCGCTGCTGGCACAGCCAATTGAGCTGGAGCTGGGATTGTCTCGCGCCGAGTCCTCGTTTGCCTTCAGCCTGGCTTTGTTGTGCGAAGGTGTGATGGCCTTTTTGGTGGGTCGCTGGATCGACGCTGGGCATGAGCGCCGAGTGATGACGGGCGGCTCCATTGTGGTGGGTTTGGGCCTGCTTGCGCACAGCCAAATCCACAGCTTGAGCGAGTTCTATTTGGTTTGGGCTTGGCTCGGTCTGGGTCTGTCAGCTACCTTGTACACGCCCGCCTTTGCTGTGGTGACACGGCGCTTTGCGAGCGACTTTCGCCGCGCCATCATCATGCTGACTTTTTTGGGGGGCCTGGCCAGCACGGTGTTCATCCCGCTGTCGTCCTGGCTGATCAACAGCTGGGGGTGGCGCGAGGCCTTGGTGGCATTGGGCTTGCTGCAACTGAGCGTTTGCGTGCCTTTGCATGCGCTATTGCTGCGCGGTGCGCGACGCGCGCATCACCGCGCGTCACAGGCGGAAACTGCCACGGTGTCGGTACGGGTGTTGTTGAAACAGTCACCATTTTGGTTGCTCTCGCTGTTCATGATTTTGATGATGATGGTCACTTCGGCGCTCCCGGTGCACCTGGTCAATTTGCTGCGTGAGTCGGGCTTACCGCCGGCTTGGGTGCTGGCAATCCCAGCATCGATCGGCGTTATTCAGGTGATTGGACGTTGGTTGCTGTTCATGTTTGAGCGGCGCCTGGATGTGCATGCCGCCAACCGCTGGATCCCGGTTTTGATTCCGCTTGGACTGTGCGCCTTGGTGTTTGGCGGCGTGGCTGCCCTGCCCGCCTTAGGGTTTGTGTTGCTGTTTGGTTTGGGCAATGGCTTGAACACCATCGTCAAAGGCACCGCCTTTGCACAGTACGTCAGCCGTGACCATGTAGGGCAACTCAATGGACTGCTGGGTGTGCCTATAGCGCTGGCGCGTGCTGCAGCGCCTTGGGCGCTGGGCCTGCTGTGGAGCCCGCAAGGAGGTTACGCCCTGGGCCTGCGCTGGGTGCTGCTGTGCAGCCTGCTCAGCGTGGTGGCTTTGTGGCTGGCGCAAGCCCGCGCCTTGCGCTTACAACGGTCGCACTGAGCCATGCTGCAAACGGCGCTGATCTTGGTCCTGGTGGCAGGTTTGGTCCACGCCAGCTGGAATATTGCCGCTAAAAAAGCGCGCGGTGATGTTCGATTTTCAGCGTTCACTTCATGGGTCATGCTGATTGCGTGGGCGCCCTTGGGCCTGTATTTGGCGTGGCAAGAAGTGCCCAGCTGGAGCTGGCTGCAGTGGGCCTGCGTGGCTGTCAGCGCAGTGTTTGTAATGTTTCAACATGGCCCGCTTTCAATACAAAGTGGTCAAGCGCAGCCACAGCTCGGGCAGGTAATCAAGAACCCGGGCCTCAAACCATTTGTCGGCCCCGGTGGCCGTCGCTAAACCTGCGAAAAAGATCAGTCCGCCAAGGATCTTCTTCAAAAGATCGCCACGGGCCACCACCATGTCGCGCACCCACTGAAAGCCTTGGCGCGAGGCATAAGACACCGCAACCAAAGGCATTGCGGCCCCCAAACCAAACACGCCCAAGACAAGTCCCCCCTGCCAAGCTCCGCCTTCGCTGGCCACCAAGGTCAAGGCCGAAGCCAGCAACGGCCCCGAGCAGGGACTCCAAACCAAGCCGAGCACGCCGCCCAACATCAGGGCGCCGAGCATGGTGTCGCCCTTGACGCGGGCCGATACCCCATTGGCAGCACTGGCCAGCGGCGTCATCCATTGAACAAAACGCTCATGCAGTAAAGGCACCCACATCACCAGGCCCATCGCCATCAGCAGCACTGCGCCGAAGCTGCGCACATGCTCCGTATCCAATCCGAGCGCCGGACCTAAGGCCCCGAGCGCTACGCCAATGAACGCAAACGACAACGCCATGCCCAGCCCCATCACCAAAGGGGCCAGACGGTTGTCTTGCACCGCGCCACCCAATACCATGGGCAGGAGAGGAAAGACGCAGGGCGACAAGGTGCTCAAGCTGCCGGCGAGTAGGCTCAAGCCCAAGGCGGACAAAGAAAAATCCATGGCGCGCCTTCTGCTTGATCAGTTTGGCTTGGTCAGTTCGGCGCGCAGCTGCTCGGGGTCAGTCACGCCAGCGGAGCGCACAATTTGGCTCTTGCCTTGAAAAACAACCAAGGTGGCCTGTGAGCGCACACTCATCTCACGTTTGAGATCACGCTCGCGGTCATAGTCGGCGACCAACAAAGTGCCAGGAATCGAGGCGTCGCCTTGAAAGGTTTTGAAAATCTTCTCTTGCGCGCGGCAGGTGGGACACCAAGGGGCGTAAAAGTGCAGACTCACCCTTTCACCTGCATGCTGCTTGGCCTGAAACAGTTGAGGCGAGTAGGGCGTGATGTCCAAAGCGTAGACAGGCGACAGGGCGGCACTCAGTGTCAGTGAAAAAAGTGTAATGGGTTTTTTCATTTTCATTTCCTAGAGGTGATTTGAAGGATTGAGATAATTCGCCCAATTCGGTTTTGAAAAAAATAGTCCAACGACAATCGACCAGGACCCATGAAAACCAGTGGCACCAGCATGGCGATGTAGATCAGTGGCAGCTTGAAATTGCCTTGGCCTTTGTCGGTTAAGGCATAGCCCTCAAACAGCTCAGCCCAAGTTGACCAAGCCTGCGGCCAATGCACACTGACTATGGCGACCACGGTAAGCACAATCAGTGACGCCGAAAAGAGGCGAGTGCCCAGGCCGATGACCAAGGCAAAAGCGCCCATGATTTCAAAACCTGTGGCCATGGCCCAGTTCAGATCGGCGGGGATCAGCTTGAACGGCCAGGGAAACTGGTCTTGAATGTCGGCAAACCAGTTGCTGCCGTGCAGCTTTTCAAAACCGGCCTCACCAAACTCCCACGCCAACAGCAAGCGCAGGCTGAGCATGCCGAACCACTGGCCCACGGTGTCGAGCGTCTCGAGCGCGTTCTGGGCCAAGTGAAAAGGTTGGCGTTCAAAGTTCATGTCAGGGTGCCCAGTAAAACGCCTTGCATGTGCAGGTTGTGAAGCAGTTGTTGGCCAAAGCCTTGTAAGGCCTCAGGGTCGGGGTGCGCCATCTCTTGTTGCAGTTGCATAAATACTTGTTGGCCCGTTAAGCCGCTGTTCAAAAGTGCCAGCACGTGGGCGGTGACAGCGTTGATTTCTGCAAATTGCACTGCGTGCTGCGCATTGCGAAACACCACCAAAAATGTAGGCTTGGTTTGCTGCGGCTGCCAGGCCAGCCCGATGCGATGCACTGGCCAAGGGCTGGCCACATCCACGCGGGCCGGGTTCAGCAGCACACGCGCTTGCATCATGTCGCCTTGGGGGTCGTGCGCGGGAGTTGACGCGTCCATCACATCCACCGCCAACTCGACCCATTCATAGCGGACTAAATCGGCAAGCCAACGCGGCAGGGGTTGGGCAATGGCGTGTTCACGGAGGTAGCGCACAAACTCATACGGAATTTCGCGAAACCAGGGTGTGCGCAAAGGCCAGTCGCGACCAAAGGTGCGGCACAACCTGCGCCAACGCACCTCGCCTAATATCTGGCGGCTGACGGGAAAGCAGCTGTCCAAAAAACTGCACAGGTTGTTGAAAACCAGCTCGTTGTAAACCGCCATACGGCGCTGCGGCACCCCGGCAGGGCGGCGTGTGTGGTGCGGGTCACGCAGGTGCTGCGCGAGTTCATGCTGAAACTCTTGAAACGCGAGCATCAGGCCACCTGACCTTGGGAAGCGGTATGGGCCGTTGCCTGGCGCTTGGCGCGGGGTGTTGCGAGCTGTTCAGGCGGCCGCAGCAGCGCGGCTTGTTGCAAGCGGGCGATGTGCGCCACCTCCTGCGACAGCGTCACCAAATCGGGCATATTGAAATCTCGCTCCAAACAGGTGATCACAGGGTGGCCGATGCACTGGTAAGCGGCTTGCAGCAGTTGCCACACCGGGTCGATCACCTCGCTGCCGTGGGTGTCAATTAGCAAGCCGTCGTCTTCGACATAGTGGCCTGCTACGTGCACATAACAGGTGCGCTCCAGTGGCAGTTGGGCGAGGTAAGCATAGGGGTCAAAGCCAAAGTTCTGGCTGTTGACGTAAATGTTGTTAACGTCCAGGTGCAACAAGCAATCCGCCTGCTCGACCACGGCGCGCACAAATTCGGGCTCGGTCATTTCGGCGCCCGGTGGTGAGATGTAGGTGGAGACGTTTTCGATGCCGATGCGCAGACCCAAAATGTCTTGCGCGCGGATAATGCGCTCGGCCGTATAGCGCACCGCCTCTTCGGTCATGGGGATGGGCAACAACTCATACAGATGGCTATGGTCTGCGCACCAAGACAGGTGTTCGGTGAACAAGGTCATGCCATGCTCGCGCATGAAGCCCTTGGTGCGTTGCAGCAAGATGTCGTCAAGGGCCCCCGGGCCACCCAGCGACAAAGACAGGCCGTGGCAGACAAAAGGAAAGCGCTCGGTGAAGGCGCGAAAGTCGCGACCGGCGCGCCCGCCCATGCCGGCCCAATTCTCAGGCGCGACTTCAAAAAAACCGATCGCCTCGGGCACAGACTGCTGCAACGCAGGGATCAACTCTCGGCGAAAACCCAACCCGGCCGCGGTGGGGGCTAATTGGTACGCCGTTGCGGTGCAAGCACTGGGCCCGCTTGAAGTTGGAGAAAAGGCCATGCGAAGTGCTCTTCAATCTGGTCAATATGTTTTTGGTCATGAACGTCATGCCCCTCGCCTACACTTTGTGACGCAAAGAGCACGACCTCCCAACGGGGCGACTGAATTATTTTTTCTTCTCAGCGCCGCACTTAGCTTCACCGCACTTGCCATCTTTGGTTTTGCTGTCTGATTTCATATCTGCTTTTTTGTCTGCACCGCAGCTGGCGTCTTTCTTTTTGTCCATGCCTTTGTCCATGCCTTTGTCCAATTTTTTGTCCGCACCGCAGCTGGCCTCTTTGGCCTTGGCTTCACCCTTGATGTCGCCTTTCATATCGGCTTGGGCAACTTGGTAGCCGGCATCCAAAGTTTTGGTGGCAAAGGGGTTGCTCACAGCGTGAGCAGGCAGGCTGGCCACAGCGGCAAATGCAGAGCCCAAAGCGATGGCGAGAAATTGTTGCTTATTCATGAAAAGTTTCCTGAAAAAATGAAGGTTGAATGTGACCGCTTTGGCTGATGCCGTCATGGCACAAGTCAAGCGCTGTCATGGTGTAATTCGCTTATAAATTTTGAAACGTTACCTTACGCGGACCGAATTTGTTTCTTTTTGTTTCTGTAACTTTTTTAATTCCACTACCGAATTGATCTGATGAGCGAAAGCCTGCACACCATTGAAGTCAAATTGCATACGCTATGGCAGCAAGCCCAACAGGGCGACGCCGCCTGTTATGCGCACACCTTGACCGAGATAAGTGCTTACCTGCGGCGCTTTCTGAACCGACGTATGCCGTCGCAACCCAGTGATGTCGAGGACCTTGTGCAAGAAACTCTGATGGCCATCCATCAAAAACGCCACACCTACCAAAGTGAGCAACCGTTCACCGCGTGGATGTATGCGATCGCTCGCTACAAATGGATTGACTATTTGCGCTCACATGGCCGGCGCGAAGCCTTGCATGACGACATCGACGACTGGGCAGACGTCTTGTGCGCCAGCGGCGACACCGAAGCGTCGGACTCGCAGCGCGACCTGGGCCACATGCTGACCAGTCTGCCTGACAAACAACGCCTGGCCATTGAGCACACCAAGCTTCAAGGCCTTTCGATCACCGAGACCGCCGTTTTAACCGGACAGAGCGAAGCGGCCGTGAAAGTAAATGTGCACCGAGGCCTGAAGACCTTGATCACCCAATGGAGAGTAAGACTATGAACACGGATGAATTAATTGCGATCTTGGCCAGCGATAACGCGCCAACCAGCGGGCCGGCTCCCCAACAAGTGGGTGGCCGCTTGGCGATTGCGATTGCACTGGGTTGCCTGATGGTGCTTTACCTGGGCCTGAACCCTTCATTTAGCGAGTTCGCCACCACCACCCCCTTTACCGCGAAGATGGTGTGGTTGTTCGCGGTGCTCGTGTTCAGCGCCAACTTGATATTGCGCTTGGTGCATCCGGGTAGGAGTTTGGGCGGAGCGCCTTGGGGCATTGGCTTGGCACTGCTGGCTATGTCCGGGCAAGGTTTGAACCAATTGCTGCAAGCCCCATCTGAGCTTCGCAACGCCTTGTGGATGGGCTCGAGCTGGCAAGTGTGCGCCTTCAACATCGTGGCCATTGCCTTGCCCATATTAGCCGCATTGCTTTGGACGCTGCGCGACATGGCACCCACCAGGCCCGCGCTCACCGGAGCCGCTTCGGGCTTGATGGCAGGGGCCCTAGCGGCCATGTTGTATTCCCTGCACTGCACCGAAAACACCTTCACCTTTTATTCGCTCTGGTACTCGGGCGGCATGGGCTTGAGCGCGCTGGTCGGCGCGGTTTTAGGCGGCAGATTCTTGCGCTGGTAAGTCCTCACTGGTCAGCGCTTAGGACTGACTTCTTTGCCGATTCGTGCTACTGCCTTGAGGGCCTGAGCCCTTAGACTGACCTCTGACCCCCGGGTTCAGGAGGAACAACAGATGAATCGCTTTTTTGGCTCATCCGGAGCCCGGCCACCCGCTTGGGCAAGGGGCCCAGGTTACTTGTCGGCTTGGCTTGCCGTGTCCCTGTCTGCCGGCCTGACCGGCAGTCTGATGGCGAACAGCGCGCAAGCGGCAACGACCCCAGGTGCTGCGCAAAAACCCGTGGCACAGGAGTTGCCCGCCGAAACACTGAGTGTGACCAGTCTGGCCCAAGCTTCCTCTGCGCGGGTGTATGTGGCCGATGTGGCCATCAGTCACATTGTCGATGGCCGCATCCGCGTCTTTGATGCCACAGGGGGCCGCTTTTTAGGCATGGTTTCAACCGGTTTTGCCGGCAACTTCACCCTCAGCGCCAAGGCTGACGAACTGTATGTGGCCACCACTTACTACAGCCGCGGCACGCGGGGCGAACGCACCGACTTGCTCGAAGTGCACGACACAGTAACTCTGGCGCCTAAATACGAAGTGAGCTTGCCACCGCGCCGCGCTCAAGCGTTGAACTACCGTGGCCTGGTCCGCGCCACCGGGAGCGGGCACTATGTACTGGTGCAAAACGCCACACCGGCCACCTCCATCACCGTGGTGGACTTGACCGCACGTCAGGTGGTCAATGAAATTCAAACCCCAGGTTGCTGGGGCACCCTGCCTGCTGCCAGCGGGAACCGTTTTTCTATGCTGTGCGGCGACGGCAAGGTCGCCACCATCACACTGAACGAGCACGGCCAAGTGGCCGATCGCCAGGTCAGCGCAAAGCTCTTTGACGCCGACACCGACGCCTGGTTTCACCACGCAGAGCAAGTAGGCGACCGTTACTGGTTTGTCTCCTTCCTTGGGCAGTTAACCGAACTCGACCTGGGCGGCCCGGTGGCACGCGTGGTGCGCGAGCAGTCTTTGCTCAGCGCCGCTGACCGTAAGGGCGGCTGGCGGCCCGGTGGCTACCAAAACTTTGCCGTCGACCCCAGCGCCCACTGGTTGGTGGCCGGCATGCATCCCAAAGGCGCTGAAGGCTCGCACAAAAGTCCGGCCGCGCAGCTGTGGGTGTTTGACCTGCAGACCGGTCACCGCTCGGCCAGGCACCCCGGCAAAAACACGGCCTCGCTCACCTTCTCGCACAACGGCGAACGCCTGCAGGCGCTGGACGGCGTAACGGGCGCGATGAACGTGTGGCGTTGGCAGGGCCCGGGCAAGCTCACGCAGCTGACTCGCGTGGCCAAGGCGGGTGAGGCTGCGCTGCACATCGAATCACACGACTGAAGGCCCTGGCCATGAACGCAACCACGCTCACCCTCGATCCATTGGCCGCTTGGATTGCCACTGCATGGCTCGCCACCTTGCTGCTGCATGCTGGCCTGGTGAAACTGCTGGACCGCAGTTTGTTTATGCAGCATTTGGCCGCCTATCGCGTCCCCGATCCGCTGCTGACCCCACTCAGTGGGGCCTTGCCCTTGGCCGAAGTCGGTTTTGGTTTGCTGCTGCTGTCACCCTGGCGTGTCGCGGGCGCCGCAGGGGCCGGTGCTTTACTGCTGCTGTATGCGGCCAGCATGGCCTGGCATCGCAAAGCAGGCCGCCGACTCGACTGCGGTTGCGGCGGCGAGCCTTTGCCATTGTCTTGGGCCTTGGTGCTGCGCAACCTTGCGCTGACGCTGCTGTGCCTTCCCGCCAGCGCCAGCCTGATACCCCGCGCGATGCAGTTCGCTGACTACGGTGTGACTTTGGGCGCGCTGCTGCTGGGCACCTTGCTTTGGGCCGCGTTTCATCAAGTGCTGCGGCAGACCCGCCACCACCACCCTGTTTAAAGAAAGAAGATCCATGGATGCCATGACCATTTCTGTTGCCCTGCTATGGCTCGCCGTGCTGGCGTTGGGCCTTTTGGTTTGGGCGCTGTCGCGCCAAGTCGGTGTGCTGTTTGAGCGAGTTGCGCCCATGGGCGCGCTAGTGACTGACGCGGGACCCGCCGTCGGTCAACCCTCGCCCATTTTTGACCTGGTCGGATTGCAGTCTGAACAAGTTGCAATCGGCGGACCCCAAGCGCAGCCCACGCTGCTGTTCTTTTTAGCGCCCACCTGCCCAGTGTGCAAAAAACTGATCCCCATTTTGAAACACCTGGCGCGCGACGAGGCCAGCACCTTGCGCCTGGTGCTGGCCAGCGACGGCGAAGGCGACCACTTACAGTTCATGCGCGATCAGGGCCTGCAAACCATGCCATACCTGTTGTCCACCGAACTGGGTATGAGCTATCGCGTTTCGCGTTTGCCTTACGCCGTCTTGATGGACCACCAAGGCACCGTGCGCGCCAAAGGCTTAGTCAACTCGCGTGAACAGCTCGACAGTTTGCTCAACGCACACGACATGGCCACGCCGACGATTCAAAAATACCTTGAAGGCCAGACCACCTGAGACCAGGCCTTATCGGAGATTCACCATGCAATGGTTATTGAACATCTTGGACCGGTTGACCGAGCGACGCGTGCGCGCGATGGCAAGCCAACACGGTCGCCGCAGTTTTGTCACTCGCTTGGGCACCGCACTGGCGGGAGGGGCGATTTTGCCCATGCTGCCCTTTGACCGCAGCGGCCAGTTCATGGGCGCGCAAGCGGCCCAGCCTGGGGGAAAACTCGACAATACCCTAAACCCCACACAGTGCGAATACTGGCGCTACTGCGCTTTTGATGGCTATTTGTGCACCTGCTGCGGTGGCTCGCTGACACAATGTCCGCCGGGTACCGAGGCGTCCAAAGTATCGTGGGTGGGCACCTGTCTGAACCCGCAAGACGGGCGCCACTACCTGGTGTCTTACAACGACTGCTGCGGCAAAGGCTCCTGCGGCGAGTGCCTGTGCAACAACAACGAGCGCGAGCGGCCGGGGTATCGCCTGGGCGTGCACAACGACATTAACTGGTGCATGGCCAACACCAGCTCCATGTTCCACTGCACTACTTCCATCATCGTGGGTGTGGCCTGATGCATTCAGCTGTATGGCTCATGGCCAGCGTGCTCGTCCTGTGCGCGCCGCTGACGCAGGCCGCCGATGGTGCGGTCACCGGTGTCGACAACGGTGCGGCCCTCTTTGCCAAAAATTGTGCGGCCTGTCACCAGGCTGATGGCAGTGGCACGGTGGGCTTAGCCCCGCCACTCCAAGGCGAGCACTGGCAGCGCCTAGGCGCAGACCGCAACTACCTAGCGCAAGTGATCACCCATGGCCTGTCCGGTCTGATCATGGTCAATGGCCAGCGATTCGTCAGCAGCATGCCCGCTTTCGCCGGTCAACTGGAGGACGAGCAACTGGCCGCCATTGCCACCTATTTGCAAGGCCTGCAACAGCGAGCAGGCGCCGCCTACAGCGCCGCAGAAATCGCCACTGCGCGCAACAGCGCAGGCAGTCCGCCCCAGTCACGCACCCTTCGCAACCAACTGCTCAAGTAAGAAGCCCCATGCGTAAAGGCAGCTGGCGGCTGGACCGCCTAGACACTACCGTTGCTTTTGCCTTGGTGTATTCGCTCATGGGCTCGGCCCCTATGGCACAAGCCCAAGTGCACGGCAACACCGCCACCACTTTGGGAAGGCAAGTGGTGCTGCACGCCAACGCGCCGTCCATCGCCCCCACCCACAGCGCGCGCGCCTTGTATGTGCTGCACTGCGCCGGCTGTCACAGCCTGGACGGCAGCGGCTCGACGAGCGCGCGGGTGCCCGATATGCGGCAACTCGGTTTGTTTTTGCGCGTGCCAGGTGGGCGCGAATTTTTACTTCAAGTTCCGGGGGTGATGGGCTCGGGCCTGAACGATGAACAAGTAGCACAAGTGACGAACTGGGTACTTTCCTCTATAGCCAACGCCTCGATTCCGCCGCACCATCGGGTTTTTGACGCAGCCGAGGTGAGTCAGGCGCGCCGCAGTCCCTTGGTAGACGTGGCCGCCACACGTGCCGTTTTGGTGCAACGCGCACAACAACTTGGCTTGCAAATTGCTCAGACTCCATGAAGAGCACGGGGAAACATGCATGGCCACGATCTACGATCACATCTGGTCCGACGCCCAGGACCAAGCCCAAGCCTTGAACGGCTGGCAACAACGCTACGAGCAGCTTAGCTGCGGTCGCTTTCAAGGCCACGCCTGGCAAATGGTGATGGCTCAAGGTGCGCTGCTGCGCGAAACCAGCAACCTGCACCTGCGCCAACAAATCACGCCGCCACCCGACCATCTGGTGCTGGCCATTCCGCTGGCGGTGCAACCGGGTTCGCGCTTTGCGGGCCGCCCCCTGGAGCGCGAGTCGCTTCTGGTGTTCGGCGCCGACGACGAGCATCAATTGGTCTCGGCTGGGGAGCTGGACTTGATTGGCCTGTCGGTACACCGCGACACGCTGAACCAATTGGCTGGCCCCACATTGGAATGGTTGCATCAAGCCGAACGCGACCGCAATCTAGGCCTGTCATCAGACGCGGCCAGCGCCATTCGGCATTTACTGTTGGCGGTCACTGCAAATGCGGCCGATGGCATCGCGCCGCTGGACAGCCCAGCCCAAGAGGTCGGGTTGCTCAAAGACACTTTGAGCCAAACGGTGTTCCTCGCCATGCACAGCGCCACGCAAAGCGCCAGCATCCCCCGTCGCGCTAACTCAAGACTCAAAGTGGTGCAGCGGGCCATCAACTTCATGCAAGCGCAAGTGCATAACGCGATTGGTGTGCCCGAAATTTGCGCCGCCGCTTATGCCAGTCGTCGCAGCTTGCAGTACTGTTTTGAAGAATTTGTGCACACCACGCCGCAAGCCTATTTGCGCGCATTGCGCCTTAACGAAGCGCGCCGCATGCTCAAGCGAACCGACGCGCGCGCCATCACAGACATTGCCTGCGATCTGGGCTTTGCCAGCGGCAGTCACTTTACTCGCCACTACAAAGTCATGTTCGGCGAGCTCCCTTCGCAAACGCTCAAAGCCAGCGGCCTGAGCGGCCACGCGTTTTAAAGATTCGGCGCCAGCAAACGCTGCAAGTCTTTGAGCTCGACCCGGCTGCGCGTGGCCAGGTCTTGCACCTGATCGTCACCCACCTTGCCCACGTTGAAGTACTGCGCCTCGGGGTGCGCTATGTAGAAACCGCTGACGCTGGCTGCCGGCGTCATGGCCAAGCTTTCGGTCAGGCCCATGCCAATGTCTTGGCATTGCAACAACTCGAACATCGCTTTTTTGGCGCTGTGGTCGGGGCAAGCGGGGTAGCCGGGTGCAGGGCGTATACCTTGGTATTTTTCTGCAATCAGTTCTTCGTTGCTCAGCCCTTCTGAAGCGGCGTAACCCCACAGGTCGGTGCGCACTTTTTTGTGCAGACATTCGGCAAAGGCTTCGGCCAGGCGGTCGGCCAGGGACTTGAGCATGATGGCGCTGTAGTCATCGTGAGCGGCTTCAAAGGCCTCTGCGCGCTTGTCGGCGCCAATGCCGGCGGTCACAGCAAACAAGCCGACATAGTCCTTGGCTGCACCTTGCGGCGCGACAAAGTCGGCCAAACAGCGGCTGGGGCGCATGGCTGCGTCAATCATGTGTTTTTCGGTCTGCTGACGCAGGCCGCGCCAGGTCATGGCCACCTGGCTACGAGACTCGTCGGTGAAGAGCGCAATGTCGTCGTCATTCACCGTGTTGGCGGGGTACAGGCCCATCACAGCGTTGGCCGTGAGCCAGCGGCCTTCGATGATTTTTTGCAACATGGCTTGGCCATCAGCCAACACCTTGCGCGCCTGCTCGCCCACCACTTCGTCTTGCAAGATGGCAGGGTAGGGACCCGCTAGGTCCCAGGTCTGAAAAAACGGACCCCAGTCGATGTACTGAGCTAACTCGGCCAGGTCGTAGTTTTTGAACACGCGCCGGCCAATGAACTTGGGGGCGGCAGGCCTATAGCCGCTCCAGGCGATGGGCGTCTTGTTGGCGCGGGCCTGTGCCAACGTCCACATCGGAGTTTGCTTTTTGTTGGCGTGCAGCTCGCGCACCTTCGCGTAGTCCAGATTCAGCTCGGCAATGTACTTGGCAGCTTGCTCAGACAGCAGGCCTTGTGCCACGCTCACGCTGCGCGAGGCGTCAGGCACATAGACTACCGGGCCGCTGTAATGCGGCGCAATCTTCACCGCGGTGTGTACTCGGCTGCAAGTGGCGCCACCAATCAAAAGCGGCGTGGCACGTTCACGAAAATACGGGTCTTTTTCCATCTCGCTGGCCACGTACTGCATCTCTTCAAGGCTGGGTGTGATCAGGCCGGACAGGCCAATGATGTCAGCGTTTTCTTCTTTCGCTTTGGCCAAAATTTCGTGGCAAGGCACCATCACACCCATGTTCACCACTTCGTAGTTGTTGCACTGCAAGACCACGGTGACGATGTTCTTGCCAATGTCGTGCACATCGCCTTTGACCGTGGCAATCACAATCTTGCCCTTGGTTTTCACGTCCTCGCCAGCGGCTTCTTGCAAGCGTTTTTCTTCTTCGATGTAGGGGATGAGGTGGGCCACGGCCTGCTTCATCACACGCGCACTTTTCACCACCTGCGGCAAAAACATCTTGCCTTGGCCAAACAAATCGCCCACCACATTCATGCCGTCCATGAGCGGGCCTTCGATCACGTGCAGCGGCCTGCCGCCACGGGTCAACACCTCTTGGTAAGCGGCTTCGGTGTCTTCGTTGATGAACTCGGTGATGCCATGCACCAGCGCGTGGCTGAGTTTGTGCGACACGCTCACCGGTGCCTCGGGTGTGCCACGCCAAGCGAGTT
>CANGEG010000052.1 GCA_947452725.1 Comamonadaceae bacterium | reverse complement strand
GTATTTGGCCACCGTGCGCCGTGCGCAGTCGATGCCTTGCTCTTTGAGCATTTCAGACAGTTGGTTGTCCGACAGGGGTTTGGCTGGGCTCTCGGCCGCTACCAATTGACGAATCAGCGCGCGCACCGCTGTGCTGGACGCGGCGCTACCGCTGTCCGTGCCCAGGCCCGAGCCAAAGAAATATTTCAGCTCAAACGTGCCCATGGGCGTGGTCATGTATTTGGCCGTGGTGACGCGGCTAATGGTGGACTCATGCAAGCCCAACTCGTCGGCAATTTCGCGCAGCACCAAGGGGCGCATCGCCAGCTCGCCATGGATGAAGAAATTCTTTTGCCGCTCAACGATGGCGGTGGACACGCGCAAGATGGTGTCAAAGCGCTGCTGAATGTTTTTGATAAACCAGCGCGCCTCTTGCAAACGTTGCTGCAGACCCTGGTGGCCTTCACTTTTGCCGCCGCGCAAGGCGTTGGCATAAATGTCATGCACCCGCAGGCGCGGCATGACATCAGGGTTGAGCTGCACTTTGAAGCGAGGCTCGCCATTGGGGCGGGTGTTGATGACCAGCACATCGGGAATGATCACGTGCTGTTCGGCATTGGCAAAAGGCCTTGCCGGTTTGGGCTCCAGACGGGCGATCTGCGCTATGGCCAGTTTGATGGTCACATCGTCTTCAGCGCACAAGACCAAAAGGCGCTTGACGTCGCGTTTGGCCAGCAGCTCCAGCGGCTGTGCGCAGATCTTCAAGGCCGCTTGCCAGACTCTATTTTCGGGCGCATCTTGCAGTTTGGCTTTAATTTGCAGGCTCAGGCATTCGGCCAAATGACGCGCGCCCACTCCCACCGGTTCGAGCGATTGCAACAGGCTGAGCGCCATGGTGAATCGGTGCACCAGCTCTTCGAGTTGCTCTAGGTCTTCGGTGCCTGCCAGCCCTTCGGCCAGAGACTGCAATGAATCTTCCAAATAGCCATCGTCGTTGAGCGACTCGATCAGGTAGCGCAGCGCGGCGCGGTCGACTTCCGACAGGCGCAGGGATAAGGCCTGGCGGTGCAAAAATTCTGTGAAGGAACCCAAGCCTCGGGCCAGCTCCACCGCATCAGGTGCGTCGCTGTCGCCGCTCGATGTTTTGCGTGAACCGGCGTCGTTGCCCCATTCGCTGTCATCCGGCGTCATGTCGACGCTGCCATCGCCCTCCCAGCTTTCGGCCACGTCGGTCACAGCTTCGTCTTTGCTTACGCTGGATTCGCTGTTGTTGTCGTTGCTTTGCTCGCGCAAGTCACTGCCCGAATCTGAACTGGCTTCGGTCACCCGATCGCCCAAGCTCACGCGGGCGTCGGCTTCGGGCAGCCCGAATTCTTCGGCAACGGATTCTTCTGCGGTACGTTCCAAAAAGGGGTTTTCGTCGAGCATTTGCTCGACCTCAGCGCTCAACTCCAGCGTGGACAGTTGCAGCAGGCGGATCGATTGTTGCAGCTGGGGCGTGAGCGCCAGATGCTGCGACATGCGCAGTGACAGGCTTTGCTTCATGGCGCAGGGTCTCCTGCGCCTGCGAGATGCAGGCCAGTGGGGAGGGGGTTGCGGGCGAAGTGCATGCTCACATACGGAAATGTTCGCCCAAATACACGCGGCGAACATCGGCGTTATGGACGATTTGCTCGGGTGTGCCTTCGGCCAGCACCTGGCCCTCGCTGATGATGAAGGCGTGATCGCAAATGCCCAGGGTCTCGCGCACATTGTGGTCGGTGATCAAGACGCCGATACCACGCGCTTTCAAAAACGCGATGATGCGCTGAATCTCAATGACCGCGATCGGGTCGATGCCGGCAAAGGGCTCGTCCAGCAAAATAAAGCGAGGGTTGGTGGCCAGGGCGCGGGCAATTTCTACGCGGCGGCGCTCGCCGCCCGACAAAGCCACCGAGGGCGAGTCATGCAGATGGTCGACCCGCAGGTCTTGCAGCAGCTCTTGCAGGCGCTTTTCAATCGCTGCCTCGCTCAAAGGCTTGTCGTGCTCGTCGCGCTGCAACTCCAGCACCGCGCGCACGTTGTCGGCGACATTGAGTTTGCGAAAAATGGAGGCTTCTTGCGGCAGGTAAGACAAACCCATGCGCGCGCGGCGGTGTATGGGCATCTGCGTCACATCCTGGCCATCGATCAAGATTTGACCGCCGTCTGTACGTACCAAGCCCACGATCATGTAAAAAGAGGTGGTCTTGCCCGCGCCATTGGGGCCGAGCAGGCCCACTACCTCGCCCTTGTGAACTTTCACCGACACGTCGTGCACCACCTTGCGCGAACCGTAGGCTTTTTTCAGGTGCAGCGCCTCCAAGCAGCTGACTTGGCCGTCGGCCTCTGGGCCACCAGACGCAACCGTTGTGGTCTGTGGCGCTGTGCGCTCTTGCACGGCGTTTTCTTGGCTCATGGCTTGGCTCCTGCAGGGGCCGTGACGCGCGGGCTGATGCGCAGCGAGGGCACCAGCGTGTTGCCCGGGGCCACTTCGGCCGGTGTATTGCGCGGGGTCAGCATGGCTTTGATGCGTGGGGGCGTGCTGCCGGGGGCCGCCTGCACGGTTGGCTTGCCGTCCACCGTGAAAATTTCGCTGATGTTGTTGTACACAATCAGGTGGCCCTGCACCCGATCGGCCAATTGCGTGCCTTGGTAGGTGCGCAGTTCGCTGCGTCCTGTCAGGGTGATCTTGTCGGCGTCGCTGTCATACAGCACGGTTTCGGCTTCGCCTTCAGTAAACTCATCCAGGCCTTCACGCTTTTGCCTGAAAAACGCACGCTCGCCAGGGGCTGCCGTCATATCGGCCACTTGTTTGCCAAAAGCGTCTTGCACCACCACCAGTTTGGCGGCGCGCAGTACCAGCGTGCCTTTGGTTGCATTCACGTTGCCGGTGAAGATCGTGGTTTTGCTGAATTCCTCGTGCTTCAAAGCTTCAGCTTCGATGTACATCGGCTTGTTGCTATCGGCTTTTTCGGCCGCAACGAGCTGCGGCGCCACAAGGGCGGCCATGGCCAGAAGGGTCGGTGCGAGTGGAAGTTTCATAAAGGCGCGAATCTTGCTTTGATTGTAGTTGCAAGCTGGGGTCTCAGCGCCTGGCGGGCATAAAAAAGTCCGCCTAAGTTAAATCGGGCGGACTGGGCGGCAAGCGCTGCGGCGGCAGGAGTGGGCGGCTTAATTGCTCTGGCGCACCTGCGCCAGCAGGGCTTCGGTGACCTGCAGCGCACGCTCCATGCTGCCGGCCATGGAGCCATCGGTGTAAAAACGCCCAGCGATACCCAAGGCGGGAACGCCTTCGACTTTAAAGTCGTTTTGCAACTGCACGGCACGGCGAAGTTTGCTGGCCATGCCAAACGATTTATAGGCTTCTGCGAACTTGGTTTTGTCCACACCCGCTTGCTTTTCGGCCCAGGCTTGGATGCTGGAGTCGGTGTTCAAGGGCAACTTGTCCACATGCACCGCTTGAAACACCTTGGCATGCAAGCTGTCTAGCAAGTTCAGCGCTTCCAGCGTAAAGAACAACCGCTGCTGGGGTGCAAAGCTGTCGTTGAACGCCACCGGAATGCGTCGCACCACGACGTCTTTGGGGGCATTTTTAACCCAGTTGGCAAAGGTCGGCTCAAAGGCATTGCAGTGCGGGCAGCTGTACCAAAAGAACTCAATCACCTCGATTTTGCCCGCGCCGGCCTCGCTGGCCTGGGGGCGCTCAAGTCGGTTGTAGTCCTTGCCTTCGCTCAGTTTGATGGGCGGGCCCGCCACTGCCTTAGCCGCGGGGGCTTGGGCCCAGGCTGCGGGCAGGGCCACGGCACTCATGCCCGCGGTCAGGGTGGAGAGGTTGAAATCACGACGTTTCATTTTGAAATCCAATCAGCAATTGATAACTTGAAATCGGCAATTTGGAGTGAGTACACAAGCCGCATGGCTGCATCAGCGCTGCACGCGCACCAGCGCGGTCTCAACGCCACCGGCGTCCAATTTGGACTTGGCACGTTCAGCAACCTCTTTGTCGTCAAAAGGCCCCAAGCGCACACGGTACACCTGCCGGCCAGCTTGCTCTCGCTCGCTGATCTTGGCGTCCAGCCCCATCATGGTCAGTTTGGCGCGCTGCGCGTCGGCCTCAGCCTGGCTGCGAAAAGCGCCAACTTGAACGAAGTAGGTGAAGGGGTCACCGGCGCTGGGTGCGGGCGTAACCTGCACGGCCTTGGACTTGACCAGTTCGCCCAGCGGGTCGGCGGTGACGGCGGGTTTGAGTTCAGGCTTGGCCACTTCTTTGGCTGGCTCTTTGGCTGAAGGTACTTTGGGTACTTCTTTGGCCGCTTCTTTCGCCGGTTCTTTGAACTCCGCTTTGGGCGCCTCGTTGCCACCGTCTTTGCCCGGCTCATGGACTTCAGAGGCCGGCACTGTCGGTTTGTTTTGCAAAGCGCCGTTCGGGTTCCAATCCTTGTTTTTCTGGGTTTCCGCCGCATCCTGCTCGGCCGAGCGGGGCTGGTTCTTGTTGGTGAAGGGGGTTGGCACCTTGGTCACATAAATCGCCACGGCCAGGGCCACGGCCAGACCGATCACCAAACCGATGATAAAACCCGTGGCGGCGCCACCTCTTTGCGAATGCTGCTTCATCTGTGGACCCTCATTACATTTTGGTGGGCGCTGAAACACCTAACACCTTCAAGCCATTGTGCAGCACCTGTGCTGTGGCCGCGACCAGCGCTAGGCGTGCTTGCTTGACGCTCACGTCGTCAACCAAGATGCGCTCTGCATCGTAGTAGCTGTGATAACAGGCGGCCAGATCGCGCAGGTAAAAAGTCACATCGTGCGGTGCAAAGTCGCTGGACGCCGCCGAGAGCATGGCCGGGTACTTGGCCAGTTGCAGCATCAGGGCTTGGGCTTGCGGGCTTTCCAAGGCTGAGAGGTCCACGTTTTGCAAGGTGACCAAATCGCCTCCATCGTTGTCCGCCCATGCACGCAGCACTGAGCAAATGCGGGCATGCGCGTACTGCACGTAGTACACAGGGTTGTCGTTGTTCTTTTGAATCGCTAAGTCGACATCAAAGGTGTATTCGGTGTCGGGCTTGCGCGAGAGCAGGAAAAAACGCACCGCATCCGTACTGGTCCATTCAATCAAATCGCGCAGCGTGACGTAGCTGCCGGCGCGTTTGGAAATTTTCACCTCCTCGCCGCCTCGCATCACGCGCACCATGGTGTGCAGCACGTAGTCGGGGTAACCCATGGGAATGCCCACATTGGCCGCTTGCAGGCCGGCGCGCACGCGGGCAATGGTGCCGTGGTGGTCGGTGCCCTGGATGTTCACCACCTTGGTGAAGCCGCGCTCCCACTTGGCGATGTGGTAGGCCACATCGGGCACAAAGTAGGTGAACGTGCCATCTTGCTTGCGCATGACGCGGTCTTTGTCGTCTCCGTAGTCGGTGGACTTGAGCCACAGTGCGCCATCTTGCTCGTAGGTCTTGCCGGCCGCTTGCAAACGGCTCACCGCGTCGGCCACCTTGCCGCTGGTGTACAAGCTGGATTCAAGGTAGTAGTTGTCGAAGCGCACGTCAAACGCTTTCAAGTCCAGGTCTTGCTCGCGGCGCAAATAGGCGACGGCGAACTGGCGCATGCCGTCCAGATCGTTCACATCACCACTGCCTGTGAACTCGCGGTCGTCAGAGCGCACGGTCTTTTTGGCCAAGAAGTCTTGCGCAATGTCAGCGATGTACTCGCCGTTGTAAAACGCTTTGCTTGCCGGGTTGTCGGGGTCGGTGGGCCAGCATGTGTCGCCGGGCTTGAAGCCCTGGGCACGCAGCTGAGTGCTGGTGGCCAAGGTGTTGATCTGCACGCCCGCGTCGTTGTAATAAAACTCACGGTACACATCAAAGCCTTGTGTGGCAAACAAGTTGCAAATAGCGTCACCCAGCGCCGCTTGGCGGCCATGACCCACGTGCAGCGGGCCGGTGGGATTGGCCGAGACGAACTCGACCAACACACGCTGGCCGTTGTCCGGTTGGTTGCCAAACTGGTGGCCTGCTGCCAGCACCTCACTCACGATGGTTTGCTTGGCGGCGGGCTTGAGGCGGATGTTGATGAAGCCGGGACCGGCGATGTCGATCGCCTCCACCCAACGCAAATAAGCCGGGTTGGCCATCAGCGCATCGCGCAACTGCTCGCCCAGTTGGCGCGGGTTGCGTTGCAGCGGTTTGGCCAGTTGCATCGCGGCCGTGCAGGCAAAGTCGCCATGCGCGGCCACTTTGGGCGACTCGAAAGCCGCTTTGGCGCCCGCACCGGGGAGGAGGGTGTCCAGCTCGGCGGCCAAGGCCGCGAGCAATTCTTGTTTGACTGAAAGCATGCGGCATTTTACGGGGCTGGCCGCAAGCCCCTGCAGAGGCACGGTCACCGCCCTTTCATTGAGCGTGGCATGGGCATGTCAACGGTATGCAACAACTGCTCGATAGGAGGGTTGTTACACAATATGACAATGATTTGTCCACGCACGGGGTGCCGCGGCGTTAATCTCATATCCCGGCAGCAGTTGGTCTGCAAGGATGGTTTCTCATCATTTCGACAATTTTTGGAGGTACATCATGCGCAAATTCGTTTCTCAATCTCTCGCTCTCATCGCCTTGGGTTTGACTTTGGCTGCTGGCATTGCCCAGGCCGCTGATCCCGCCAAAGCGGCGGCTACGGCCGCCCCTGCAGCCCCTGCAGCCGCTTCAGCGGCCCCTGCCGCGCCAGCCCCTGTGTCCGAAAGAACGCCTCAGCAAAACAAGATGGCGACCTGTAACAAAGATGCCGAAGGCAAAAAGGGCGATGAACGCAAAGCCTTCATGAAATCTTGTCTGAGCGCCAAGGCTGAACCGGCAGTGAGTCCCAAGACAGCGCAGCAAAACAAAATGAAAACATGCAACGCCGATGCGACCGGCAAAAAAGGCGACGAGCGCAAGGCCTTTATGAGCGAATGCCTGAAAAACAAGTAATTGCGGTTTGACCGCTCAAATTGACCTCGCCTGGCATTCGCTGGCGGGGTCTTTTCATTAAGGCGCAAGGCGCTGGCGCGCTCGGCGCAGCTTCTGGCGGAGGACAAGGCTTGGGCTCATGCATTAGCATTGGCAAAACTGCCACCCAACGTCATGAATTCATTGCCCGCATTTTCTGCCCCCTCTGTGCCCATGACCTTGCCCGCCCACCGGCGTGATCAGGCCTCGATCTCCTGCGTCATGCCGGCGCATAACGAGCAGGCCAATTTGCCTTTGGTGGTGGCGCAGGTGCTGGCCACGTTGCGACGCTTGTCGGGGCGTGTCGAGCTGATCGTGGTGGACGATGGCAGCCGTGATGCGACTGTGGCAGTGGTGGAGCAGCTGTGCTCGCAGTATCCCGAAGTCGTGTTGCTACAGCTCAGTCGCAACTTTGGCAAAGAGGCGGCCATCACCGCCGGCCTGTCCTGCGCCACGGGCGATGTGGTGGTGATCATGGACTCCGACGGTCAGCATCCAATCGACTTGGTGCCCAAAATGCTCGACTTCTGGCGCGAAGGCATGGACGTGGTCTACGCCATTCGCACCACCCGTGACGATCAAACCGCCTTGCATGGCCAATTGGTGCAGTTGTTTTACCGTCTTGTGAACTCGGGCAACCGCGTCAAGATTCCTCCAAATGCCGGGGACTTTCGCTTAATGGATCAGCAAGTCGTCAAGGCGCTCAACGCTTTGCCCGAACGCAACCGCTTCATGAAAGGGTTGTACGCCTGGGCTGGCTTTAAAAGCACGGCGATCGAGTACGAGCCGCTGCCCCGTCTTGAGGGCGTCTCGCGCTTTGGTTGGCGCAGCTCCATTGGTTTGGCCGTGACCGGGGTGGTGGCGTTTTCCACCGTGCCGCTGCGCTTTTTGAGCTTGCTCGGTTTGCTGCTTTCGCTGGCCGCCTTTGGCTATGGCGCTTGGGTGGTTGTGGAGTATTTCTACACCGGCATTCAGGTTTCGGGCTACGCCACCATCGTGGTCGGGATGATGCTGCTTAGCGGCATCCAGCTCATGGGCATGGGCATCTTGGCCGAGTATGTGGGCCGCATCTACGAAGAGGTCAAGCAGCGCCCGGTGTTTTGGGTGCAAAAGCGCGTGGGCGCGGGCTTGGCAGGTGCAACGGATACATCGGGCGTATCGGGGATGCCACGCGCATGAAGTCCACTGCCTTTTGGTTTTTACTGACGGGCGCCAGCGCTGCACTCACCCACATGGGCGTCTTTGCGCTTGTGCAATACCTGCAGCCCGAGATGTGGCCAGAGCTTGCCAATGCGCTGGGTTTTATCGTTGCCTTCGTGGTCAGTTTTGCCGGCCACCGCTGGCTCAGCTTTAAAGGCACTTCCACACCCATTCAGCAAAGCCTGCGGCGCTTTGGCGTGACCGCCTTGGCCGGTTTTGGCTGCAATGAATTGGTGTTCATGGTACTGACCCGCCATTACGGCTGGTATGCGTTGGTGGCCTTGTTTGCGGCCCTGGTGCTGGCTTCGGCGCAGACCTTTATCTTGAGTCGCTTTTGGGCGTTCCAGCGCTGAGGCGCTAGCCGCACCATTCACCGCCGCTGTCAGCGGCCCAACCAGTCAATGCTTTGTTTCAAGGGAACAGGCTGGCGCCGCGAACTAAACGCACCTGGTGGTGCCAAAGCTGTTGCACAAAATGCTCGCTCGACAAATGCTGCCATTCCGCCACGCGGGCGTAGGCATGGTCACCCCGTTGGCCACCTGTGCTGGCTGGCAGTCCCGGGTGGCACATCAGTAAAGTGGCTTCGGGCACCTGGCTCAGCCAAACGTCCATGAGATCGGCGTAATGCAGGTCTTCATCAAACAGGTCATAAATACCCGACAGCGCCGGGGACGTGGGGATGCGCTGCACAGCCGCTTCGCGCTTGAGCGTCTGGCTGCCCCAAGCGGCCATCACGCGGCCTTTGAAATCGGCCTGCCCTTGAGGTGGCCGTGAGACTCGCAGGTAAGGCTGGCGTCCTGCGTAGCGTGACGACATGACCTGCAGCAAGGCCTGACGAATCGTGCCGAATTGCTGAACATGCTGGTGGCCGTCAATATGATCCGGCGGCGCTTGCCAGACCGACTCAAAGGCATCGAGCTGGCGTTCAATTTGCGCTTTGACTGCGTTGAATTTCAAGCCGCCCAAAGCTTCGGGCAAAACGCTACGCAGCATGGTTTGCCCCAGAGAGCGGCCGTGTCCCTTATCGATGGCAAAGTCGCTGGTCCAGTCCAGGTGCAGGCCCACGTCGATTTGACCGCGCAACTCTTTCAAGCACGCCGCGTCTTCGGCCCAGCGTGGGGACAAGACCATGGCGCTGGTGGCGCTGATGCGCTGGGCTGCGGCCAACTGCGCAATGGCCTCGGACACCTGCGCACTCAAAGCGAAATCGTCGGCGCACAGCACCAAGAGTTTGAAGGCCGGCGTAACTGCAAGATTGTTCATGCAGGTGCGTTCCAGTAATGGGGCTGGCTGTATTGCGCCTTTAAAAAGTCAATCCACAGCCGTACCCGAAGGGGCAGGTGTTTGCGCTGCGAAAACACGGCATGAATGCCGTTAGAGGGTGCGGCAAAGTCCTCCAGCACGGGCACCAGTTGGCCGGTTTGAACTTCGGCTTGCACTTCCCAAGTGCTGCGCCAGGCAATGCCCAGGCCCGACAGGCACCAGTCGTGCAGCACTTGGCCATCCGAGCAGTCCATCGGGCCCGAGGGTTTGAGGTGAATGAGCTCGCTGGCGTCGGTATTTCTTTGCGGCACTTTGAAGGCCCAGCCACGCGTTTGGCTGGCATCACTCGACAAAGTCAGGCAGTCGTGGTGGACCAAGTCCGCCGGCCGCTGCGGCGTGCCGCGCTGCGCCAAGTAGGCGGGTGCGGCCACGCACAGGCGGCGGTTGTCGGCAATGCGCATGCTCACCAATGACGAATCGGGCAGATCGCCCACGCGCACGGCGCAGTCAAAGCCCTCACCCGCCAAGTCAACTACGCGGTCGCTCAAATTCAATGAAATCGACACATCCGGGTGGATCGCGCGAAAGCGCGGCACCAAGGGCGCCACGTGGCGGCGACCAAAACCGGCCGGGGCCGTGATGCGCAAATGGCCGCTGGCTTTGAGGCCGCCGGCAGACACGCTGGCTTCGGCATTGGCCACCTCACCCAGCAGGCGCTGGCAGTCTTCTAAAAACGCGCTACCTTCGTGAGTCAGATTGATGCGCCTTGTGGTGCGCACCAGCAGTTTTACCCCCAAGTGTTCTTCTAGCGCGTCCAGGCGCCTGCCCATGATGGCCGGCGCCACCCCTTCGGCCCGCGCGGCGGCTGTCAGGCTGCCTTTGGTTGCGACCGAGACGAAGGATTCGAAGACCTTGAGCTTGTCCATAGGCCTTCATTATGCAAGTGTTTGTCAAAAATGAAGGCTTGGGTATTGATGATTACAGCGAATGGAATGCGTTCGAAATTCACCTTAACGGACTGAAAAGCACTTGCTTGAAGTGCCTTTTTGAATTCATTTTTGCCTTAAAGTCATGGGTTAATGAATTTTTGCCTTGTTTATTAACCTTTGTGCATCGAATAAAGTGGGCTTGTTGGGCTGAATGCCCGCAAGCTTGCGCAAAAAATTCTCAGATGCTTTTCTTTTACTTTTCCAACCGAGGTTTCACATGACCCCACGCACACAAGTTCACGGCCTGAAAGTGGCCACCACGCTTTACCGTTTTATTGAAGACCAGGTGCTGCCTGCTACCGGCGTGAAGAGCGAGACCTTCTGGAAGGGCTTTGATGCCGTGGTGTCTGACTTGGCACCGCAAAACATCGCTTTGCTGGCCGAGCGTGACCGCATCCAGACCGCCATGGACGCTTGGCACACGGCTAACCCCGGCCCTGTGGCCGAAGGCAAGGCAATGAAGGCTTACCAAAAGTTCTTGAGCCAAATCGGCTACCTGGTGCCCGAGCCCAAAAACACCCAAGCCACGACGCAAAACGTTGACGCTGAATTGGCCAAGTTGGCTGGCCCGCAGTTGGTGGTGCCGATCTTGAACGCCCGCTACGCCTTGAACGCTGCCAACTCGCGTTGGGGCTCTTTGTACGACGCCTTGTATGGCACCGATGCGCTGAGCGAAGACAACGGTTGCGAAAAAGGCCAGGGATACAACCCAAAGCGTGGCGCCAAAGTCATTGAATACTGCCGTTATGTGCTGGACCGTTGCGCGCCGCTGAAAAAGGGCTCACACATTGACAGCACGGGCTACGCCATTCAGGCGGGTCAACTGGTTGTGAGCTTGAAAACCGGCAAAACCACCTTGGCTGATCCAAAGCAGTTTGTCGGGTTTCAGGGCGACGCCAAAGCCCCGAGCTCGGTGCTGTTTGTGCACAACGGCTTGCATTTGGACTTGCAAATCAATGCCGCTCACCTGATCGGCAGGACCGATTCGGCCCACGTGTGCGACTTGGTGGTGGAGGCCGCGCTGTCGACCATTTTGGATTTGGAAGACTCGGTGGCCGCAGTGGACGCGGATGACAAAGTGCTGGCCTACAGCAACTGGCTGGGCATTTTGCAAGGCACGTTGAGCGAGAGCGTTGAGAAAAATGGCAAAGTCTTCAGTCGTACATTGAACCCTGACCGCGTTTACACCAAGCCTGCGGGCAAAGGCACGGTCAAGCTGCATGGTCGCTCGCTTTTGTTTGTGCGCAACGTTGGCCATTTGATGACCAATCCCGCAATTTTGTATACCGCCAAAGACGGCAGCAAAAAAGAGATCCCTGAAGGCATCATGGACGCCATGATCACCACCACCTGCGCCATGGTGGACTTGCAAAAGAAAACAACGGCCGACCTGCGCAACAGCCGCACCGGCAGCGTCTACATTGTCAAACCCAAGATGCACGGCCCCAAAGAAGTCGCATTTGCCGATGAACTTTTTGGTCGCGTGGAAAAAGTGCTGGGCCTCAAAGCCTCCACCGTCAAGCTGGGCATCATGGACGAAGAGCGCCGCACCAGCGCCAACTTGAAGGCTTGTATTGCTGCCGCCAAGAGCCGCGTGGCCTTCATCAACACCGGTTTCTTGGACCGCACGGGCGATGAAATGCACACCTGCATGCTGGCCGGTCCCGTCATGCGCAAGGGCGATATCAAGTCCAGCACCTGGCTGGCGGCCTACGAAAAAGCCAATGTGGCCGTCGGTCTGCAGTGCGGCCTGCGCGGTCGCGCCCAGATCGGCAAAGGCATGTGGGCCATGCCCGATTTGATGGCCGATATGCTCAAGCAAAAAATTGCACACCCCTTGTCTGGTGCCAATACCGCCTGGGTGCCCAGCCCGACTGCGGCCGCTTTGCACGCCCTGCATTACCACCAAGTCAATGTGCCTGCGCTGCAAAAGCAAATGGAAAAGGCTGTGCTCAAGCAAGACCCCAAAGCCTTGCGTGAAGAGACTTTGAACAAGCTGCTGCAGTTCCCCGTGGTGGCCCTGAAGGACGCCAATTGGTCTGCCGAAGACAAGCAAAAAGAACTTGATAACAACGCCCAAGGCATCCTGGGGTATGTGGTGCGCTGGGTGGACCAGGGCGTGGGCTGCTCCAAAGTGCCGGACATCAACGGCGTGGGCTTAATGGAAGACCGCGCCACGCTGCGCATCTCTAGCCAGCACATGGCCAACTGGTTGCATCATGGCATCGTCACAGAAAAGCAAATCAAAGCCACCATGCAGCGCATGGCCGCTGTGGTGGATGCGCAAAATGCTGGTGACCCCGCCTACAAAAAAATGGCCGGTAACTTTGCCAAGTCAGCCGCATACAAAGCGGCTTGCGATTTGGTCTTTAAAGGCAAGGCACAGCCCAGTGGCTACACAGAGCCGTTGCTGCACGCGTGGCGCTTGAAGGTCAAGGCCGCGGCTTAAAGGTAGATTGTCGTAAAAGAGCTGTGCGGGGCTTATCTCCCCGCACAGCACCTTGGCCTGCTTGCAGGCCTTTTTTTCGCTTTGTTTTAGAGAACAGTCGTCACATGGATCGCTGACTGGACAAACAAATCGAGCTTTAAAGTTTCGTTGTTGTACACGTTGTAGATCTGACCATCCAGCGTGACCTGGCCTTGATTGAGCGACCAGCTTTGCGCAGTCGAGTTGGCCCATTGTTTGGTGAGCGCAAGGTTGTCAGCGCTGTCGCCATCCACCCGCATTTGCAAGTGATCTCTGAGTGCGGCGGTGTTGGCAAAGCTGTTATTGATGCCCAACTCCAGCACGTCCCCGATAGATACCGTGAGCGTTTGCGCACCTGCGCCCATGACGATGTGATTGATGCCCCCGTTGGCCTGCAGTGCAGGCGTTAGCGTGTACAGCGACGATAGATCCAGGTTTTGCCCCGCCGTCATCACCTGTGTGCCCACGGAGCCCACCAATTGTCCACTGTCAAATGCAGGCGAGTTGGACGCTGAGATGTCCAGCGTGATGGGCTGCAGCAAATGGAAATCCCAAGCTTGAGCATTGGTTCTGGTCCAAGCGTTACCTGCCGCGTCGCGAAAAACCATGTTGAACTGGCCCGCCTCAAAATGGCTCAGTCCACCCAGATCCAGGGCGCTGCCTGTTTGCTGAACCCCGTTGAAAATATAGACGCCTTGCTCGTCAGCGCTAAAGCTCATTTGGCTGTAGTCATTGCCGCCGGCGATAAGCACTGTTCCTGGATTGTTCACTAGCGGCGCATGCAAATCCACGGTGAACGCCTGTGTGGTGGCGTTCATAAAATGTCCCGCGTTGTCCACCGTGACGGACTTGAGGGTGTATGTGGTCACCGCACCCATCACGCCTAAAGAGACGGCTGTATTGTCAAACGTCCAGTCGCCCGTGCTTGAGGGGCTCTGGTACTGAAAGGCCACGACCTTGCCGTTGTGGTCAATCACTTCGTTTAACACGCGCCCAGTGTTGGCGTTGAAACTGGCGTGGTTCGGGGCGCTGGTCACGTTGCCGGTAAAACTCAGTTGGCTGGCGCTGGTCAGAAAGTCGGTTGCGCTCAGGCCCCTGTCGGGCAGTAAATGACTAATGTGCACGCTGAAATCGGCGTTCGGATCGGGTTGCCCGTTCAGCTGTTGAGCTTGGGTATCCACCGTTGCGTTGTGGCTCCAGGCCCAAGGCGCCGAAATCACATTGCCGGCCGTGTCCACCAACTGCGCTTTCAGGGTGTAGACGCCATCGGGCAAAGTCAACGCATCCCCGGACCAAGTCCAGCTCCAAACGCCTGCAATTCTTTGCGGTTGAATGTACTGGGTTGCCAAGACTTGGGATTGAGCGTCTAGCAACTGCACTTGTACCCAATCTGCGGGATTGAATACAGACGCCCCTTCGATCAACCGGCCGCTCCAAGTCAGGGTGTTGTCCCCCGTGACGAAGTCATGCGCATCCAACCCGGTGTCTTGCGTGATCGAGTCGATGCTTAGACTCACGCCTTGACTGGTGCTGACGCTGCTGGTGTCTACCGTAAATGGCGTGCCATCGACCGTGGTGCTGTTACCCGCGGCATCGGTGGCTTTGACTGTATAGGTCTGCGCGCCCTCTAGCAGGGGGTCGGTCACCGCAATCACATACAGACCTTGCGCATCTGCTTGGCCGACATAGTCGTGGCCATGAATGGTGATTTTGACTGTGGCGCTGGGTTCGGCGTGGCCTGTAATGCGAGGCGTGTTGTTGCCCGTGATGCCATCGGTAGCGCTCAAGCCCGTGTCATCGCGGCCATCGAGCAGGCCAGTGGGGGCGGCGGGGGGCCGTGTGTCGATGGTGAAGGGCGTGCCGTCGACCGTGGTGCTGTTGCCCGCGGCATCGGTGGCTTGAACTTTGTAGGCTTGAACGCCCTCGGGCAGTGGGTCGGTCACTGGAATGACGTAATGGCCTTGAGCATCCGCTTGGCCGACATAGTCGTGGCCATGGATGGTGATTTTGACTGCGGCGTTGGGTTCGGTGAGGCCTGAGATGCGCGGCGTTGCGATACTGGTGATGCCGTCGCTGGTGTTTGCGCCGTTGTCATCTCGGCTATCTAACAAGCCCGTTGGGGCGGCGGGCGGGCGGGTATCAATGGTGAAGGGCGTGCCGTCGACCGTGGTGCTGTTGCCCGCGGCATCGGTGGCTTGAACCTTGTAGGCTTGAACGCCCTCGGGCAGTGGGTCGGTCACTGGGATGACGTAATGGCCTTGGGCATCCGCTTGGGCGACATAGTCGTGACCGTTGATCGTGACTTTGACTCGGGCATTGGGCTCGGTATCACCCGTGATACGCGGCGTTTTGATGCTGGTAATACCATCCGCGGCACTCGCGCCGTTGTCATCGCGGCCATCTAACAAGCCCGTTGGGGCGGCGGGCAGGCGGGTATCAATGGTGAAGGGTGTGCCGTCGACCGTGGTGCTGTTGCCCGCGGTATCGGTGGCTTGAACTTTGTAGGCTTGAACGCCCTCGGGCAGTGGGTCGGTCACTGGGATAACGTAATGGCCTTGGGCATCCGCTTGGGCGACATAGTCGTGACCGTTGATCGTAACTTTGACTCGGGCATTGGGCTCGGTATCGCCCGTGATGCGCGGCGTTTTGATGCTGGTAATACCATCCGCGGCACTCGCGCCGTTGTCATCGCGGCCATCGAGCAGGCCTGTTGGGGCGGCGGGCGCCCGTGTGTCGACGGTGAAGGGTGTGCCGTCGACCGTGGTGCTGTTGCCCGCGGCATCGGTGGCTTGAACCTTGTAGGCTTGAACGCCCTCGGGCAGTGGGTCGGTCACTGGGATGACGTAATGGCCTTGGGCATCCGCT
>CANGEG010000051.1 GCA_947452725.1 Comamonadaceae bacterium | reverse complement strand
GCGTTCATTTGGTGCGGCTGGCAGGAATCGAACCCACGACCCCTTGGTTCGTAGCCAAGTACTCTATCCAGCTGAGCTACAGCCGCTAAGCTTCGTATTCTAGCACAAGAAAAATGGCGTTTCGCCTTTGCGCAGCTTGCGCGCGAACAAAGGCAATTTTTCAAGATGCCATTCGACTCCAGCGCTGCACTAAAGCCAGCAGTTGGGTACGCATAAATGGTTTGGTTAAATAATCGTCCATACCTGCGGACAGGCAGTTGTCGCGATCATCGGTGAGCGCATTGGCAGTCAAAGCGACGATGGGCTTGCGCGGCAAGTGCTGTTCGATTTCTCTTTGCCTAATCACACGGCAGGCGGACAAGCCATCCATCTCTGGCATTTGCACGTCCATCAAAATCAAATCGTAATCGTGCTCGGCGCTGACTTGCACGGCCTCCAAACCGTCTTTGGCGGTGATGACCTCACAGCCCATGCCGCGAAGCATGGCTGTGACAATTTCACGGTTCACATCGTTGTCTTCGGCCACAAGCACCGTGCAATCGAACGGCGACGTAGCCGTGTTTGATTTATCACTCAGTCGATCCCCCGGCTTGGGCGCTGGCAGACTCGCCTGCAAAGAATGCTGGATGTCCTGCAGCATCAAAGGATGTGCGACACACACATGGGCGCCGTCTTGCTTGGCCTTTTCACTTTCACTGCTCGATCGCATACGGGTCAGGGCAATCACGCGCACCTCAGCGCCCAAGGCGTGGGACCAAGTCTGCAGCCATTGTGAGCGGGTACGGTTTTCAATTCGGTGATCAATGAAGGCCCAAGTCAGGCCCCTCTGTTTGAGCCTTGTCAGCTCATCCATCGTCATCTGCGCGACCCACACCGAGGCCACGCCCAGACGTTGTAGTTTCGCCTCCAGGGCCTGGGCCACGAAGTCCGATTGCGTGACGATCAACGCCGTTTGGCTGAGCATGGGCGCTGCGACTGAAAATTCTGGCTCCACCATGCGCAGGCAGAACCAGAATTTAGAGCCTTTATTTTTGGCGCTTTCAAAATCAACCTCCCCGCCCATCAATTGCGCCAATTGCCTGGAGATCACCAAGCCAAGGCCGCTGCCGCCATAGCGTCTGGCCATGGAAATATCAGCTTGTGAGAAGGCCTCAAACAGGCGCTTTTGCTCTTGAGGCGTCATGCCAATGCCCGAGTCCTCAACGCTGCAACGCAAGCAAGGCCGCAGTGCCGAATCAGTGGCGACAGTCAATACCACACGGATATCACCGTGTTCGGTAAATTTGACCGCATTGGCTACCAAATTGCCAAGTATTTGCTTGAAGCGATGCGGGTCACCCACCAAGGTATCTGGCACATTGGCGCTGACGGTTTGGATGAGCTCCAGACCTTTGTCTTGGGCGCGTTCAGCAAACAGCATGCTCACTTCCTCCAAGGCCTTGGCAGGAGAAAACCGCACCGACTCGAGCTGCAGTTTGCCGGCTTCAATTTTGGAAAAATCCAAAATGTCGTTGATCAAATACAGCAGGGTAGATGAAGAACTGCTCACCATGTCAACGAACCGTTTTTGCGTATCGTCGAGCGGCGTTTCATGCAGCATTTCAGACACACCAATCAGCCCGTTTAAGGGCGTGCGAATTTCGTGGCTCATATTGGCCAGAAACTGACTCTTGGCCACGCTGGCGGCCTCGGCCTGGTCTTTGGCCAAGACCAATTCGGCGGTGCGCGCTTGCACCTGACTTTCCAACTGGGCGCTGTACTGAGCCAGCTTTTGGTCGCGCATTTCAATTTCATTGAGCATGTGGTTAAAGCCTGCAATCAACTCCCCCACTTCATCTTTATTGCCCTGGGGCGCACGTTGGCTGTAATCGTTGTTTTGCGCCACTTGGCGCATCAACAAGGCCAGCGCTGACAGGGGTTGGGTAATCATCTGGTGCATGGCCGCAGTCAAGGTTTGTATTGAAAAAAGGCCCATGGCGACACCCAACAATGCCACTGCCCCATTAATTACCAACGACACCCACACGCTAGACAAGTCCAGCTCCAAAATCAAACCGCCGATTTTTTCACCATCTTGCTCAATTTGATGCTGCAAGCGCAGCGTTGCCCAAGTCCAGTGCAGACTTTCAAACAAAGCACTGCCCCATCCTGTGCCGGCATAAGGGGAGTCGTCCGGATCGGCTGCGGGGTAAGCGGCAAAAACCCGTCCCTCTTTGTTTAGCAAAATCGCGCGCTGAACTTGCTGGATATGCCGTAAACTTTTAAGCTGGTCTTGCGCGGCGCTAGGGTCTTCAAAACGCAAGGCTGAGCCATTGGCATCCGAAGTCAGCTCACAAATACTCATCGCCTCGTTTTCGATGCGCTGCAGCGATTGGCTGACCTGCCAAACGGCAGAAATCACAAAAAACACGGCCAAAGCCAGCAGCACACTCATGGTCACCACATGGCTCAGTTTGTAGCTGACCGGTTTATCTTGGATTGACCGAAAAATATGTTGATAAAGGCGCGAGGAGCTGAAAGGGGTCGCCATCAATCGCTCACAGTTTTGCAGACTAGGTGGTTATCGCCAGTATCAATTTTTTGACCCGAAATTGGAATTTTCATGCAAGTTAGAAATGCAAAAAATGTAGTTTTGATCTTAAAGTCAACTTAATAGGTCAAACTTTAAAAATCTAATTTTGAACCAGTAAATGAAGAAATAGCTATTTTTTTCAAAAAAAACTACCTATAAAGAATAATTTATTATTTATGTAGTATTTATTAATTAAATTCCATGAATATCTTTTCCAAACACTTCACTTTCAATTACGGTGAAGTCGGTCACAGCAACCCGAGGAGGCTGGCCAATGGCAGGCATGACGCTTGATACACATCAAGAACTGAATATGGGCTTGACTTAAGATGAATCCAACTTTTTGTTCCGAGCCTCGCCATGAAATACCTCATTAGCCTTCTTTTGCTGACCACCGCCGCAGGCGCGCACGCTGACCTGAAGCAGTTTGGCCAATCCAGAGAGAACACCTCCTACTACGAGGCGGCGAGCGTCAAGCACAGCGGCACCAAAGTGAGTGTGTGGACGCTCACGGAGTTTCGCCAGCGCGAAAAAGCGGGCTTTTTGTCCACGCGCAGCCACAAGGAAATTGATTGTAAAAACCAACAAGAACGCACCGTCCAATATATGGCCTATGCCGAAAACAAGGGACAGGGTCAGGTGGTGGGCGAAATCAACGAGCCCAATTCTTGGCAAGACATTGCGCCGGGCACGCGCAACTCGCGCTTGTTGCTCATGGTCTGCGCAAACTGAGCCAGCCCTTAATTTGGGCGCCAAAACCTCGCCTCGTTTAAAGCAGCAAGCCCTGAGGCCGCAGGCCTTCGCGCACGGTGGGATAGGCCAAGCGAACACGCAGCTCGCGTTTCATGCGGGTATTGTCCAAACGGCGTGATTCACTCATGAAGCTGAGCAGCATCAAAGGCAAGGTTTCTGTTGCGCTGCTTCGCGAAACACGTGGCGGCTTGGGCAAGCCCAGCATGTCCGCTGCCATATCAAAGTAGTCACCCATTTTTAGCGTGGTGTCATCGTTGACGTTATAAACACGCTGTGCTTTGCCACGCCACAAGGCGGCAAGACAGGCACGGGCCAAGTCGTCGGCATGAATATGGTTAGTGTAAACGTCATCTGCCGGGCGCAGCACGGGTGTTCGTTTAAGCAAGCGCTCCTTGGGGGTGCCTCCGGCTCGGTCGGCCGCGTAAATGCCGGGAATGCGCAAGATGCTGCTGCGCAGGCCCAGACGGCCAGCGAAACGAATCACACGTTCGGCATCCACACGGCGCACTGCGCGCGGCGTGTGCGGCTGCAGCGTTCGGCTTTCATTCACCTTAGCGCCTTGGCAGTCACCGTAAACACCGCTGGTCGAGCCATAGACCAGGGCCTTGGCGGGGCTGCGCAAACGCAGCACCCTGGACAAAGCCATGGTGCGAGGATCGTGCGACCAGTCGCGACCTCGCTCGGATGGTGGAGGAGCCAAATGCAAAACCCGCGTAGCCAGACCGGCCAAACGCTGCAAACTGGCCGGCGCATCCAGGTTGCCTAATAAAGGGGTGATGCCGGCCGCACGCAATTCGGCTTTGCGCTCGGGGCTGGAAGTCAGGGCCAAGACGCGCACGCCGCTTGGTAACTGTGACGCGGCGCGCATGCCGACATCGCCGCAACCCACGATCAAAACACGCTCACGGCGAAAACGGGCAGGCAGTGCGCCTAAAGGGGTTTGATTTGAAGGCAAAATCGGGGGTTAGGGTTAATCGTCAGACACTCAAGGATACATGGATGAGCTATCAAATTACTGTACAACCCAGCGGTCGCCACTTCAGCGCCGATTCAACCGAGACATTGCTGGCCGCCGGCATTCGCCAAGGCATAGGGCTGCCCTATGGTTGCAAAGACGGCGCATGTGGCTCATGCAAATGCAAAAAACTCGAAGGCACCGTAGTGCACGGTGCGCACCAAAGTAAAGCGCTAAGTGTTGAGGAGGAAGCCCAAGGACTGATCTTGACCTGCTGCGCCACAGCGCAAAGCGACGTGGTACTGGAGTCGCGCCAGGTGACTGAAGCAGGTGCCTTTGCGATCAAAAAAATGCCGGTACGCGTGGCTTCGCTGGTCAAAAAGTCGGACGACGTGATGGTGATTCAGCTTCAACTGCCTGCCAACGATGTGATGAAGTTTCACGCCGGACAGTACATTGAATTCATGCTGCGCGACGGTTCACGCCGCAGCTACAGCATGGCCAATGCTCCGCACACCATAGAGGCTGCTGCGCCCAAAGTGGAGTTACACATTCGCCATATGCCTGGCGGAAAATTCACCGACCCGGTGTTTACCACCATGAAAGAAAAAGACATCTTGCGCGCCGAAGGCCCTTACGGCAGCTTTTTCTTGCGCGAAGATTCCGACAAACCCATGGTGCTGTTGGCCTCGGGCACCGGCTTTGCGCCCATCAAAGCATTGATCGAGCACATGCAGCATCAAGGCATCACCCGCCCCGCCACGCTGTACTGGGGCGGGCGCCGGCCATCGGACCTTTATATGAGCGATTGGGTCGAGGCCCAATTGGCCAGCATGCCCCATCTGCGCTATGTACCCGTCGTCTCCAACGCCGCACCGGAAGATGCCTGGACCGGTCGCACCGGCTTTGTGCACCAGGCGGTGCTGCAAGACCACCCCGATTTATCAGGCTTTCAGGTCTATGCCTGTGGCGCACCGATTGTGGTGGATTCGGCCAAGCGCGACTATGAGAGCCTGGGCGGCTTACCCGAAGAGGAGTTCTATGCCGATTCCTTTACATCTGAAGCTGACAAGTCCGCCAGCTAAACAATCGAGAGCTTGCCATGAACCCCGCAACACCGCGCCACTCGTTTTGCTGCCTTAAGGCACTGCTTGCATTCACGCTGTGCACCCTGGTGTCGGCTTCGTCATTGGCGCAAAACAAGCCCATCCGCCTGATCGTGCCTTATGCCGCAGGCGGGCCAATTGATGTGACGGCGCGCACTTTGGCAGAACGGGTCAAAGACACCTTGGGGCCAGTGATCATTGACAACAAGCCGGGCGCCGGTGGCAACTTGGGCGCGGACCTGGTGGCCAAAGCCGCGCCAGACGGATTGACGATTGGCATTGCCGCCACCGCTACGCATGCCATCAACCCCTGGCTTTTTACCAAGATGCCGTATGACGCGACGCGTGACTTTGCGCCCATCACGCAGATGCTGCGGGTGCCGAATGTGTTGGTAATGAACGCGGACACCGCGCAGCGGCTGAACATCCACACCCTAGCCGATCTGGTCCACTATGCCAAAGTTCATCCGGGTCAATTGAATTTTGGCTCCGGCGGCAATGGCAGTGCAGGTCACCTGGCAGGTGAACTCTTTAAACGCGCGGCCGGTATTTTTGCAGTGCACATTCCTTACAACGGAGGCAACCCCGCACAGCTGGCCTTGCTCTCGGCTCAGGTCGATTTCAATTTCGACAATCTGGCCACTGCGGCGCCCAACATCAAATCGGGCAAGCTCAAGGCCTTAGCCGTCACCACCGCGCAGCGCAGCAGCGCGCTACCCGACATCCCTGCCATGAGCGAGACCCTCAAAGGGTTTGAGATCGACACTTGGTGGGGGCTGGTCGCGCCTGCAGGCACACCGCGTGACGTCATGGAACGATTGAACAAAGCGTTTACCACCGCGTTGCAAGCACCTGAAACCCGAACACGCTTTGGAGCGCTGATGGCCGAGCCTGTAGCCAGTACACCCGAGCAGTTTGGCGCATTCATGAAAAAAGAGCTCAACCGCTACGAGGCCGTGGTCAAAACCAGCGGCGCGAAAGTGGACTGATCACCTGCCCAGTCACTCTCCAAGATAAGCGGCTCTGACCTTGGGGTCTGAGAGCAATTGCTGGCCTGGGCCGGTCATGGTAATCAGGCCCGACTCCATCACATAACCTCGGTTGGCAATGGCCAACGCGCGGCTGGCGTTTTGCTCCACCAATAAAACGGTCACGCCTTGGGCGTACACATCGCGCACCACTTCAAAAATCTTGTCGACCATGATGGGCGACAAGCCCATTGAGGGCTCGTCCAACAGCAGCACTTTGGGGCGGCTCATCAAGGCACGGCCCATGGCCAGCATTTGCTGCTCACCGCCAGACATGGTGCCGGCTAGCTGGTCCTTGCGCTCACGCAGACGAGGAAAAATGGTGAACATTTTTTCTATGTCATCGGCAATGCCCGCCGCATCAGTGCGGATGTATGCGCCCATTTGCAGGTTTTCGGTGATCGTCATGCGAGTGAACACGCCCCGGCCTTCGGGCACCATGGCCAAGCCCTGTTTCACCAAGTCCCAAGGGCCTTGGCCTGCAATGCTGTGCCCTAGGTATTCAATGTCCCCAGCGTTCATCGGCTGTGTGCCCGTGATAGCCTTCATGGTCGTGGTTTTGCCTGCTCCGTTGGAGCCGATCAAAGACACCAACTCGCCCTCGTGCACTTCAAAATCCACCCCTTTGACGGCTTGAATGCCGCCGTAGGCCACTTTCAGGCCTTTGACTTTCAGCAAGGTGCTGCTCATGTCAGTGTCCTCCCGTGCCCAAATAGGCTTCAATCACTTTGTCATTCTTTTGCACTTCGGCCGGTGTGCCTTGGGCAATGCACTTGCCATAGTCCAGCACCGTCACGCGGTCGCACAAACCCATAACCAACTTCACATCGTGCTCAATAAGCAAGATCGTGCGGTTGTCGTTGCGAATGCGGTCAATTAATTCACGCAACTGAATTTTTTCAGTGGCGTTCATGCCAGCGGCTGGCTCATCCAGCGCAATCAATTGCGGATCAGTGGCCAACGCGCGCGCGATCTCCAGGCGACGTTGGTCACCGTAAGACAGTGTGCGCGACTTGTAGTCGGCGAATTTGCCAATACCCACATAGTCGAGCAGCTCATGAGCACGTTGGGCGATGACAGCTTCCTCAGCCTTGAAACTGGGTGTGCGAAAAATGGCGCCCAGCAAACCCGAATGCGTGCGAATATGACGCCCCACCATCACGTTTTCCAGTGCCGTCATTTCGGCAAACAACCGAATATTTTGAAATGTGCGCGCGATGCCGGCTTTGGCCACTTCGTGCACAGCCGTGGGTTCATAGGGTTTGCCCACCAATTCAAACGTGCCGCTATCGGGTGTGTATAAGCCGGTGATGACATTGAAGAAAGTAGTCTTGCCCGCACCATTGGGTCCAATCAAGCCATAAACTTGACCCCGCTCAATTGTCATACCCACATCGGTTAGGGCTTGCAGACCGCCAAAGCGCTTGGAGATGCCGGCAACATTCAATACGGTATCGCTCATCTCAGGCCCCCTCTTTCGTCAGCAATGATTTGCCATGTTCCGGTGAAGGCCACAAGCCTCGAGGGCGCATCAGCATGATGATGATCATGGCCAGCGCAATCAGCAGCTGACGCAAAATTGCAGCGTCCAACCGGCCATCGGTCAAGGCTTGCAAAGGGCCAGCCACATAGCGCAGCACCTCAGGCAAGGCTGACAACAAAATCGCGCCCAAAATCACACCAGGCAAATGGCCCAGGCCGCCCAACACCACCATGGCCACGATCATCACCGACTCCATCAGGCTGAAGGACTCGGGTGATACAAAACCTTGAAAGCCGGCAAACATGGCGCCAGAGACACCACCAAATGTCGCGCCCATGCCAAAGGCCAAGAGCTTGAGGTTGCGCGTGTTCAGCCCCATGGCTTTGGCGGCAATCTCATCTTCGCGAATCGCCATCCAGGCGCGTCCAATGCGCGAGAGCTGAATGCGGTGAGAGATCAAAATGGCGATCAGCACCAAGCTAAGAAACAGGTAAAAATACAAACTCACCGAGGCAATTTCAAAGCCCCCAACGTCGAGTTTCTTGCCCAGCTGAATGCCAAAAAAACTGATCGAATCGATCTGGTCAATGCCTTTGGGCCCATTGGTGATGTTGTAGGGTTGGTCCAGGTTGTTCAAAAACACCCGAATGATTTCGCCAAAACCCAAGGTCACAATGGCTAAATAGTCGCCGCGCAATTTCAGTGTCGGCGCGCCCAGCAACAAACCAAACAGCCCGGCCGTGGCCGCCGCCACGGGCACGATCAGCCACAAGGGCGCATGCAAGCCGCCTGGAAACATCGCTGCGATGGCGGGAAAGGTGTCGGTCAAATGTGGCGACGCCAAGAGCGCATACATGTAGGCGCCTACAGCGAAGAAAGCCACATAGCCTAAATCAAGCAAGCCGGCGTAGCCGACCACAATATTGAGGCCAACAGCCAAGAGCACATACAGCAAAGCCATGTCGGCGATGCGCACCCAGGCGTTGCCAAAGTTTTGCAGCAGCAAGGGCAGCAACACCAGTGCAACACCCCACAGTGCATACGTGAAAATTTTGTTAGATTTCATCAATCAGTCTCCCCGTTTCAAGCGCGATCGGCCACGCGTTCACCCATCAAGCCAGAGGGCCGCAAGGTCAACACAAAAATCAACACGATGAAGGCAAAAATGTCCGAGTAATGGCTGCCCAGCACGCCCCCGGTCAGCTCGCCGATATAACCCGAGCCAATGGACTCGATCAGCCCCAGCAATATACCGCCGACCACCGCACCGCCCAAGTTGCCAATACCGCCAAACACCGCGGCGGTAAATGCCTTCAGGCCTGGCAAAAAGCCCATGGAGTGCTGGGCCGTGCCGTAATTGGATGCATACATCACACCCGCTATTGCAGCCAACACCGCGCCAATGATGAAGGTGGCCGAAATGACCATATCGGGCTTGACACCCATCAAAGAGGCGACACGCGGATTTTCGGCCGTGGCCCGCATAGCCCTCCCCAATTTGGTGGCATTGACCAGCCACATCAAGACGGCCAGAGACACAGCCGTCACGCCCAAAATCATCAACTGCGTAGGGCTGATCACCGCGCCTGCAATGTCAATGGGCTCACTTGACAGCAATGTGGGATAGGCCTTGTAGTTGGGCTTCCAGATGATCATGGCCAAGGTTTGCAGCAAGATGCTCATGCCAATGGCGGTGATCAAGGGCGCCAGCTTAGGGCTGTTGCGCAGTGGCCGGTAAGCGATTTTTTCAATCGTAAAGTTCAGCACCGCCGCCACCACACAGGCAATCAACAAGGCAATGAGCAAAATCACCCAACCTGGTGCACCGGGCATGGCTTCTTTCATCATGCCAATCACCGTCCAGCTGGTGAGTGCAGCCACCATCAGCACCTCGCCATGGGCAAAGTTAATCAGGTTGATGATGCCGTAGACCATGGTGTACCCCAAAGCCACCAAGGCATACATGCTGCCCATGACCAGGCCGTTGATGATCTGCTGAAGCAAAACGTCCATGAAAATTCTCCGTTGTGTGACACATTGACCTAAGCAAAAAACCCGCCAGGGCGCAAGCAGGGCGGGTCAAGCTGGTGGCATTGTAATGAGGCCAAAAAATTCTTCGGTATTCATTCGGCGGGTATTTACCCTCATCACGTCGCAACTCTAATTTTTTGCATCGTCATCCCACTTTTTCAAGACAGCCAACTTCTCCGCGATCTTGACTTCCAAGCCTCTGGGTGCAGGTTGGTACCAACCTGGCTCTGACAGGCCTTCGGGCAAATAGGTTTCACCGGCGGCGTAAGCGTGGGGCTCATCGTGTGCATATCGGTATTCATGCCCATAGCCCAACTCCTTCATGAGCTTGGTGGGTGCATTGCGAAGGTGAACCGGAACTTCGCGACTCTTGTCCAGTTTCACAAAAGCTTTGGCTCGGTTGTAGGCGTTATAGCCCGCATTACTCTTGGCTGCGACAGCCAGATAAATCACCGCTTGACCCAGTGCCAACTCCCCTTCAGGACTGCCAAGCCGTTCAAAGGTCAGGGCTGCATCATTGGCGATCTGCATGGCCCTAGGGTCTGCCAGCCCGATGTCTTCCCAAGCCATGCGAACAATACGCCTAGACAGGTACCTCGGGTCGGCGCCACCATCCAACATGCGCGTCAGCCAGTAAAGAGCCGCATCGGGGTGGGAGCCCCGAACCGATTTGTGCAAGGCTGAAATTTGGTCATAAAAGTTGTCCCCGCCTTTGTCAAATCGCCGACTGTTCAAGGTCAATGCGTTTTGCAAAAAGTCGGACGTGATCGCCGTCAGGCCAGTGGCTTTGGCGGCGGTGCTGGTTTGCTCCAGCAGGTTCAAGAACCTTCGGGCATCACCATCAGCATAGCCAATGAGCGTGTCTGTGGCCAGTTCATCAAATTCAAGATGACCCAACGCATTGTCTTGCGCACGTTTTAATAACTGTTTTAACTCTTCGTCCGTCAGCGATTTGAGCACATAGACCTGAGCCCGCGACAGCAAGGCCGAGTTCACTTCAAAAGAAGGGTTCTCCGTGGTCGCACCGATGAAGGTCACCAAGCCACTTTCGGCATAGGGAAGCAGCGCGTCTTGCTGAGACTTATTGAACCTGTGAATTTCGTCGACGAACAAGATCGTGTGCTTGCCCATGGCCAAATTTTGCTCGGCCTGCTCCATGGAAGCACGGATGTCTTTGACCCCCGAAAACACCGCCGACAAGGCGATGAATTCGCACTTGAAGGCCGTAGCGGTCAGGCGCGCCAAGGTGGTCTTGCCCACACCAGGCGGCCCCCAAAAGATCATGGAATGGGGCTTGCCCGACTGAAAGGCCA
This sequence comes from Comamonadaceae bacterium, assembly GCA_947452725.1. Classification (GTDB taxonomy): domain Bacteria; phylum Pseudomonadota; class Gammaproteobacteria; order Burkholderiales; family Burkholderiaceae_C; genus Limnohabitans_A. The sequence continues at coordinate 4,656 of CANGEG010000051.1, read as the reverse complement.
AACGCAGTGGCTTACCCTCGCCAAGCAAGTGGGACTGTCCGACCACCTCGTCCAAAGTTTTGGGGCGAAGGGCTTCCGCCAGTGGCGCAACAGGCTCGTGTGCAAACAGATCAGGCACGGGGGATGTCACCGAGTCACCCTCAAGGCCGGACCACGTCGACACCAACGGGCGGTTTGAATTGAAAGTGATCGGCAGCCCATACGGGGTTTGCTTCATAGCCGCTAAAGGTCATAACGGACCGCTGGCCAAAACTATCAAGCACTTCCAGCACCGCCAAGGCCGGGCCTTTATCGGTGCTGCGAAACGCCGCCAAAACCGACTGGATCTGACCGTCTTTGGTTTTGGGCGTGGCCCGCATCCATTGCAAACCGGCTTGCTCCTGTTCAGCTTGAAATACGAAATCGGCCTGCAAGGCCTTGAGATCGCTTGCAGCGGTCAGAATTGCCGCCGGCGTAGCACCCAAGACCTGAGATTGTTTGCGCGCTGTGACCTGGTTCAGATCCACGTCATACATCCAAAGCGTCTGGCCGTCGGCTACCAAGGTTTGCGCAAAAGGTTTAAGGTAAACAAAACGAAAACGGCCCGGGCGATCAAACTCGAAGGTGCCCGTGGATGTTTTGCTACGGCCCACTTTGCCGTCCTTGGTTGGTGACGTCACCACTTGCGAGAATTGAGCGCGCCCCGATTTGGCTTGGCGCATGAACTGCTCCAAGGCATCCAAACCATTTGCCGCGGCAAAACAGGCGCACAAACTAAGCATCAAGCCACCCAGCAAGCCATGAACCCACGTTCGGCGAGGGCTGCGCAGCAGACCATGGACCAAAGACAGCAACGTAATCATGCCTGTCATTCCGCCCGGTTAGGCACCAAAATCTCGCGCTGGCCGCTGCCACTCATAGAACTCACCAACCCGGCTTTTTCCATCTCTTCCACCAAGCGGGCGGCCCGGTTGTAGCCAATCTTTAAGTGGCGTTGCACCAGCGAGATACTGGCTTTACGGTTCTTCAAGACCACTTCCACGGCCTGGTCATACATTGGGTCTTTCTCGCCGCCATCACTGTCGGATGGGCCGTCATCGCCATCGACCGTGCCGCCTTCAAGCACGCCTTCGATGTAGTCTGGACCGCCTTGGGACTTGAGGTAACTCACCACACGGTGCACTTCGTCATCGCTGACAAAAGCGCCGTGCACCCGAATTGGAAACCCTGTGCCTGACGGCATGTACAGCATGTCGCCCATGCCCAGCAAGGCTTCGGCGCCCATTTGATCCAAGATGGTGCGGCTGTCGATTTTGCTGGATACCTGGAACGCGATCCGCGTTGGAATGTTGGCCTTGATCAGGCCAGTGATCACGTCCACGCTGGGGCGCTGCGTTGCCAAAATCAAATGGATGCCAGCGGCCCTTGCCTTTTGCGCCAAGCGGGCGATCAACTCTTCGATCTTCTTGCCCACCACCATCATCAAGTCAGCCAACTCGTCGATCACCACCACGATATGCGGCAGCCGTTTGAGTGGCTCGGGATCATCCGGGGTCAGGCTAAACGGGTTGTAGATGAATTCTTCACGAGCCGCGGCTTCGTCGATCTTGGTGTTGTAACCGGCCAGGTTACGCACGCCCATTTTGCTCATCAGTTTGTAGCGCCGCTCCATCTCGGCCACGCACCAATTGAGGCCATGAGCTGCTTGCTTCATATCGGTCACCACCGGCGCGAGAAGGTGCGGAATACCTTCATACACCGACATTTCCAGCATCTTCGGATCGATCATCAGCAAGCGCACATCGCGCGCTTCGGCCTTGTAGAGCAAGGACAAAATCATCGCATTGATACCGACCGATTTACCTGAGCCCGTGGTGCCGGCCACCAAGACGTGAGGCATCTTCGCCAAGTCGGCCACCACCGGATTGCCGCCAATGTCTTTACCCAAACCAATGGTCAGCATGGACTTGGCTTCGTGATACACCTGCGAGCCCAAAATTTCACTCAGCTTGATAGACTGGCGCTTGGCGTTGGGCAACTCCAGGGCCATGAAGTTCTTGCCCGGAATAGTTTCAATCACCCGGATCGACACCAAACTGAGCGAGCGAGCTAAGTCTTTGGCCAAGTTGACCACTTGCGAGCCCTTGACGCCTGTGGCGGGTTCAATTTCATAACGCGTGACCACCGGGCCCGGCGCCGCGGCCAGCACACGCACTTCGACGCCGAAATCTTTCAAGCGTTTTTCGATCATGCGGCTGGTCATTTCCAGCGTCTCCAGCGCCACACCCTCTTGGCGCAGGGTCAACCGATCCAGCAAATCGACCTGAGGCAATTTGCTGTCAGGCAATTCATTGAACAACGGTTTTTGCCGTTCTTTTTGCACCCGTTCGCTCGGCGCAACAGCCTGTGCGGTAGGCTCGATCAACACGTGGGCGTGCACAGCGGGTGCTGGCTCATCTTGAAAGGACTCACGCAGCAAAGGCTCCAGTGTCGGCTCGGTCGAGCCCGCGATGTCCACGCCCAGACTGTGCATGGCCGGCTCAATGGGCTCCACAGGCAGCGCATGGTCACGCTCCCGCAGCGCTTGCTGGCCAAGAGCGTAGTCCTGCTCGATTTCGCGTTTTTCTTGACGCGAGGCAATCAGGCCATCAATCCACGCACCGATCGACTCGGCCAAGCGGCCCCATGAAAAACGGAAAACCAAGGCGATGCCTAGCACCCCGAACACCAAACTGGCCAAGGCCGAGCCGGTGAACCCGAGCCATTGCAGGCTGAGTTTGCCTACGGCATAACCCAAAGCACCTCCGCTTTGGCCGGGCAAGCTCGCATCTAACTTGTACAAACGCAGCCACTCCATGGAGGAGCTGGACGCCAACAAAATCAGCAACCCCAACCAAAAAGACACCCTGCTGCGCGTGAACTGAAAAGACGATGCCTGGGGCGCTTCTTCGCCCCGCAGCCATACGGCCAGGGCCACCAACCAGGCGCGCGCGCCGGCGGCCAGGCACCACCAGGCTGAAAAGCCAAACAAAAAATAAGCGATGTCCGCCGTCCAAGCGCCAAAACGCCCGACCCAATTACGCACCTGCGCGTCCGTGCCGGAGCTGGACCAAGAAGGATCTTGTAAGTGGTAACTGAGCAGCGACAAAAGGCACATTAGCAAACACACGCCGGCCACAAACAGGCCAAACTCTTGAGTAAAGCGGGTCAAGCCCGAGCGCGGCGCAGTTTCCTCTTCGGCTTGGAGGGGGCCGGAGGGGTTGACGAGGGTGTGAATGGAATACGTCATAGGTTTGCCGCTAAGCTTACCCGATAGAACCCCATTTTTCTGATTCTGACCCTTGCCCAAGGCGCATGGACAGCTCAGCCATGGCAAAAACCCTGCGCCACAACGGAGGCCACAAGCTTCTTACAATCAAGGTATCCCGGGCGATTAGCCCGATCACTTTGAAAAGTAGTTTCGCCATGCCCAACTCCCAACATGCTCAGGTCCTGATCTTGGGCTCCGGCCCTGCCGGTTACACCGCCGCCGTTTACGCCGCCCGAGCCAACCTCAAACCCCTGCTAATTACAGGCATTGCCCAAGGCGGTCAGTTGATGACGACCACCGAGGTGGACAACTGGCCTGCCGACGTCAATGGCGTGCAAGGCCCCGAATTGATGCAACGCTTTCAGGCCCATGCTGAGCGCTTCAACACCCAAATCGTGTTCGACCATATTCACACGGTGGAATTAACTCAACGCCCATTCACCCTGACAGGCGACAGCGGCACCTACACCTGCGACTCGCTCATCATTGCCACAGGCGCTTCCGCCAAGTACCTGGGCCTGCCCACCGAAGAGGCCTTTATGGGCCGGGGCGTCTCGGGCTGCGCCACCTGCGATGGCTTTTTCTACCGCGACCAAGTCTGCTGCGTGGTCGGCGGCGGCAACACCGCCGTTGAAGAAGCCTTGTATTTGTCCAACATCGCCAGCAAGGTGTATTTGATTCACCGGCGCGACAAATTCAAGGCCGAACCGATCTTGGTCGACAAGCTGATGGACAAGGTTGCAGCGGGCAAAATCGTGCTCAAAACCTTCCAGACCTTGGAAGAGGTTTTGGGTGACGCCTCTGGCGTGACCGGCGTGCGCCTGAAAAGCACCACCGATGGCAGTACCGAGGACTTGGAACTCAAAGGCTGCTTCATTGCCATTGGCCACGCGCCCAACACCGAAATTTTCCAAGGCCAACTGGATTTGGAAAACGGCTACATCGTCACCCGTGGCGGCCTAAAAGGCTTTGCCACCCAAACCAGCGTGCCCGGCGTGTTTGCTGCAGGCGATGTGCAAGACCATGTGTACCGCCAAGCCATCACCAGCGCCGGCACGGGCTGCATGGCCGCTCTGGACGCCCAACGTTTTCTTGAGCAGTAAAGCGAGCTAAGTTCAAGTCACTCCCCGACACCTTTTGGGTGGGCGGCAAAAATAGTTATAATCCAAGGCTTTGCTGAGTAAAGTGCCGCGTTCTTTGGAATGCGGTACGGTCAGCAGATCGGGTTACCGCCACCCTTCTGGCGAGGTGAGGTTGGAGCGCCAGGTCAGTGTCATTCGGACACCGGCCCCTCGGCACCAGCTGTTTATATCGGAGTGCACTATGGCACGCGTCTGCGACGTAACGGGCAAAGGCCCAATGACGGG
>CANGEG010000050.1 GCA_947452725.1 Comamonadaceae bacterium | reverse complement strand
GACGTGGCCAAAACAGGCTCGGCCAAATGCCCTTACTGCGGCACGGTGTACCAGCTCAAAGCGGGTGAGGTTGTTGCTCACGGTCACTGAGTTGGCGCCAAGGCCTGCTCGCCCAGCCCTCGCGCTGGGTCAGGTCACGGTCATCGTTGTCACCTTCAACAGCGCGCACTGTTTACCCGCGCTAAAGACCAGCTTAGAGCATTTTGAGCACATCATCGTTGTCGACAACGGCAGCGATGATGGCGGCGCACAGCTCACACCGCACCACCTGCCCCAAGCTCGCATACTGGCACTGCCCAGCAATCTAGGATTTGGCGCAGCCAACAACAGGGCATTGGCAATGGTCAACACGCCATTTGCCCTGCTGCTCAACCCAGACTGCGAAATCACCAGCGAGTCGGTCTTAGGACTGCTGGAGACCGCGAACACCTTCCCTGAGGCGGCCATTATTGCGCCCCAGCTGTTGCAGCCCGGCGGTCAAGCCGACATCAACTACCGATGGCCGCACTTGATGTGGAAAAGCAAAGGACTCGGTGTGCAGTCGGGACCGGCCTGTGTAGGCTTTGTGTGCGGCGCAGCCATGTTGTTCAGGTGCGAGGTTTTCGCACGCTGTGGCTACTTTGATGAGCAATTCTTTTTGTACTATGAAGATGATGATCTTTGCCTGCGCCTGTTCCAAGCCCACTTGCCCATGATCATCGACCCAGTGCACACCGCGCTGCACAAATCACGTGGCTCCGTGCGCGGCAAAAGCCCATGGCGCAGCGAATACCTGCGCGGCTACCACCATGCGCAGTCCAAGCTCATCTTTGCGCGCAAACACCAAAACTTCGCGATCGCAGTCGCCCAACGGCGCATGCTGCTGATTAACACGACTGTAGCCTTGGTGCTGCGCGTTTTGGTCCCATCACCCCGGCTTATTGCCCGAATGGTTGGCCGCTGGCGCGGCTTGTTAGATTGGAGCGCTCAATGAGCAAGAACCCCACCCTGTGCATCGGCATCCTGACGCTGAACGAAGCGCGCCGAATCGCACAATGCATTCAGAGCGCCCATTTTGCAGACCACATTGTGGTGGTAGATAGCGGAAGTAAAGATGACACCGTGGCCATCGCACAAAGTCTGGGCGCCCAAGTGCACAGCTACCCCGACTGGCAAGGTTTTGCCGAGCAGCGCAACCGATTGATTCAGCATTGCAGCGCCGATTACATTTTCTTTTTGGATGCAGACGAGCAAATCCCCGCCGAATTGGCCAAAGAGATTCAAGCCGCTGTTCAGTCTCAAGAGCAACTGACTTGGGAAGTGCTATGGAACCAAGTGGCCTATGGCAAAGCTCTCACGTTGATGAAGACCACGGGGGGCGTACAGCGCATGTTTCCCATGTCTAATTTACTGCGGTTTGAAGGCCTGGTTCATGAAAAAGCCATCTTGAAAAACCCACAAACACCGGTGAGAAAATTCAAAAATCGGCTTTGGCATTACTCTCGTGAAACGGTATATGGCAGCTTGCAAAAGCTGGCCCAATACGCGCAATTGGGCGCTGCCAAACGCGCTGAGAGTGGCAAATCGGGCGGCGTGCTCAGAGGCTTTGCATCGGCCTTGAACAGTTTTATTCAGTTGTACATTTTCCGGCGCGGTTTCTTGTGCGGGGCGCAAGGCTTCTTGTTTTGCTTCTTCATTGCGCTGGAATGCTTCTTTCGCTACGCCATGCTCAAGTACGACCGCGAATACCTGACGGCTTCTGTAAAAAGGTAAACGCCGTGCACGTCCTTCTGGTCAACCACTCAGCGATCCCCGTCTTTGCCTATGGCGGCACGGAACGCGTCATTTGGGATTTGGCTAAGTGCCTAGTCGAGAAAGGGCATCAAGTCAGTTTTTTAGTGCCCAAAGGTTCAACTTGCCCCTTTGCCCAAGTGATTGAACTTGACCCCCATCGCACGCTTCAGCAGCAAATTCCTGCCGATGTGGACCTGGTTCACTTTCAGTTCAACCCCGGTGTAAATTTTGAATGCGGCAAGCCCTGGCTGATGACGCAACACGGCAACTCCAACTTGGACGAGTCCCTTCCTTTGAACACCGTGTTTGTGTCAGGCAACCATGCTGAGCGACACGGCGCTCAAAGCTTCGTCTACAACGGGCTGGATTGGCGTGCCTATGGCCCCGCAGACCTTGACGCTGAACGAACGCACTTTCATTTTTTAGGCAAAGCCATGTGGCGCGTAAAGAATGTGCAAGGTGCGATCGATGTGAGCAAAAAGGCCCATGTGCCATTAGCCGTTATGGGCGGCACCCGCTTGAACATCAAACGTGGCTTTAGGTTCACATGGTCGCGAAATGTGCAATTTCTTGGCATGGTGGGAGGGGAAACCAAGTTCAGCACCATGCGACACTCACGTGGACTCATCTTTCCTGTTCGATGGCATGAGCCCTTTGGACTGGCTGTCATTGAAAGTCTGTATTTTGGCTGTCCGGTGTTTGCCACACCTTATGGCGCACTGCCTGAGATCGTCACACCCGAATGCGGCGTTCTGTCTAACCAGTTGAGTGTATTGACTCAGGCCGTGAGCCATCAGCAATTTGACCGGCAAGCCTGCCATGCCAGAGCCGTCGACTTTTTCAACGCGGATCGAATGACGGACGCGTATGTGTTGGCGTACCAAAAAGTCATGGAGGGTGAAGTATTGAACGCCACTTCACCGGTCATGACACAGGCGGCGACCAAGCTGGCTTGGCTGAGCAATGCCTGATTCGGCGCCGCCGTCTAGATTCATGCTCGCGCCTTTCGAATATCTACTTATTTTGTCGCTGGCGTTGTCGTCGCTCAGCAGTAAAGCCATGGGCTTGGCTTGGTTACTTTTGGGTTTAGCGGGCTTGTGGGCAGGCTTGCGCACCTTTCGCTTTGGTCAACGGCTTCACGCGCCGCCTTGGATGCGCGTTTGGCTTGGCGTGAGCTTGGCGGTGCTGCTCCTTAAGACCGTGCCTATGATCTATTGGTCTGACCCTTGGGCCGAGCGCCATGGCGAGCTGCGACTCTTTTTCGGTGCACTGGGCATTTATGCAATTGTGGCCAGTGATTTGTTCGTGCGCCCACGTCTCTTGCCAACGATGGCTTATGCACTGTCATTGAGTAGCTTGATGGGCCTGCTGTGGGTATCGATGTTCGGCAGAGATGCGGTCGACACGCATCCTATTCCCTGGGCAGCCAGCATGGCCATGGTCAGTGCATGGCTGTTGGCCTTAGGGCTGAAGTCAAACTTTCCCCCTTTGGCCAGGCGCATTTGGTTATGCGGTGGAATTTTCGCGATGCTGGCCGTTTTATCGAGCCGAAGCCGCGGTGTATTTGGCATTGTGATTTGGTGGGCCTTGGTTTGTGGACATCATCTGTGGCGCCATCGCACACGCCAATCAGGCGTCCCTGCCGTCCAGGACATCGGTCTTAAATACAGAAGCTCACTGTTCGGCGCTGCCGTTTTGGTCGCAACTTGCTGGGCACTCAGTTACACGCCAGTTTTGCAACGGCCCATAGAAGCAGTCCAGGAAGCGATTGATCAATTTGAGGTTTCAAAAGCTTCCCCGGCCGCCGGCTCCAACAGCTCAGTGGGATCTAGAATTTTCATGTGGGAAAAAAGTCTAACGGCCATACAAGGCTCGCCCTGGATTGGATATGGACATGACGGACGAAAACAACTTTTGCGTGAATGGGCCGATGAAGCTAACTCCACGGAAATCCATCAGCTAGGCCACGTCCACAGCGAATATTTGAATCAATTGATCGACCATGGCGTATGGGGCCTAGCCAGTCAATTGTGTCTTTTTCTGGGCCTTGCATGGATCTGCTGGGAACTTTTTAAGTCCCAAGAAATTGCATCGACACTGGCCCTGAGCGGAGTGACCTTTGTGCATTTCACCGCCAGCTTTTTCAATGTGAATTTCGCACACAATTACTACACTGCCAGCCTTTCCGCGTTGGTTGGCTTGTGTCTTTGGATTCCTCAACTAAGAGCTTACAAATAGCTTGATCGCCAACCATATGATCACTGAAAGACGAGACGGCACTCACTGGCATCCAGAACAAATCGCCCGTTAACTTAACTCAATATTGCGTATTTGAACGTCACTTCAAAACAAGCCCCGCCCCCCTCTTGGCTGTGACAACTAACCCGCCCGCCGTGTCGCTCGGCAATCGACTTGACCAGCGCGAGTCCAAGCCCCACCCCGCCGGTGCGCTCGCTGGCGCCGGGCAGGCGGAAAAACGGCTCAAAAATTTTCTCTCTGAATTGCGCCGGCACGCCTGGCCCATGGTCGGACACACGGATGCAGGTGCGATCGGCGGTTTGCATCAAAGCCAGCTCAATGCCCAGTTCAGACTCGCCGCCATAGCGCTTGGCGTTCTCCAGTAGATTGCGCACCATGCGGCGCAGCAATTTGGCGACACCGTGCATTTCAATCGACTGCACGCCTTCGGGCAAGTGCAGTGTCGCGCTCACGCGCGCACACTCTTCGGCGCACAGCCCAATCAGGTCCACCGACTCCACAGTGCCCAGGTCCGCCTCTTTGGCGTCCAAGCGACTGGCAAGCAATATTTCCTCCACCAGTTGATCCAATTCGGCAATGTTGAGTGCGATCTCATCTTTCGCGACCTTGGATTCAACGCCCATGAATTCAAGGCCCATTCGGATGCGCGCCAAGGGCGAGCGCAATTCGTGAGAAGCGTTGGCAAGCAAGGATTTTTGTGAAGCCAGCAAGTCACGCTTGGCGGACAGCAGGTTTTCAATGCGCTGTGCAGCGTCATTGAAGCGCCGCGACAAATCAGCCACCTCGTCTTGGCCGGTCACGGGAACACGCACACTCAAATCGCCATCGCCCCATCGCTGAACGCCGCGTTGCAGTGTTTCTAACCTCTGTGTGAGCCGTCGCACAATCGGGTACAAGCCCAGCGCGGCGGCCAACCCCACCAAGGCCAGTATCCACAAAAAACCATAGGGTGGGCGCGCCCACCAAGGTGCAGGGTGATGTGGCTGGGGCCCGTCACCGCCATTGGATACCGCTTCCTCATTGTCGGGCCGGTGTGGTCGCGGAAAGGGCACCTGTATTTGCAGTGTTTCTCCACTGGGCAACTGCAACTCAAACTCAACTCCACGGCCGCGCTGCGCCAGCGCCGGGCTAGTGCCAATCACTTGGCCCTGGGCGTTGCGCACAATCACTTCGCGCGCAGCCGCATGAAAACTGTTGTGTTGCTCCGCTAGTCGCCAAAACCAGCCCACCAAGAGCATCAGCACCGCCACGCCCAGCACCACTGCCAGCCAGATGCGTAGGTAAAGCCGTTTGGAAAATGCGGCTCGAAGCGACATATTGATCAGTCCTGCTGTTTGGCAAATACGTAGCCCACGCCACGCACAGTCAAAATACGTTTGGGCTCTTTGGGGTCGATCTCAATTGCAGCGCGAATGCGTCCCATGTGCACATCAATGGATCGGTCAAATGCCTCCAGCTCACGGCCTCGCACGGCTTCCATGATTTGATCGCGGGTTAACACACGGCCTGCACGATCGGCCAATGCCACGAGCAAATCAAACTGGTAAGAGGTCAGATCACACAAGGCGCCGTGCACAGATACTTGACGCGCATCGCGGTCTATCTCGAGCGAGCCAAAGCTCATTTGCGACTTTACACCCGCCGTCTCGCCTGGCTTGCGGCGCAAGATGGCTTTGATGCGGGCCAGCAATTCCCGCGGCTCAAAGGGTTTGGGTAAGTAATCGTCGGCGCCCAACTCCAAGCCGATGATGCGGTCCATCGGATCTCCCTTGGCCGTGAGCATGAGCACTGGTACCTGGCTGGCACTGCCATGCAGCCCCCGAATACGCTGGCAAACCTGTAGCCCATCCATGTCGGGTAGCATCAAATCCAATACCACCAAATCCACGCCGCCAGCTTGCACGCGCGCCAAACCGGATTGACCATCGCCGGCATGTTCACACTTGAAATCGGCTTGGCGCAAATAGCCCGCCACCATCTGCGCCAAACGCAGATCGTCTTCAATCAATAGCAGTGTGCAGCTCATGCGCATCCGTCCTTCCGGTTTTCTTCTCTCTCAGCATGATGCCCGAGTGATGCGCACGGGGCATCAACCGTCCGTAAAGTTGGGTAAAGCTACTCAGCCCCCCACCTTAGGCTCAGCGTAGCTCTTCGCCATCCCCGCCAATGCGACCAGCAGCAACACCGGAACACCCAGCCAAGCAGTAGACATGAAGAAAGACGCATAGCCGTGGGCATTGACGTAATCGCCTGAAAAACCGGCAATGAACTTAGGTAAAAGCAGCATCATGGAGCTGAGCAAGGCGTATTGCGTGGCCGAGTAGCTCACGTTGGTGAGTGAAGACAAATAAGCAATGAACGCAGCCGAAGCGATGCCGCTGGCCAGGTTATCGGCAGACACCACCAGTACCAACGACGTCACGTCATGACCCACGCCACTCAACCATGCAAACAACACATTGCTGGCAGCGCTGAGCACCGCACCCAACATCAAAATTCGCATCACACCAAAGCGCATCGATAACACGCCACCCACAAAAGCGCCCACCAAGGTCATGACCACACCGTAGACCTTGGTCACCGTGGCCACCTCGTCTTTGGTGTAACCCATGTCCACATAAAACGGGTTGGCCATGATGCCCATCACCACGTCGCTGATGCGATAAGTGGCGATCAACAACAAAATCAACACCGCATGCCAACCATAGCGGCGCAAAAAGTCGGCAAACGGATCAACCAGCGCGCCTTGCAACCATTCACGCGCAGTACGTGCCGACGGCATGGGCGCATGCACCGGTTCATGCGAAAACAACACGGTCAGCATGCCGCCCAGCATGCTGAGCGCCATGGTGGTGTAGGCCGCCGACCAAGCCGCATGCTGGTAGCCCGAGATCTGCGGCCCCTGCACCCAGGCCGCGACCCACAACACCCCGGCACCCGCCCAGATCATGGCCAAGCGGTAACCGGTTTGGTAACTGGCCGCGAGTGCGGCTTGCTGCGCAGAGCCCGCCGATTCGATGCGAAAGGCGTCTAGCGCAATGTCTTGCGTGGCCGACGCAAAGGCCACCGCCAGGGCGCACCACACAATCGGCTCCAAGGCTTGACTGGGATCACACCAGGCCATGCCCAGTAAGGCGCCCATGATGATGATTTGAGAAGCCAGCAACCAACTGCGGCGGCGCCCGAGCCACCGGGTCAGTAAAGGCAATGGCATCCGGTCCACCAAGGGCGCCCAAACCCATTTGAAGCCGTAGGCCAAGCCCACCCAACTCAAGTGCCCGATCGTGCTGCGGTCAATGCCCGCCTCGCGCAAGCGAAAGCTCAAGGTGCCCAGCACCAAGAGCAGCGGCAAGCCAGCCGAAAAGCCCAGCGACAACATGCGCAAACTGGCGGGTTGAAGGTAGACTCGAAGTGAAGCCAGCCAACTCGGCGGGCTCTTTTCAAGCGCGCGGCTTGCGGACTTAGGAGATAAGGCAGAAGGCTCGGTCATAGCCCTGATTATCCAGGGCCTGCAGTTTCAAGCCCACGCGCAACAATGTATTACTTTGCGATTATTATGGTCGCACCATGTGTTTTCTCTGCGACCTCAAAACAACTTCCGAAAGCAACGCAACTCAACCAGCGCCAACCGCGCCAGCGGATCACCGTTGGCATCCCAGGCGTGGGTTTCTGCTGGCAGCCGGTGCCGCCGTGGCCGCGCCCGTCTTGGCGCAGGTCGATGTCGGCGGCTCTTCGAGTGTGCGCACCTTGGTGCCGGCCGAGCAGCTTGAGTCCTCGGCCAAACAGCAATACAGCCAAATACTGTCGGATGCCAAATCCAAAAATGCACTGGCCCCCAGTGATAACCCTCAACTCAAGCGACTGCACAGCATTGCGCGTCGCTTGATTCCGTTCACCGCGCAGTGGAATCCCCGCGTGGCCGAATGGAGATGGGAGGTGAACTTGATTGGTAGCAAGCAACTTAATGCTTGGTGCATGCCGGGCGGCAAAATCGCGTTTTACACTGGCATCCTTGACCAGCTGCAACTCACCGACGATGAGGTCGCCATGATCATGGGCCACGAAATGGCGCACGCCCTGCGTGAACATGCGCGTGAACGCTTGGCCAAATCCAAGGTCACCAGCATCGGCCTGTCAGTGGCTTCTACTTTATTGGGTCTGGGTCAATTGGGCGATGTGGCGGCCAATCTGGGTACGCAATTGTTGACGCTCAAGTACAGCCGAGATGACGAGACGGAGGCCGATTTGGTGGGCCTTGAAATCGCCGCACGCGCTGGCTTTTGGCCTGAAGCCAGCGTCAACTTATGGAAGAAGATGCTCAGCGCCAACAGCAACGGCAGCCCCTCTTTCTTGTCGACGCACCCCAGCGGCAGCAACCGGATTCAAGAACTGCAAGCCAACTTGCCTAAGGTGCAACACCTCTACGAGCAAGCCAAACAAGGCTGAAATCAATATTCAGGTGCCGCGGACATAGGGGTTGGACTGACGCTCGCGGCCAAACGTGCTCTCTGGGCCATGACCTGGAATGAACACTGTGTCATTGCCCATGGGCCACAAACGCTGGGTGATGCTGTCAATCAAGTCTTGGTGATTGCCTTGCGGAAAATCCGTTCGGCCAATGCTGCCGGCAAACAGCACATCCCCCACAAACGCGCGTTTAATCTCTGGCGAATAAAACACGACATGCCCCGGGGTATGGCCAGGGCAATGCCGCACCTGCAAGGTGTGAGCACCCAAGCTCACCGTGTCGCCGTCCTGCAGCCAACGGGTTGGCTTGAAAGACTGCGCCGGCGGGAAACCGTACATGGCCGCCGCTTGGGCCAAACCATCAATCCAGAACTGATCTCCTGGATGCGGGCCAATGATGGGCAGGTGCAGCCGCTCAGCCAACTCTGCAGTGGCCGCCGCATGGTCCACATGCGCGTGGGTGATCCAAATTTGCTCTAACTTAAGCCCCAGCTTTTGCACAGCCGCCAACAGGAGATCCAAATCGCCCCCGGGATCGATCACTGCAGCTTGCTTTGTCACGTCATCCCAAACCAAGGAAGAGTTTTGCTGGAAAGGGGTCACAGGAATGGTTTGGTATTGAAGCATGACGTTTAAGAGGAGCTTGTTAGCAATGTTTCGAATTTGCGGTCAATGTATCGAACTGTCATTGATCTCAGGCGCAAGACACAATGACTGTGTTCGAAACGCGTTGATTCGTACAGGAATTTTCGACGTGAAAAAGTGGTTTTCTTCATCACCAAAATCATGATAACAATGTTTCAGATTTTGATTGAGCCCGACTTTTACGAATTTGTCGCCACTTTGTCGCGATAAAAGTGCTGTCAATCTATTTAAGGCCCAACGAGGGCACTCTTTTATGTGTTGGCTGTATAGAAATGTAGGTTCGCGAAGGTCCGATCAAACATGTATACCCCTAAGGCGCGTATTTAGTAACAAGGTTTAGGACTTGGCTTATCCAAATTCAACGGAAGTTTTTTGACTCCCAGACGTGTCAACATCTGCTCAAGGTGGCGAAACCCGTCCGTCACGACGAACGCCTGAAGGGCTGATTGACCAAAGTTCCCAGTGACGCAACAGCCGCGATTCCGATAACCCCAGAAGATCGCCATCTTTAGCGGTTTTATTGAAGCGTGGATAAATCTGCTACTGTCTTGTTTCCGACATCACCTTTTTCGACTACACCTCAGGCCGATCCATTGAAATTGTTCAAGGCCACGAGGCCGCAAACAGTTCCCTGGGCATTTGCGTTGCCGCCGCGTTTGCCTCTTGTCGCCGGGTTTTGGACATTGAATTTAGATCAGGCCGAAAAAGGCGTAGATTTTTAATTTTTTACTAGTCCCTACATAAGGAAAACGATGACAGAACGCAAAGTGGCACTTATCACAGGTTCAGGCACCGGCGTAGGCGCCGCCACCGCCCTGCTTTTGGCCGCGCGCGGCTACAACATCGTGATCAACTACTCGCGTAGCGAGACCGAGGCCAATGCATCGCAAGTCGCTTGCCAAAGTGCAGGAGCAGACACCTTGCTGATGCAAGGTGACGTTGCCAGCGATGACGACTGCAAGGCGCTCGTCCAGGCCACCGTCGAGCGGTGGGGGCGAATCGATGCATTGGTGAACAATGCCGGCATCAGCACCTTCACCGGTGCGGCGAACTGGGATGTGCTGGACATGGACACCTTTTCCCGTATCTACGCCGTGAACACCGTTGGCGCTTTCCAAATGGTGCGCGCTTGTGCGCCGCACTTGAAGTTACAGCAAGGCTCGGTCGTCAACGTATCGTCCATTGCAGGCTCTTTGGGCATTGGCTCCTCCGTGCCCTACATTGCATCGAAAGGGGCTTTGAATTCTATGACCCTGTATTTGGCGCGGGCTCTCGCGCCCGACATTCGCGTCAACGCAGTATGTCCGGGTCTGATCACTTCACGCTGGTTTGTTGATGGCTTAGGGCAAGATGGCTTTGACAAAGTCAAAGCCATCACGGAATCTATTGCGCCATTGGAACGGGCCAGTACCCCAGAGGATGTGGCCGAAGCCATCGTTTGGCTAACCACCGGCGCACGCACGATGACCGGTGAACTGTTGCTGCTCGACGGTGGGGTGCATCTGGGCGGGGCCAAAATGCAAGTTCCGGGTCGAAGCGCTTGACTCCATTGGTCCACCGTGAGGCTTTGACTATGACGCCACTTGCTCAAATGCCTTTGCCTGAAGGCGTTCGTTCGCGAACCCTTCAAATCTCCACGGGCTTGAAGATGCATCTGCTTGAAGCACAAGAGCCGGAGGCTGGCTCAACGCCCAAACCGCTGGTGCTGTTGTTACATGGCTTTCCAGAATTGGCCTACAGTTGGCGGCATCAACTTGTGGCCTTGGCGCAAAAGGGGTTTCACGTGGTTGCTCCTGATCAGCGCGGCTATGGTCGAACCATCGGCAGTGATGACCGCTACGAGGGCGATTGGCGCGCCAGTGGCATGTTGCATCTGGTCGATGATGTGCTGGCACTGGTGCAGGCCCTGGGTTATCGCCATGTCCACGCCGTGATAGGCCATGATTTTGGCTCCCCTGTCGCGGCGTGGTGCGCCTTGACTCGGCCCGATGTTTTTAAAAGTGTGGTGATGATGAGCGCCCCATTTGGCGGGCCACCCGACGCTGGGGCAGCATCTCAAGCCCATGAGGTCGTGGCGCGTGAAGTGGACGCTCTGCATCATCTCTCACCTGCCCGGGAGCATTACCAGTGGTACTACGCACAGCCCCAAGCCAACATGGAC
Organism: Comamonadaceae bacterium; assembly: GCA_947452725.1. GTDB lineage: Bacteria > Pseudomonadota > Gammaproteobacteria > Burkholderiales > Burkholderiaceae_C > Limnohabitans_A. Next base: position 4,782 of record CANGEG010000050.1, on the reverse strand, counting down.
ATGTGGAAAGCCTCGCAAGGTTTACATCATTTTCTGCGGACCTACTACCACGTCAAAAGCGCGGACTGGACACCCAATAAACCATACCCCTTATCAGCGTGGACCGCTGAAGTTTTGGCCAACTTACCGCATTACTACGTCATGCCATTGCACGTCAGCATGCCCGAAGCGCTGGCGCCCTTTATGCCCAAGGCAGAAGCCGTTCAGGCATGCCAGTGGTTGCCGGATGAAGACCTGGCCGTTTACGTTAGTGAATATGCACGGCGCGGCTTTCAAGGTGGGCTACAGTGGTACCGATGCGCGACAGATCGGGATGAATTCATCGCCCTATCCAAATTCAGCGGGCAAGTTATCACAGTGCCCAGCGCTTTTGTGGCGGGTGCCTCAGACTGGGGGGTCTACCAGTCTCCCGGTGCATTCGAGCGAATGCAAGTCAATTGCCGCGATATGCGCTTTTGCCAAACCCTTGCCGGTGCGGGTCATTGGGTACAACAAGAGCAGTCACAAGCGGTTAACGCGTTGTTGCTGCAATTCCTGAGCGAGACGCTTTAATCCCAGCTTTACCAGGCAGCCCCAAGAATCTATAAGATCAAGTCTGTTAAGGCAAAAAATTATATTAACGAATGACTAACGATAAGACCACAAAGGTAGCGGCAGAAGGGCTACGTTATAAATCCAAAAAAGCAGGCTCTCCCTTTGGGGACGGCTCAATCAAGTCGATGAGTTGCTACAAGTGTGGCCACCACAAGCCCCGGGCACAAGGCTCATTTAAAAGTCTTCTTGGCAAAAGTATGTTTGTTTGCGCTGAATGCTTTGCCCCCAAAACGCAAACACTCACAGGCTAACAATAAATATGCGTCGATGCGCAGTCTCAATGAAGGGGCCGTTTTTCAGGGTTTCGGTATTAGAAAAAGAGCAGCCCAAGACTTCAAATAACATCCACTTCCTCATCCGCGAACTCTGAGGATCTAAGATTGGACATATAGTTCAACGCTTGAAGAACAAAGGCTATTGATATGCGCGTTACAAATAATCCTGATGAAATTGGCACTTGTGGTTGTGGAAGGAGTCCAACAGGAAAGTGCATCGGTTGGCATGGACTCAATGCCCAGCAGCTTCAAGAAGCAAGAAAAATTTGGAATGACGAGCAGGAACTGAAGTCATCCACAGCAGTCCAGTCCAAAAAGGTGGATGTCGAACGTCACTGACGTTGTAAGGTTTTCGGGATGACCTGAATTGCCATTAGGCTGGCCACGAAGTTGTTGCATCACCCTGATGCAAGGCTTCATACGCGTCAACACAACAGGCTGCATTCGGGTGGCCGAGTTCAATGATTGTCATTAGCCATTCGTGGCATTGAACATGGTGCCAAAGCATTCATCGATGAGTCATAGGTGTGGTCATTGATTCCACTGGCGCCGTTAGCCGCTCATGCTGTGGGGCCACCTTCCGTGAAGCTGTTTTTAGTTTTAGCTGCTAACTGGCGCAACTCAGGTTTAAAAATCTTACCCACTAGTGTCATTGGCATGATTGGCAGCACGGTCACCGACTTGGGGCGAGCGGGTGGCTCGTCGACTCGCGCTCGCACATAAGCAAGTAGATCGTCCTCAGTAGCCTCCGCACCTGGTTTGAGCGTCACAAACACCACCGGCAATTCGCCAGCATATGCATCAGGCTCTCCAACGGCTGCGCAATGTTGCACGGCCGGATGACTGGCCATGGCGTCTTCGATGACCTTGGGGTCGATGTTGTGCCCGCCACGAATAATCAAGTCTTTGGAGCGCCCACTTAGGTTCAAGCGCCCCTCCTCATCCAGCCAGCCCAGGTCGCCAGTGGCAATCCAGCCGTCTGCTGTGAAAGCATGCTGGTTATCATTGGGGTCCACAAAGCCTGAGAATAGATTGGGCGACTTGAAGATGACCATGCCTTGCTTTCCGCAGGGCATATCACTGTTTGTAGGGTTGCCGCTTTCGTCAAGTGCCACCACGCGCATTTCGGTGTACGGCAGGCGAAACCCAACACAACCAACTGGTGCATTGACTCCAGGCGGGGTGATGGTGGAAATACCAGCCATTTCAGTCATGCCCAAGCTCTCATGCACATGAATTCCAAATTGGGCCTCAAAGCGAGCGGCCAGATCCGGACTCAGTGGGGCAGCCCCAGTGCGGCAATAGCGAAGGGATGAGATGTCTGCATCGCCCACTGGCACGTTAGCCAGGGCCGCCAGTACCGTTGGAACGGCAGATACCGCCGTTGCGTGATAGCGCTCTACCAAGCGCCAGTAGTTGGCGATGATGTCACGGTTGCGAAATAGAGTCGTCGTGGGCATCACCACCTCGGATCCAGCAGCAAACGATGTCAGCGATCCGGGCAACACGCCAGCAACGTGAAACAGGGGGTAGCCGTTGATGACTACATCGTCGGCGCGCGTGCCTTGTAACTGCACGCAGACCCAGGCAGTGAACACCTGGGCACCATGACTGTGGCGCGCAAGCTTAGGCGCACCAGTTGTGCCTCCGGTATGAAAGTAGGCGGCGATGTCGTCGGGTGCAATGATGCGGCCACTGAGCAGCCTATCGCTAGGTTCACGCATGCGTTCACGCGCAAAGTCCAACACGCCGTCGGGCATCGGCTGGTGTAAAGGCTCGTCCAACGGCGCCACACGCAGTACGTGCTTCAATGTTGGCACCTGCGTGCGAATCCTCAGTGCTTTCGACCAGATCCCCGCATCTTCGTCAGAGCCCCAGGCGATGAGTGCCTTGGCTTTACCCGCCGTCAGCAGGGACACGAGCTTTTCTTCGCTGAGAAGTGGGTTCAACGGCTGGACAATGCCCGCGGCCTCTCCGCCCCAAAGCGCCAGATGGTAGTCCATACAGCCTGGCAGCAAAATGCCAATGGCATCGCCTGGTTGTATGCCAATACGGTGCAACAGATTGGCCGTCTGGTGAATGCCGGCCAACAATTCGGTATACGACCAATGAATAGGCTCATCATTCGGATTCGCAGTGCGCAAAAAGGTCAAAGCAGCCTTGCTGCCAAAGGCCTGGGCCGAGCTTTGAAAGATCTCGTAGGTGCTGCGCAGCGTTAGAGCCTCAGACAGCGGGGTTTCTTCGAGGCGGCAGATATCAGCCAGGCTACGGATAGGGAATTGGGCTTTAAATGGCATGCTAAATGGTACTGGCACCGGGCGAGGAGAGGTGTTACGCACGTTCCACTGAATTCGTGCGATCGCGCAAATTGCACGTTCAGTCGATTGCAATGGCCGCTTACAGGTCTGTCTGCCTTACCAATTTAAAAATGTTGAGTTGTAACGTGTTGCTAAATTCGTTAAGGGGGTCGGCATGAAAATGTGGACAAACTTTGCAGCAGCAGAGATGCCTTTGCTTTGCACGCGGTCTTTTTCATCCACGTCCAGGATCTTCAGAGCGGCAATGCGCAATTCCTTTTACTGATACTGCTTGACGCTTTCCATGACCATGCGGCCATCCCCATTTGGGGTAAAGAATAATAGAGTGCCATTCATCGCCGGGTCTTCGCCAATCTGGGCCGCATGGCGCTTAAGGTAGGAGGTGGACTTGATGTTGGCGACGGGTGGCATAGCGAGCCCTGAGCATTATTGAATGCTGAATGAAGTTCTAAATTTAGTCATGGACAAGTAAAATGACCGCATTCAGACAAGAAGTGCCAATGCCAAGCGGCGACATTGGCCCCCTGGTCATACCCACAATGCTGGAATGCGCGCAAAGCACAATGTCTATGTCGTCGAATTGTCCAAGGACGTCTTGGATGAAAAAAGATTCGTCAAATCGAACCCAGGCTACGTGATGGGTATGCCCTGCGTCTACGTGGGTATGACAGGGCTGGACCCCGATGTGCGCTTTGACAACCACAAGGCCGGAATCCTCTCAAACAAATACGTCACTCGTTTTGGGGTGCGCTTGATGACAGAGCTTTTTGAGCACTTGAATCCCATGCCCTATGGGGATGCACAATACATGGAGGTCGATCTTGGTATTCGCCTTAGAGAACGAGGGTACGGTGTGTGGCAGGCTTGATGTTGTCGCAATCTGAACAAAAAAAAGCCCCTTGCGCTTTTGGCGAAGGGGCTTACGTTAAACGCGTCGTTCTGCGCTTTATTTTTTGGCCTTAGGTTCATTTCCCTTCGGAGCACGTCCCCCCGACTTGATACATTCGTCCATAGTGGCAAATGGCTTGAAATTCTTAGTGGCCTTGTAGCCTGGACTGGTCTGGTCGTGACAGATATCGTTATTGGACTTCTTCACTGCGGGTGCCGCATCAGCTGTTTTGGCCGCTGCTGCTGCAGGCGCTGCAGCAGGTGATGCTGCTGCTGGCTTTGCTGGCGTGGTAGCGGCTGGTGCTGGTGCTGGTGCAACTGTTACAGGCTTAGCTGGAGCGGACGTCGCTGCTGTTTGCGCAAATGTTGAGGCAGAGGCGGCAATCAGTACGGCAGCAATCAAAGTTGATTTGAACAATTTATCTCCTGAACGGCAAAAGTGCCTCTTCACTAAACGTTGTGACCGAATAAGGCGTTGACAAAGATCTCGGGGCAACATGAAAGAGGTACTGGTGTTTTCACCTACATTACCTGCGCCATCTTGTCAGCTCTTTGAGGCCAAGCGTGAATGCAAACTCAGTCCAGCGAAAATTCAGTAGTTTATCCATCTTGCGCGGAAAACCCCGTCCTTTAGGACGGGGATGTAGAGCGCGGACAGAGGAGCTGTCCCCTAGTGCGGCGTCTGCTGTTGTTCGATGTATTGGCGT
>CANGEG010000049.1 GCA_947452725.1 Comamonadaceae bacterium | reverse complement strand
GCATCATTGGGCTGGAAGTTGGGGCCGATGATTACCTGGCCAAGCCTTTCAACCCACGTGAATTGCTGGCCCGAATGAATGCGGTCCTTCGCCGTCGGCCCACCGCCGAGGTGCCTGGCGCGCCGTCGAACGACAACGAAATGATTGAATTCAGCGGTTTTTGTTTCGATTTGGGAGCACGCTCTTTGCGCAAGGGCGAGCAAGACATCCCATTGACCACAGGTGAATTCGCCATGCTCAAAGCCTTGGTGCGCCATCCGCGCCAACCTATGACTCGTGACAAATTAGCGCAACTGGCCCGTGGCCGTGAGTTTGAACCCTTTGACCGCAGCCTGGACGTGCAAGTGTCAAGGCTGCGCAAACTCATTGAAGTCGACCCAGCCACACCGCGCATCATTCAAACTGTGTGGGGAGTGGGCTATGTGTTCATACCCGAGGGTAATGGTTGATGAGAAATGGTTGTTAATTAGGGGCTGAAGGCTTATGGCAGACCCTCACGCTGAACGCCGCACAGGCCTGAGCCTGTTTTGGCGCACCTTCGCCCTGCTCGCCCTGCTGATTTTTTGCAGCGCGTTGGCTTGGTTGCAGCTGCTGCGCACGCAAGAATATGAGCCGCGCATGCTGCGTAACGCACACCAGATCGCCTCGGTAGTCAACCTCACGCGCACAGCGTTAAAACATTCCGATGCAATTGCCAGGGTGTCTTTGCTGAAAACACTGGCGGATGAAGAAGACGTCAACATCAGCACGCGCGAGCCCCAAGACACTTTTGAGCCTTTTGGTCAATCTGCGCTCGAAATTCAAATCGTGCAAGAGCTGGTAAAAAGCCTTGGCAAGAGCACCATTGTCGCCCGATCGGTCAATGGCAATGCGGGTTTATGGGTGGGCTTTGACATCGAGCGCGACAGTTACTGGCTGCTGATGGACCCAGAACGCCTTAACCCCTTGAACGGCAGCACCTGGTTGGTTTGGTTGCTGATGGCCACCGCCTTGTCTTTGGTCGGCGCAGCAGTGATTGCCCGCTTGATCAACCAGCCCTTGCGTCAACTCTCGTTTGCCGCCAGCCGCGTGCGCGAAGGCAATTTTCATGCGACGCCATTGGATGAAGATGTGCCCACCAACGAAATCCGGGCTGTGAACATTGGCTTTAACCGTATGGCAGAAAGACTGGCCAGTATTGAACAAGAGCGGGCCTTGATGTTGGCCGGCATTTCACACGACTTACGCACGCCATTGGCGCGTTTGCGACTGGAAACTGAGCTCAGCGTTCCCGACGAGCAGGCCCGTGATTACATGGCGGCCGACATTGCGCAGCTAGACGCCATCATCGACAAATTTTTAGATTACGCACGTCCAGAAAACCTAAAGATGGAACCGGTGCTTTTGACTCAAGTGATCAGTAGCTGCGTTGCTCCTTTTTTGAACCGCACCAATTTTGAAGTAAACATTGACGTAGCGGCCGACCTGTTCGTGCAAGCCGAACAGGTTGAACTCAGCCGAGTCCTGTCTAATCTGCTGGAGAACGCTCGCCGCTATGGCCAGTCCCCCAGCGATGGCATTACTCGCGTGGATTTAGTAGCCAGAGTGCATGATGGCTGGGTGTTGTTCAGGGTGCGCGACCATGGCCCCGGAGTGTCAGAGGAAACCTTGAAACACCTGACCCAGCCTTTTTACCGAGGCGACGCAGCGCGCACTGAGGCCACGGGCGCCGGCCTAGGCCTAGCGATTGTGGAGCGCTCTGTGCAGCGCATGGGCGGCACCTTCTCGGTGTTCAACAACACCAACGGCGGCTTGATGGCACTGATGAAATTCAAACAAGTGCATATCCCTGAAAACTCTTAAATTTTTAACGTTTGAACACCCGCCAAGGCCATGAGCGTTCAAGTCAAAAGGCGACTCAGTCCGCGTACCTCAACAGCACCACTGCCCGCGCTTCCATGCTCTGATTCTGGCCCACGGGCCCCAGCTTCTCGGCTGTCTTAGCTTTGACATTGACCTGGCCCACATCCACGGCCAAGGCCTTGGCCATGGCGGCGCACATGGCACCGATGTAAGGGGCCAACTTGGGCGCTTGAGCGATCACTGTGCTGTCCAGATTGCTCAGCTCATAGCCTTGAGCTCGCACCCGGCACATCGTTTCGGTCAGCAAAACCAATGAGTCTCCCCCCTTAAACGCCGCGTCGGTATCCGGGAAATGCCGCCCAATATCGCCCAGCCCAGCAGCCCCCAAGAGCGCATCGATGCAGGCATGCACCAACACGTCGGCATCCGAGTGGCCAAGCAACCCCAAGGTGAAGGGCACAGGCACCCCACCCAAGATCAAGGGCCGCCCCGGCACCAAAGCATGTACGTCCCAACCTTCACCAATGCGCATATTCATAATGTGTTTCTCAACGCCTGAAGCAGGCCTAAAAAGGTTAGAGAGAGCTCGCTCATTTAATCACTCGGCTTTGCAGCAATGCGGCTGCCAAGGCAAAGTCAGGCGGATAAGTGACCTTGAAATTGTGTGCGCTGCCGGGCACCAATAAGGGCAAATGCCCGGCCATTTCCATGGCGCTGGATTCGTCCGTAATTCCGGCAAAGCCCGACGCCTCAAACGGGGCCATCGCTGCCATCAAAGCCCCCAGGCGAAACATCTGGGGCGTTTGCGCCAGCCATTTGTCGGCGCGATCAACGGTGGCAGCTGCGCGATGATCAGAGGCGACTTTCAAGGTGTCTGGTACCGGCAGGGCCAACACTCCACCCACGGTGTCGCCCATGCAGCGGTCGATCAAGGTATCGACCATCTCCGGTGTCACCAAGCAGCGCGCCGCGTCGTGCACCAGCACCCAGTCGTGGTCTTGCACGCCTTGCGAGCGCATGACCTGTAAACCGTTGAAAACGCTGTGCGCACGGGTGGCGCCGCCGCAGGCACTGCGCGAAAAACGATCCGGCCAAGCGGCCCCCTCGGGCCAGGCAAAAAGATTGTTAGGCGATTCCACCACCCACCCCTGACGAATGCGCGCCACACCGGCCAGCGCCTGCAGGGTGTGCATAACCATGGGTTGGCCCGCAACATTTTGAAACTGCTTGGCCTGAAACTGATCAACTTGTGGCGATCCGGCCCGGCTACCCACCCCAGCGCAAGGCACCAAGGCATAACAAAATGAGGGTTGTACGCGATCGCTTTCGTGCTGTGTCATGCGCTCATTCTAAAATCAGGTCAACAAATGTATTTTCGATACCCCCCAGCAGCCTGCCAGGGGGTATTTGTTTTGGCGCTGTACATGACTCTTCCGACCCTGATCACTGGTAAACGCTTCACCCTGCCCCGCCCTGTGGGCTCAGCGGATGCTGTGTTGTTGGCCCAATTGGCCTTGCGAGACAAAGCCCAAGGCCGGCTCACTGCCATCGTCACGGCCGACGCCAGCGATGCGCAGCGCTTGATTGAGGAAATGCAGTTTTTTGCGCCGCAACTGCGCCTGACAATCTTCCCCGACTGGGAAACACTGCCATACGACACTTTCTCGCCTCACCAAGACCTGATCAGTGAGCGCCTAGCCACCTTATGGCGCATCAGCCAGCGTGACAAGGCCCAAGGGGCCGATGTGGTGCTGGTTCCGGCTACCACGGCGCTTTACCGTTTGGCGCCGCCAGCTTTTTTGGCGGGTTACACCTTTGAATTCAAAGTCAAACAAAAACTCGACGAGGCCAAGCTCAAAGCCCAACTGACACTGGCCGGGTACAGCCATGTGTCCCAAGTGGTCAGCCCAGGCGAGTACGCAGTGCGCGGCGGCTTAATCGACTTGTTCCCCATGGGCTCGCTGGTGCCCTTTCGGGTGGATTTATTTGACGACGAGATCGACAGCATCCGAACCTTTGACCCGGACAGCCAGCGCAGCCTGTATCCAGTACCCGAAGTGCGCTTACTGCCTGGGCGCGAATTCCCGATGGACGAAGTGGCACGTGCCAAGTTTCGAAACCGTTGGCGCGAGCTACTGGACGGTGATCCGACCAAGAGCAGAATTTACAAAGACATCGGTAACGGCGTGGCCACGGCCGGCATTGAGTACTACCTACCCTTGTTTTTTGAAGAAACCGCCACGGTTTTCGACTATCTGGGCCAAGACGCCACCGTGGTTTTTCACGGCGACTTAGAGCCGGCTTTCCAGCATTTTTGGAAGGACACCAAAGAGCGCTACCGCTTGGTGCAAGGCGACCCTGAGCGTCCTGCCCTACCGCCCGAGGCCCTATTTCTAAGCGCCGAGCAGTTTTATGGCCACGCCAACGCTCATGCCCAGCTTGCCCTGCGGCCATTTGTAGGGACTGGGGCTGACAAAGGCTCGACCACCGAGGATGTAATCGACAACGCCTTTGCGCAAAAGTTGCCCGAACTGACCGTGGTGCGCGGTGCAGAAGATCCCTTGAGCCGCTTGCAGCAACACATCAAGCACAGCCCGAACCGGGTGCTAATTTTGGCCGAGAGCGCCGGTCGCCGTGAAAGCCTGCTCGACTTCTTGCGCAGTAGCGGCGTGAACCCACCGTCGTTTGATTCTTTAGCTGAATTTATGGCGAGTGACGAACGCCTGGGCCTGGCCACAGCCGCTTTAAATTCGGGTTTCAGCTGGTTTGAGCAAGGCATCGACCTGGTGACTGAGACCGAACTCTTTGCCGCAGGCCCCACAACGCGTCGACGCAAAAAGCAGGAACAAGTCAGCGATGTGGAAGCGCTGATCAAGGACCTATCTGAGCTAAATGTGGGCGACCCGGTGGTGCACAGCCAGCATGGCATTGGCCGCTATCGCGGTCTGATCAATATGGATCTGGGCGAGCAGAACGCCGATGGCACACCTGCTGCGCAAGAGTTCTTGCACCTGGAATACGCAGATAAAGCCACTCTTTATGTACCGGTGAGTCAGCTGCAGCTGATCAGCCGCTACACAGGGGTCAGCGCCGACGAAGCGCCGCTGCACAAACTGGGCTCGGGCCAGTGGGAAAAAGCCAAGCGTAAAGCGGCCGAACAGGTGCGCGACTCGGCAGCCGAGCTGCTCAACATCTACGCCCGCCGCGCCGCGCGCGAAGGCCATGCCTTCAGATACAGCCCGCAAGACTACGAAACCTTTGCCAACGACTTTGGCTTTGAAGAGACCGCCGACCAGAACGCCGCCATCCACGCTGTGATTCAAGATATGATCAGTCCGCGTCCGATGGACCGACTGATCTGCGGCGACGTGGGCTTTGGTAAAACTGAGGTCGCGCTGCGCGCCGCATTCGTGGCAGTGACCGGTGGCAAACAGGTCGCCCTCTTGGCGCCCACCACATTACTGGCCGAACAGCACTATCAAACCCTCAAGGACCGTTTTGCGAAATGGCCGGTAAAGGTCGCCGAGATCTCGCGCTTTCGCTCAGGCAAAGAAGTTACAGCTGCGCTCAAGGGTATTGCTGACGGAACAGTGGACATCGTGGTCGGCACGCACAAGCTTTTGAGCGCGTCCACCAAATTCCATGATTTGGGTCTGTTGATCATTGACGAAGAGCACCGTTTTGGCGTGCGCCACAAAGAGGCTATGAAGTCCTTGCGCGCCGAAGTCGACGTGCTCACATTGACGGCCACACCCATCCCGCGCACGCTGGGTATGGCGCTGGAGGGGCTTCGCGATTTAAGTGTGATCGCCACCGCGCCTCAGCGCCGCCTTGCCATCAAGACCTTTGTGCGAAACGAAGGCACGGGTGTGATCCGAGAGGCTGTGCTGCGCGAACTCAAACGCGGCGGCCAGGTGTATTTTTTACACAACGAAGTCGAGACGATTGAAAACCGCCGGCAAAAGCTCGAAGAAATCTTGCCCGAAGCCCGCATCGCCGTGGCACATGGTCAGATGCCTGAGCGTGAGCTTGAGCGCGTCATGCGCGACTTTGTGGCGCAGCGCTACAACATCTTGCTTTGCTCGACCATCATCGAGACCGGGATCGACGTGCCCACAGCAAACACCATTGTGATGAGCCGCGCCGACAAGTTCGGTCTGGCGCAATTGCACCAACTGCGTGGTCGCGTGGGCCGCTCTCATCACCAGGCCTATGCCTACTTGATGGTGCCCGAAATCCAAGGCCTGACCAAGCAAGCCGCGCAGCGGCTGGACGCGATCCAACAAATGGAAGAGCTAGGCAGTGGCTTTTACTTGGCCATGCACGATTTGGAAATTCGCGGGGCAGGCGAAGTACTGGGTGAAAACCAAAGCGGCAATATGCTGGAAGTGGGCTTTCAGCTCTACAACGAAATGCTGTCCGAAGCCGTACGTTGCCTCAAGGCGGGCAAAGAGCCTGATTTACTCAGCCCGCTGTCGGTCACCACCGACATCAACCTACATGCACCAGCGCTGCTGCCCAACGACTATTGCGGCGACGTGCATCTGCGCCTGTCTTTTTACAAAAAACTGGCTACAGCTAAAACCAGTGACCAGATTGACGGCCTGCTAGAAGAAATTGTGGACCGATTTGGCAAGCTGCCTGCGCCAGCGCAAACACTGGTGGATGTGCACCGGCTACGCGTACTCACCCAGCCTTACGGAGTGATCAAGGTCGACGCCTCGCCGGGTCTCATACAGATCACATTCAAGCCCAACCCGCCAGTGGAGCCCATGGCCATCATCCAGCTGATCCAAAAGAACAAGCACATCAAGCTGGCTGGGAACGACAAACTGCGCATAGAGCGCGAACTACCTGACCCTAAAATGCGGGCGCAGATGGTACGGGATGTGCTGCGAAGCTTGGGACAGCCCAAATTTGAAACCGTAACAGCCTGAATCACATCAACGCTCTTCAATAATCCTGTCATGACTTCTGCAACCGAATTGGCCCCTGGCCTCGCCGTTCAAGGCTTCACAGCCGCACCCTCCCTTTCGCAATTCAAACTCATAGCTTTTGACATGGACTCCACGCTGATCAGCATCGAGTGCGTAGACGAAATTGCTGATGCTGTCGGGCGCAAGGCCGAGGTGGCCGCAATCACCGAGGCGGCCATGCGCGGCGAGATCACCGACTTTAAAGACAGCCTGCGCCGCCGCCTGGCGCTGCTCAAGGGCGTGACGCTTGAGGACATGGAACGCGTCTACAGCGAACGCCTGCAAATTAATCCCGGCGCTGCCGAGTTAATCGCCGCGTGCCAAAAAGTGGGCATGAAAGTGCTGCTGGTGTCTGGCGGCTTCACCTTCTTTGCCGACCGCGTTAAGGCGCGCCTCAACATTGACTTTTCCCGCTCCAATTTACTGGAAGTGGTGGACGGCCAATTGACGGGGGGCCTGGTGATGCAAAGCTGGGGCGATATTTGCGACGGCGCCGAAAAGTGCCGCACCTTGCTGGAAGTAGCGTCCCTGCTGGGCATTGCGCCGCATGAGTGTATCGCCATGGGTGACGGCGCCAACGATCTGCCGATGATGGGGGCGGCCGGTTTGTCAGTGGCCTATCACGCAAAACCCAAGGTGCGCGAGCACGCCATGGTGGCCATCAACGAAGGCGGTCTGGACCGTCTATTGGAAGTCGTCAGGCCTTGAATTGGCCCTTGCGCAAGGGCTTGAGCAAATCGCTCAGTCCGTTGTGATCAATCTCTTGCATCAACTGCAAGAGCCGGCCTACCTCGCCATTGGGAAAACCCTCTCTAGCAAACCAGTTCAAGTAGTTGCCTGGCAGATCCGCAATCAGCACGCCCTTGTGTTTGCCAAATGGCATGGGCATGGTCACCAGCTTGAGCAGGTCGTCAGGCTTCATACTGATGCCTGACATAATGAATTGCCGCTCAACCAGTCACGCACACAGGCATGAAATGCCTCTGGCCGAGAAATCATCACCCAATGGCCGCAAGGCAGACCTTGCACCGCGTTACCCGACACCGCCGCCACCTGGTCAAGCCAGCGCCGGGAATGGAACATGAAGGGTTTGCGTGCGCCATATACATACAGCAAAGGCAAAGCCAATTGCACTTGTAGAGCGGATTGAAAACCACCTGCCGAGCCGAACCACTGCATGGCGTAGGGGTAATTCATGGTGTAACTAATGCTGGCCTGATCAGTCGGGCAACCCAGCCAGCGGGCCATGGCCCGGGTCATGCGCGTACCCCAGGCGCGGCAAGCATAGCCGCCGATTTTCCAAGCAAACGCCAGCCACAATTGGTACGACAATACTGCCCATTTTTCGCGCACACCCCACTCGCTCTGCAAGGCCTTGGAATTGTGGTCACCCACATCCACTGCCACCACGCGGGCCACAAGTTCAGGATGGCGCATTGCAAACTCATAGCCAAAAATGCAGCCCCAATCGTGCAACATTAGCGTCACCGGGTGACCCGGGCTGACGCTGTCGACCACTTTGCGCAACAGCGCGCACATATCGTCCAGGCTGGTGGCCTGGGAGCCGTGTTCCAAACCCGGCAAGAAACCGGGCAAGGTCAGGCGCGCACAGGTGTATGCGTCTTGCAGCGCCACCACAGTGCCGTCCCACAATGCGCAGGTATCAGGCCAGCCATGCAGCATGAGAACCACCTCTTCGCCTTGGCCTTGCAGCCAGACCGAGGTGCCGTTGACGTCCAGGCACCGTTCGGTGGCCACCATCATGGCTTAAAGCGCCTTGGCCAGGCGGGACAGGCCTTCGAGGATTTTGTCTTCTGCGGCGGTGGCAAAGCTCAGGCGAAAGGTGGAGTGGTCAGGCTGGGCGCAAAAGAACGGCGCTCCGGGCACAAAGGCCACGCCTTGCTCAATAGCGCGTTTGGCAAACACATTGCCGTCCGCCACTTGGCCGCGTGCGCCCGTCAAGCGTGCCCAAACAAACAAGCCGCCTTGCGGTTGCACAAATTCAACAGCATCACCCAACTCTTTGCGCAGGGCGTCGCCCATGGTTTGGGCGCGCTTCGCATACACACTGCGCACTTTGTCCAGCGTGGCGGGCATACGCCCAGCTTTCAGGTATTGCGCGGCGGTGGCTTGGGCAAAGGTGCTGGTATGCGCATCGCTGAACTGTTTGCACATGGTAGCGCGGGACAGCAACGCCTCGGGCGCCACCATCCATCCCACACGTAAGCCAGGCGACAAGACCTTAGACAGCGAACCGCAATGCACCAACAGCTCGCGGCTGCCGGGCACCGATGGGCTCAAAGCCAGCAAACTGGGCGGTGGCGCTTGACCAAAATACAGATCGCCATAAGGGTCGTCTTCCACAATCAGAGTCTGGTGCTTGACGGCCACCTCCAGCACTTGGCGGCGGCGCTCGGCGCTGAGCAAAGCCCCACTCGGGTTGCCGAACGTGGGGATCAGGTACACGAACTTGGGCTTGTGCTCGGCGATCAGTTTTTCCAGTTCATCGGTTTTCACTCCGTGGCCGTCCACCGGCGCGCTGATGAGTTCGGCGCCATACAAGCGAAAGCATTGGATGGTGGCCAAAAATGTAGGCCCTTCGACAATCACTTTGTCGCCCGGGCTGATCATGGTTTTGCCAATCAAATCCAGCGCCTGCTGGCTGCCGGTGGTCACGATCAATTGCTCAGCGGTGACCTCATGGGCGCCCTTTTGTCCCATGAAATGGGCCAACTGTTCGCGCAAGGGGTTATAGCCTTCGGTAGCGCCATATTGCAAGGCGGCACCGGGGTCTTGGTCCAAGGCGGCGTTGCTGGCTTCGCGAATGCCTTGCACATCAAACATGGCGCTATCTGGAAAGCCCCCGGCAAAGCTGATGATGCCGGGCTTGCCCAGCAGTTTGAAAAGCTCACGAATGGCAGAGGTTTCTACATTGTTCAGGCGATCGGCGAACTGCAAGGTCATGGTGTATCTTTCAGGGGAACTTGGCAGCCATTTTGCCAACTTTTGGACCCGACATGAAACCGCAGCAGATTGAATTTTTTTTCGCCACACTCCAAGCCGCCAACCCCATGCCCAACACCGAGTTGGAATATACCAGCGTGTTCGAGTTGCTGGCGGCGGTCTTGCTATCGGCCCAGGCGACCGACGTGGGGGTGAACAAGGCCACGCGCAAATTATTTCCTGCGACGGGCACACCGCAAAAAATACTGGATCTGGGATTAGAGGGTCTGGAGCGATATATCCAAACCATTGGCCTGTACCACAGCAAAGCAAAACACCTGTTGCAGACCTGCCGCATTTTGGTAGAGCAACATGATGGCCAAGTGCCGCGCAACCGCGAGGCGCTCGAAGCCCTGCCGGGCGTGGGCCGCAAAACCGCGAATGTGGTGCTCAACGTGGCTTTTGGCGAACCGACCATGGCGGTGGACACGCACCTGTTTCGCCTGGGCAACCGCACCGGTCTGGCCCCAGGCAAAACGCCGTATGAAGTTGAAATGAAGTTGCTCAAACGCATTCCGGCCAAATACCTGGTGGACGCGCACCACTGGCTGATCTTGCATGGCCGCTATGTGTGCCAAGCGCGCAAGCCACTGTGCTACCAGTGCGGGGTGTCTGCCTTTTGCGACTTCAAAGACAAGACTGTAGCCCCATAAATCGCCTTCGCCAACGGATTCAAATGTGCGCTCAATACCGCTCGGTGCGCCCGCCCAGGCACTGCAACACCCCCAACCACAAAGCCGCTCGCTCGGAATAGGGCTCAGGATCTTGCGCACCACTGGCCTGGGCATAGACTGCCGTTTGCACCATGACGATGCCGGTCGCGGGCTGCACAAAGACGACCTGATCATGCACCCCTTGAAACGCGAAGCTGCGCTCTTTTAAAGGCTGTAACCAAAACTGGTAGCCATAACCAAAATACGGCGTCGCTTTGGCGGGTGCAAATGCGTTGGGTTGCATAGCTACGTCTGTCGCTTCACGCAAGTATTGGGCTGAGATTATTTGCCGCCCGGCCACTTGGCCGTCGTTGGCCATCAACAACCCAAGGCGACCCCAATCGCGCAACGTGGCGTTAAAGCAAAAATAAGCTCCAGCTTGTCGATCGCGCCCATGACACCAAAAGGCATCGCTCTCGGCGCCCATCGGTTGCCAAAGCCACTCGGTCGTTAAATCGGCCATGGTGCGCTTCGTGGCCCCGGTCAACACACGTCCGAGCACATCGGTCTCGGCGCTGGCGTAGACAAACTTTTCGCCCGGCGGGCTGTGCCGCTCCGAGTACGAGCGCAAGACACTGACCATGGACGGAGTACCCGTTGCGAAACTATATGAAAGTTTAGACACGTCGTCTTGGCCATCGTAGCGCTCAGTAAACGTAATGCCCGAACTCATGCGCAACAAATGACGAATCGACGTCGCCCCATAGGCGCTGCCGGCCAGGTCTTTGGCATATTGACCAGCAGGGTCATCCAACGACGCGATCAGCCCTTTCTCCAGCGCCACACCGATCAACATAGATGTCACGCTTTTGGCCATGGAAAACGATAAAAATCGGGCTTCTTCGCGGTGGCCGTAGCGGTAACGCTCGGCCACGATCTCGCCATTTTTAAGCACCAGCAAACCGGTAATGCGACGGCGCTACAAATATTCGTCTAGCGTGTAGCCCAGGTTGCGGTAGCGGTATTTTATTTCTGGTGGCTGCACGGCTTTGGGAAGTAGATTCACCATATCGCCATGTCGCACGAATTGCCCCAAAACGCCAGGCACCTTGTCCAATGCGGACCAGGACCCGACCCGGTTGGGCATGGATGACCAGCGCGCGTCCAGTGGATAAGCGGCCGATTTGCCCAGCGCATCTTCGTCTGGCTCTGCGGTGCAAGGCCCGGACATCCCTAGCCAGCCCCCCATGAGCGCAAAAACAAACCTATAGCATTACTCTTAAGCCACATATGGATTTCCTTTTCAAGCGGCATCACGGCACATCCACCCGCCCTTGAGCGGTTAAAATGACTCTTAACAGCGTACAAACGCTGTCCACTCTCCGCACACGGGGATTGTTGCTTTTTACCACCCCCATGTATGCCTTGAACGGCCCACCCCGGATTGCGCGCAAGCCTTTCTTGCCCCTCTTTACTTGAATGTATGACGCGCGCCGCAGTCCGAGCCCCTTTAAACAGTTCCACATTAATTCGTTTTCTCACTGAAAACGACATGATCATTGCTGCACCGCGGGGCGAAGATGTGGGCCACCAACTGGGCGACTGGCTCAACTTTAGGCAAGCCATCGCGCTGCACAGTCTGCTGGGCCACGAGCCGCAGCCACTGTCAGCCTCTTTGCGCCGCACCGCCTTGATGAGCTTTAAAGACTTGAGCCAGCATGTGCAAAAGGTACACGCGGCCTTGGAGCAGTCCATTGTGCAAGGCGCCGCGCCAGGCTCGGGCTTGTCGCGCATCGATATGCCCCGGGCCGAACTGGACGGGCCTATTGACCCCAAAACCGTTTTCGAGCCCTACCGTCGATTTATTGCCGCGCACCAACGGCAAATGGAGGCGGTGATCAGCACCTTGCGCCAGCAAGTGCGCGGACAAGTGAGCAAGCTGCCGGCCCTGCAAGCTCTGGCAGCGCTAGACGCGCAGTTTGAAAGCATCTTGAATGACCGCGAAGCGCTGTTGTTAGGCAAAGTTGCCAAGCTGCTAGAAAAGCGCTTTGTTCAAGCGCTGAAACAACATCTTAAAAAACAGGCCCTAGCGCAAGCCTCGTTCAGCGCCGAAGGCCCCCCAAAAACACAGGCCCCGACAGCAATCACCACCCACTGGCTCACGCCGCTGCGCCAAGAGCTCCGAGCCGCGCTGCTGGCTGAACTCGATACCCGGCTGCAACCCACTATGGGTTTGCTTGAAGCCTTCAACACCGAAACTCAAACATGAAACGCTACTCTTTTCACATCGCTTTTGGGCTAGGCGCACTGGCCGTCGTCTGGGTCGCAGCCGCAGTGGCGAGCTCACACCTGTTGGTGCTGTTCATGTGCGCGTTGATTGGCGCCGTTTACGTGATCGGCGCGCAGGAACTCCAGCAATACCGCCAAGCCACTACGACGTTGAATCAAGCCCTGAGTGACATACCCAAAGACTTGCAAAATCTAAACGACTGGCTGGTGCGCCTGCCCGACGTCTTGCACAGCCCTGTGCGCCTGCGAATTGAAGGCGAACGCGTCGCCCTGCCCGGTCCTGCGCTGACGCCTTACCTGGTAGGTCTCTTGGTCATGTTGGGAATGCTGGGCACGTTCCTGGGCATGGTGATGACGTTGAACGGTGCGGTATTTGCACTGGAAGGCAGTAACAACATTGCCGGCATTCGTGCCGCGTTTTCTGAACCGATCAAAGGCTTGGGTCTGGCCTTTGGAACCTCTGTGGCCGGTGTTGCCACCTCAGCCATGCTCGGATTGATGAGCAGCTTGGCTAGGCGCGAGCGCGCGCAAGCCAGCCAGACCCTGGACGCCCACATGGCTGGCCATCTGCGCAGCTTTTCGCTGGCGCATCAAAGGCAAGAAACCTACAAAGCGCTGCAGCATCAAACGCTGGTGTTGCCGCAGATGCTGAGCCAACTGCAAGGCACCCTGCAGGCCATGATGACGCAAATGGAGCGTACCAGCCAACAAGTTAACGAGCGCCTACTGGCTAACCAACACAGCTTTCACCAAGAAACTCAAGTGGCCTATACCGGTCTGGCTCAATCGGTGGAAAGCTCGCTGCGCACCAGTCTGAGCCAAAGCATGCAACTGGCCAGCGACGGCATACGTCCTGTCGTCCAAGCCGCCATGGCGCAGTTGGCCGAGCAAGCGAAAGCCGTGAACGAGCGACTTCTGCATAGCACCGAGCAGCATATGAACGAAACAAACACCCAGTTCAACGTCATCAGCGAACACGTGGCGAACAGCCACAGCCAGGCCCTGGCGCAACACGAAGCCGCCAACATCGGCATGGTGCAACGCGTAGGCGAGACCTTGGACGCCTTCAGCCAGACCTTTACCGAGCGCAGCGAAAAACTGGTTGCCTTGCTAGGCAGTACCTACGCCTTGCAACACAGCCAGCAAAGTAGCGCCGAGCAACAACGCCTCGATACATGGACGGATTCACTGAACGTCATGGCCCAAGCGCTAGCTGATCAATGGCACGCCTCTGGAACGCAGTCGCTGTCGCAGCAGCAGGCCATTTGCGACGCGCTCAAGCAAACCGCTCAAGACATCAGCCAACACACCCGAACCCAGTCCACCCAAACCTTGGCCGAAATCACCAACTTGCTGGCCAGCAGCGAAGAACTTGTGCGCACTCGCATCGCCTCAGAAGCTAACTGGGCAACGGAGCACAGCGAGCGCGCCCAAGCCTTGATCGGCTTGATGCAGGCCGAACTAAGGGCCTTGCGTGACGCAGAAGAAATGCGCGGCCAAGCTGCGGTGGACCGCCTTGCTGAACTGCAAACCACGGTGACCAAGCACCTAACCAGCTTGGGCACCGCGCTGGAAGCGCCGATCAGCCGCCTGATCGAAACCGCCTCCGAAGCGCCTAAGGCAGCAGCCGAAGTGATTGGCCAATTGCGCCAAGAAATTTCAGTGAGCGTTGCGCGCGACAACGCGCTTCTGGATGAGCGCACCCGCATCATGGACACACTGAGTCAATTGCTAGACGCGATCAACCACGCTTCGGCCGAGCAGCGCGGCGTGATCGACGCGCTGGTGATCTCGTCGTCCACGACATTGAACCAGACCAGTACTCAGTTCATTGAGCTCGTGAGCAGTGAGTCGAGCAAGCTCGGCCAAATTGCTGCGCAAGTCACCGCCAGTGCGGTGGACGTTGCTAGCTTGGGAGAGACCTTTGGCTTTGCGGTGCACACCTTCGCTCAAACGAACGACAAACTCATGGCCCAGTTGCAAAGCATTGAAGCGGCCATGGATAAATCCATGACCCGCAGCGACGAGCAACTCGCCTACTACGTGGCGCAGGCACGCGAGATCATTGATCTGAGCATCACCTCGCAAAAAGACGTCCTGGAAGCGCTACAAAAACAACCCGCGCCCAAACAACCAGCATTAAGTCAACCAGCCAAAGGAACAGCTTGATGTTGGAACACGACGCGGACGTCGAATCCAGTTCGCCGGCCTGGATCTCGTTTGCCGATTTAATGACCGGCCTGCTCGGCGCTTTTGTGCTGTTGCTGGTGGGCGTCATGGCCACACAACTGGAGATGGCGTCCACCCTCGAAGCCGAAGTGTAAAAACGCCAGGCCGAAGAGCAGCGCCGCATAACGCTGGAAAGTGCGCTGGCCATTCCCTTGGCCAGTGGCCGCATCACTCTGAACAACGGGCGAATTGGCATCAGCGGCAAACTGCTGTTCGAGATGAACTCCGACCAGCTCGAACCCGAAGGCCGCCAGTTGCTCAAAAGCTTGGTGTTGCCCCTGCGCAGTTATTTGAAAACGCGCAACGAAATCTTGATGATCAGCGGTTTTACCGACGACCGCTCCATGCGCGAGGGCAAGCGCAAGTTCGAAGACAACTGGGAACTCTCGGCCCAGCGCGCCCTCACGGTGACACGCACCTTGATTGAAGAAGGCATGCCGTCGTCCATGCTGTTTGCTGCCGCCTTTGGGCAAGAGCAACCGCTCACACCCAACAGCGACGAGAAAGCCCGCGCACAAAACCGCCGTGTCGAAATGGCGCCGGTACCCAAGGCCAGCAACACGGCCAGCACCCGCCCTGCCCCCGCGAAACCATGACCGAGGCCACCACCACCACCTTGCTTGAGAACGACAGTGGCGCCGCCGATCTCGCAGTGTTGCGAGAAGCCGGTGCGCCCGCCTTCGATGCGGTGGGCTGGCATTACATCGAAGTCTTGACGGCAAAGACGCAGACACACCGAGGCACCACGCAAGCCTTGCTGCAAGCCAAGTTAGACAAAGCGCTGTGCGATTTGAAGGCACGCATGGCTGTGACGAAGAGCCTGGACCAAAGCGGGGTACCTACGGCATCGACGGCGCCCGTTTCAACTTCGCCATCTCCTTTAGCGCAGTTGCTGCAAGAGATGGCGCCTCTTGCCCAGCACACGCCGTCCGCCCCCGCCCCCGTCCTCGCATCCGCCATGGGCAAGCCCAGCAACTGGCGCGCCGAGAGCCCGCGCGTGCAGCAGTTTCGCAAAACCCTGTCCAAGCTCAGCGTGCAAAAGCAAGTCACGCAGGCCATCGCGCAAGCGCCGCAAAACGCCGGCCCAATCAACTCGCACATGCTGGTGCTGCGCTCCCTGGGCCTGATGCGCGAACTATCACCCGACTACCTGAACCGCTTCATGTCCTTTGTCGACACCTTGCTCTGCTTGGAAG
>CANGEG010000048.1 GCA_947452725.1 Comamonadaceae bacterium | reverse complement strand
TGCAAAGCAACCCGTCGGTGCTGGAACAACACCTCGGGGTCTGACGCGGTATTAAAGCGACTTGCTCGACCGGTGATTTCGCTTTAACGCCCTGCGGACCCTTAAAGCAAAACCCGCAACTCCCGAGCTGCCTCCAGCAGCAGCGGCAACCATTTGCGCTGCACAGCGGCCTCAGTCAGCTGGTCGGCTGTGCCCACCACGTTCAGCGCGGCCAGTGTTTGGCCTTGCATATTTCGCAGCGGTACCGCCAGCGCATGGATGCCCAACTCGTGGGCTTCGCGGGCCAGGCAGTAATCGTCCTGTTTCACCTGTGCGATCAGGGCTTTGAATTTGCTTAAAGTCACCTCGGTTTGCGGTGTGATGCGCGCCAGCTCGCGCCCGTGCAGCCAGGCGCTGAAATCGGCTTTAGGCAAACTGGCCAATAGAACACGTCCGGTGGACGTGGCATGCGCCGGCAGGCGCGCCCCCAAATGCAAGCCATAGGCCAAATGCCGCACGGGCTCGGCCACACCAGCACTGCGTGCCACGATCACGCCCTCCCCGCCATCGAGCACCACCGCCGAAAACGAGGCCTGGGTTTGTTGAGCCAAACGGTTCAGCGTGGGCTGCAAGGTGCGTGGCAAGCGCGAGGTGGCCATGTAGCTGCCGGCAAAGCGCAGCACCCGGGCTGAGAGCCAGTAATGGCTGCCATCGGTTTCTAAATAACCCAACTCGGCCAAGGTCAGCAAATGCCGCCGGGCCGCAGCGCGGGTCAGGCCTGTGCGTTGTGAGGCCAACGTCGCATTCAGACGTTGGCGGTCGGTGTCAAAGGCTTCCAGCACGGAAAGCCCCTTGGCCAGGCCTACGATGTAATCTGCTTTGGCAATGATCATGGTGATTTCAATACTTTCTATTTGCGCGATGATCGCACAATTTAACCACTGAACGCACAAAGTCCACTGTGACTTGTGTCAAGACACGGGCTTATTCACTAAGCTTGCATGAAGTATTTGAAAAGCCATCGGAGACGCTTCATGACCATCCCCCATACCACCCGGACCCAAGTGGCCATCGTCGGCGCGGGCCCTTCGGGCCTGCTGCTGGGCCAGTTGCTGCACAAAGCCGGCATTGACGCGATCATCGTCGAGCGCCAAAGTGGTGACTATGTCTTGTCGCGCATCCGCGCAGGGGTATTGGAACAAGTCAGCATGGACCTACTGGACGAAGCAGGCGTAGGCCAGCGCATGCACCAAGAAGGCTTGGTTCACGGCGGCTTTGACCTGTTGTTCAACGGCGCGCGCCACCGCATTGACATGAACCAGCTTACCGGCGGCAAAAACGTCATGGTCTATGGCCAAACCGAAGTCACCCGCGATCTGATGGACGCTCGCCAAGCTGAAGGACTACCCACGGTGTACGAAGCCGAAAACGTGCAAGTGCACGAGTTCGACAGCCACAAGCCGCGCGTCACTTACGAGAAAAATGGTCACCTGCACACCATTGAATGCGACTTCATTGCGGGCTGTGATGGCTTTCACGGCGTGTGCCGCGCCAGTGTGCCCAAAGGCTCAATCAAAGAGTTTGAAAAAATCTACCCTTTCGGCTGGTTAGGCGTTTTGTCAGACACACCGCCCGTGCATCACGAACTGATTTACGTCAACAGCACCCGCGGCTTTGCCTTGTGCTCCCAGCGCAGCGCCACACGCAGCCGCTATTACCTGCAAGTACCATTGAGCGACAAGGTCGAGCAATGGTCAGACGACGCCTTTTGGGCGGAGCTGCGCCACCGTCTGGATCCCCAAGCGCGCGAGCATCTGGTCACCGGCCCCAGTATCGAGAAAAGCATTGCCCCCTTGCGCAGCTTTGTCACTGAGCCCATGCGCTTTGGCCGTATGTTTTTGGCGGGTGACGCCGCACACATCGTGCCGCCCACCGGGGCCAAAGGCTTGAACCTGGCAGCTACCGACGTGAAATATTTGTCGAACGCCTTTATTGAGTACTACCAAGACAACACCGACGCGGGGATTGACCACTATTCGGAAAAATGCTTGCGCCGCATCTGGCGTGCCGAGCGCTTTAGCTGGTGGTTCACCAGCCTGATGCACAATTTCCCAGAGAACGGTGAGATCGGGCAAAAGTTCCAGGACGCCGAGTTGGACTATTTGATTCACAGCGAAGCGGGCTCTCGCACTATGGCAGAAAACTACGTGGGCTTGCCGCTCAATTTTGGAGATTAAAGCTAACTAGGTGCACTGCCGCACAGATGACACGACCGCCCCAGAGTCCTTCTTCATAATGTGATCCTTGCTTCACGAAGGTCTTTCATGTCGACATCTGCAAAACCACTGCGCGGCGTTCGCGTCCTTACCCTGGCCTTGAACTTGCCAGGTCCTGCGGCCGTCATGCGCCTGGTGGACATGGGCGCGCAATGCACCAAAATCAACCCGCCCGCGGGCGACCCGATGCAGCACTACACCCCACAGGGCTATGACTTGTTGCACAAGGGGGTGAAAAGCAAAACCTTGGACCTTAAAACAGCCGAGGGGCAGGCTGCAATGCACAAGTTGTTGCCCGAGATTGACGTATTGATAACCTCTTTCAGGCCCTCAGCCTTGACCAAATTAGGCCTGAGCTGGAAGTCGCTGCACAAAAACTATCCAGCTTTGAGCTTGATTGAAGTGGTCGGCGCGCCCGGAGCGCTGGCCGAAATTCCCGGTCACGATTTAACCTACCAAGCCGAAGTGGGGTTGGTGAACGGTATGGACCTGCCGCCCAGTCTGTTTGCAGACATGGGCGGCGCGCTCATGGCCAGTGAGGCCACGCTCAAAGCCGTGCTGTGCTTTAAAACCAGTGGCAAAGGAAGCCGCTATGAAGTGGCTTTGTCGGATGCTGCAGCATGGTTGGCTCTTCCGCGGCAACTGCGCATGACCACGCCCGAAGGCTCTGTGGGTGGTGCACATGCAGGCTACCAAATTTACGGCTGCAAAAACGGCCGCGTAGCCGTGGCCGCGTTGGAGCCGCACTTTGCCACGCGCTTGTGCGAAGCCGCTGGCGTGGCACAAACGCACCCGATCAACGACCTGTTCAAAAAGTCAACACGCCAAGCCATGGCCAGCTTCTTTGCGGGCCGCACCCGCGTGCAAATCGACAAACTGGCTGCTGCTAAAGATATTCCAATGATGAGTTTGCCACGCTGATAAGCGTGCGAACGAACGGATTGATTCTCAGGCATAAGTTACATGCCTTGCGAAAAAAAAATCCCCGCGCAATGAACACGGGGCTTTGGGGTGCCTTAAAGAGTCAGTTAATTTTCAACTGTTTAGCATGGCCGTTGGGCTTCTTTGGCAAAGTCAGCTGCAACACGCCATCTTCGTATTTGGCGGTGGATACAGTCGGGTCCACGCCTTCGCCCAAGGTGAAGCTGCGCGCCACGCTGCCGTAATAACGTTCGCTGCGAATGACTTTAGAGCCCTCTTTCTCTTCGGTCTCTTTCTTAACTTCTGCACGCAGCGAGACCTGATTGCCATCGACAGACACCTTAATGTCCTCTTTTTTAACGCCTGGAATTTCGGCTTTGACAAAGAAGTTTTTGTCATCTTCTGTCAAATCCAGGCGCATCTGTGGCTCGCCCTCAGCCAAACGAAACACAGGACGCAGAGCTAAGCTTTTGAAAAAGTCGTCAGTGAACGGCTCCATCATCTCGCTGAAGGGGTTGAAACGTGCAAGATTGCTCATGGTATTTTCCTTTCGATGTTGAACAGATGCAGCGCTGAAACTGCACGGCTTTATGGCGAGTTGGTATGACACGTCACAAACGAGCGAGTAAAACAAGCCCTGTTCTCACCTTAGAAAAAGACGCCTTGTGCGTCTGTGTTGCAACTCACATTGCTTGACTTGCCCTCTCAGCTTTGTGCAACTTGATTTGAAAGGCTTCACTTTCCAGTGAATTGCGCGGCGCGTTTTTCCATAAAATGGGACACGCCTTCACGAAAGTCATCGCTGGCAAAGCTTTGCAGCATTTCTGCGTTGGCTTGGCGGGTGTTTTCGGCCAAGCTTTGAAACGGGGCATCGTACTGCTGGCGTTTGATCACCGCCATCGAACGCGGCGAGACGTTGTCAACCAGGTCGCGCACATAAGCATAGGTGGCCTCGACCAATTGGTCCGCCGCAAATACTTTGTTCACCAAACCCATGGCTTGGGCTTCGGGCGCCAGCACCTTGCGCGCCGACAACAGCAAATCCATGGCGTTGGCGTGGCCCACCATCATGGGCAGCATCCAGCTTAGACCGTGCTCAGCAATCAGGCCGCGCCGGGCAAACGAGGTGGTAAAAACCGCGTTATCGGCCGCAAAACGAATGTCGCAATACAGAGCGTGCACCATGCCAATGCCCGCTGTGGCGCCGTTTAGCATGCCGATGATGGGCTTGGCAATGGCCGGGTAATAACCGTAACGGGTTTGGTAGTCCAGCCTGTGGTTCACATCGAAGGGCTGCGTCCAGCTACCTGCAGTGATGTCGCTGGGATCTAGGCCTTTGAGCAAGTCCATGTCAGCGCCCGCGCAAAAACCTCGCCCGGCACCCGTGAGCACAATAGCTCGCACGCCCTGATCTGCTGCGGCGCCGTCCATGGCTTGGCGCACTTCGCGCTCCATGATCGCAGTCCATGCATTCAACTTGTCGGGGCGGTTCAACGTGATGGTGGCAATGCGGTGCTCCACGCTGTAGAGAATATGTTGGTAAGTCATGCAATTACTTTCGTACAGGGGTGGACGATTCAAACGATTTTGGGGGCACGTGCCAAGAAGGCTTGAGTGGCAGGCTGCTCCAGCAGTTGGCGGCTCCAACGCTGCAGCACTTTTTCGAGCCTAGGTGCTGCCACACCCAATTGCGCCATGGCTACGCCGCCGTTGACCGATTCGCTGTAATCACAAATCAGCCCGTCTCGCAGCACAAAGCGGCTGATGCCGTCTATCACCACCTGCCGCCCAGCAAAGTCCGGAACGTTGGAAGTGAAACTCGACAGTGAAGAGGCGTAAGCAATAGAGCCGTTACAAACAGGATCGAACATTTCCCAGCGATAGTCCGGCCCAGCGTCTCGATGAAACAAGTCCTTCATCATGTACGCAATGTCCGCGTGGCCGGTGTGGTCGCCATAGATGTAGTCGTGATACACACCATCACTCGTAAAGCATTCGGCAAAGGCTTGACCATCACCGCTTTCAGCAGCGGCAGAAAAACGCCTTAGCAAGTCTTCAAATTCATTTTGTGTCATCGTTGGATCTCCTGATTTTCAATCGGACAGCGGCTCTGGCAAGCGCTTCAAGGTGAGCACTTTGGAAGCTGTAATCAGGATGGCTTGCACAGTAAAGCCAGCCACGACCATCCACAAACTCACCGACACTGGCCACGTCACGCCCACAAAGCCGCCCAGAGCCGCGCCCAGTGGACGCGCGCCGGTGCTGACCACGAGATTGATGGAGGTGACCCGCCCGATCATGGCGCGAGGGGTCACAGTCTGGCGCAACGTGGTGGAGGTAATCGTCCAAATGATCGGCCCTACGCCAAAGAAGAAATACGACAGCGCCGCCACCCAGCCGTGCGGCCAATACAAGGACAACGCCATGGTCAGCGCGGCCAGCACAGAAAAATATGGCCCGAGCAAAATCGCGTGCCCAAAACGCAGAGCGCCAACCACACGCGGCGCCAGCAGCGAGCCCAAGACCATGCCCACGCCATAGCAAGCCAGGGTCACGCCCACACCACTGGCGTCCAGACCCAGCACGCGAATGGCATAGGGCACATAGGCCGCTTGCAACATGAACCAAGAAATATTCCAGGCGACCGAGGTGAACACAATCGGCCTGAGCAAATCGCTGCGCCACACCCACAGGGCTCCGTCTTTGAGTTCCAACAAAGGGTGGCGCGGCGGCAATGGAGCCCGCTCAGGTTCACGAATGCCGCGCAAGAAAAACACCGCCGCCACAGACAACATGCCCGACAGCACAAATGCCGCCGAGGCCCCGGTCCACGCAATCAGCGCTCCGGCCAGTGCGGGCCCGGCCGCAAAAGCAGTGCTGCGCGCCAGCTCCAAGCGCCCATTGGCGAGGGCCAAGCCTTGAACCTGGACCAGCGCAGGCACCATGGAGGGTGCCGCAACGCTGAACGCCACCGTGCCCACCGCGGCGATGAAACCAATCAAAGCCAATGCACCGATCGTGACGTGCTCGCTTATCACCAAGGCAAACAACAGCAATAAAGCCAAGGCGCGCAGCGATTCGGCTAGCACCATCAAGCGCTTGCGCGAAGTGCGGTCGGCCAACAACCCGAGCGGCATGGACAGCAGCAAGAACGGCAGAGACTGTATCGAGGCCAAAAATCCGATCTCGCCCGGTCCTGCGTGCAGCAGCAGCACCGCAACGATTGGCACCGCAGCCAAGCTCAATTGCTCAGCCGACTGCGCCAGTAAATTAGACCAAGCTAAACGGCGAAAGGAAGGAGACAGCATCAATGACGATCAAAGGTAAAAGGGGCCAGACAATGCCAAGCCAAAGCAACTCATTTTGGTGGGCGTGCGTTGACCCCCTTGTCGCCAAAGTGGCTCATGAGGCCAAGGATGGGGGTATCTCCGCTTGAAGTCATACGGCGAATGACTTTGAATCAGATCTGTTCTGCCGCGGGACGCGGTATCCACGAAGGAATGACAAGATGCATTGGAAATTCAAACTGAGCATGATCGCCACCACAGCGGCTTTGCTGGGCGCCGGCATGGCTGAGGCGCGCGTCACGCGCATCGTGATCGACGACACCCGGCCGGTGGCGCCAGCCCCTGGCAAGACTGTGGGCATCGCCTACGAACAAGTAGCAGGCAGGGCCTTTGGTGAACTGGACCCTAAGCTGGCGCAAAACGCTCTGATTCAAGACATTGAACTGGCCAAAGATGCTGATGGCAAGGTGCGTTATGTAGCGTCATTTGTAATCTACAAACCCGTGAATCTGCAGCAGGCTAGCGGCCTGATGTGGCACGATGTGCCCAATCGAGGCCGAGTGTTTCCGTATGCCGAGCAAGAGTTCGCCATGGGTGATATCGGTCTGGCCAGCGCCTGGCAAGGCGACAACGCCGGCGCGACAGCGGTCAAGTCCCAAGCCAGCATTGATGGCATGCAGTTTTTGCAAGTCCCAGTGGCCCGCAACGCCAATGGCACTCCAGTCAAAGGCCAGGTGTTGGCGCGCATCGTCAACCGCTCGGGCCCTGCGTCTCAGCCCCTGATGGTGCAGACTAACCCGGTGCCCTACAAACCTGCATCGCTGGACACTCGTCAAGCAAAGCTGGTCTCGCGAGGCCGCGAAAATATGAACGGCGAAGTTTTTGACGAACAAACCATCGCGCCTACTGATTGGGCTTGGGCAAAGTGTGATGCTCAAAACCCCTTCCCCGGCACGCCCGATGCGACCCAGATTTGTCTTAAGAACGGCTTTGATTCCAAGCGCTTGTACCAAGTGGTGTTTGAAGCCCAAGATCCCTATGTCCTGGGCATTGGCTTTGCGGCTTGGCGCGATGTGGCGGTCTTCTTTAAACAAGCCCGTGCAGACGACATGGGCACGCCGAATCCCATAGCCAACAGCGCTCGCTACAGCATTGCGCGGGGGGTGTCGCAATCAGGCAACTATTTGCGCGGATGGCTGCACTTGGGCTTTAACCAAGACGAACGCGGCCAACAGGTGCATGACGGCCTGTGGCCCATCATTGCCGGGAGGCGCATCGCCTTGAACTTCAGGTGGGCCCAACCCGACGGCGTGCTGGAGCTTTACCAGGCCGGTAGCGAAGGCCCGCAATGGTGGTTACCTCACCCCGACCCGGTGCGCGGCACGCCCGCCGCTGGCATTTTGGACCGCTGCACCCAAACAAACACCTGCCCGAAAATCATTGAACACTTCGGCTCGGCCGAAGTCTGGGCCTTAAAGCTCACGCCGGAATGGATTGGTACCGACGCCAAACAAGACCTGCCGCTACCCACCAACGTGAGGCGCTACTACATTGCCAGCAGCAACCACGGCGGCGGCGCGGGTGGCTTTGACACGAGCTTGCCCGAAGCCACATTGCCCAAGGTAGGCCCAATGTGCCCTGGCAACAATTTTGGCCAAGGGGTGTTGCCCACCAACCCGGTGCCGCACACCCAAACCGTCAATGCCTTGCGGGTGCACTTTCGCAACTGGGTGATGCGCGGGACTGAGCCGCCCGCCAGCCGATACCCCACGTTGGCACAAAAGCAATTGGCCGTGGCCGAGAAAACAGCACTGGGCTACCCCGCCCTACCTGGGCTGCGAAGCACCGTGCCCGAGCGCGACTTCATCATGCCGGTGCACGAGTATGACTGGGGGCCTGACTTTAAAGCAGTGGACGGCTCAGGTGTGCCCAGCCTAGCGCCGCCCCGCATCCAACAAGTGTTAACCATGTACGCACCCAAAGTGGACGCTGACGGCAACGAATTGGGCGGCGTGCCGGTGGTACTGCTGGATGCGCCCCTGGGCACCTATTTGGGCTGGAACGTCACCGCCGACGGTGCTAAGCCCTTTCACAAAAATGAAATCTGCAACTACGTAGGCGGCATGGTCCCTTTTGCCAAAACGGCAGCGCAAAGGCTGGCCAACAACGACACGCGCCTGTCGCTGCAAGAGCGCTATGGCTCACATGATGGCTATGTGCAGAGCGTCAAAAAAGCGGCCGACCGCGCCTTGCGAGCCGGCTTTCTATTGCCAGAAGATGCCCAGACATTGACCCAGGCTGCAGAGCAAAGTGCCGTGTTGCGCTGAATTTTAGGGGCGTTGTTCAGGGGGCTAAGGTTGAGGGCTAAATGCCCAGCCTCAAGCCATGCGGCCGATGGCGCAGCTGACAAACGATTTGGCATTGACCAAGCCGGCCGTCAAGCCGCTGACGCTGCCTATTTCGGGATAACCCATGGCATGCAGCTTGGCGACCACGACAGTGCGCAGGGAAGCGTCGGCCACCACGTGCACGGTGTGGTGTTCGCGGTCCACCGACACGCCCGAGACGCCCTCAATGCCACCCACGCTGTTCAGGATGGAGCGCTCGCAGCCGCCGCACTTGAGGTTCTCGATTTCGATTTGCAATGTGTTTGTCATTTTTATAACCTTTTGAAGGGGCCGTGCAGAGAAATTCTCAATGGCATGGACTGAAGTGTCGGCCCTGTTCCCCTCTGAAGATATGATCCGGATCATATGAAAAGCGTGATGCTCCCATCAGCCCTATCCAAGCTTCTGCCTGCGGCATTGCACGCCAGTTGCGTCGGCGCACTGGTGCGCAAAGGTGAAGCCTTGTTCTTGACTGGTCAAAAACCGCATTGGATGTACTTCGTCGTACAAGGCGAAGTCACCTTAGAGCGAGCCGGGCTGCAAGGTGAGCCGGTCATCATTCAGCGCACCCGCCAGGGCTTTGTGAGCGAAGCCAGCCTCAAAGTTTCGCGCTACCACTGCGACGCAGTGGCCATCATTGACACCCAGATCATCAAAGTCCCCGCCTTGGCTTTGGCCGAGGCCATGGACGTCGACCCGGCTTTTGCCGCGCGATGGATTGGCATGCTCAACACCGAAGTGCGCCGACTGCGCCTGCACTTGGAGCGATTAAGTATGAAGTCGGTGCAAGACCGATTGGTGCACTTGATCCAAACCGAAGGGCAAGATGGTCACTACGCGGTGCCCTCGGGCCTGAAAACCCTGGCCGCCGAACTGGGCGTGACCCACGAAGCGCTTTACCGCACCATCGCCAGTCTGCAAAAGTCGGGCCGATTGGCCAAACCTAATGGCATACTGATTTTGAATTCCACGCTGTTATAAGGTGCCCTTTGAGTTGTGCATCGCACAAAGGCGCATGATGGCTTGATTGTTGAATACACGTTGCACCTGCCACCCTGAGGTCCACTATGAGCCACTCACTGTCCAACCACCGGGCCGATCTGGCCACCATCGCCAAATGGGCCATGTTCAGTCGAGGCCTAGAGCCAGAGTTCCCGCAAGCGGTTCAGCAGCAAGTGACGGCCCTCAGAGGCCCTGCACTGGAAAGCCACGACAGCATCCGCGACCTTACTGAATTGCTGTGGTGCTCGATTGACAATGACGACTCGCGTGACCTGGACCAACTGACCGCCATAGAAGCCCTGCAAAAGGGGCAAGTACGGGTGTTTGTGGCTATTGCCGACGTGGACGCTTTGGTCAAAAAAGACTCGCCAATTGACGCGCACGCCCACACCAACACCACCTCGGTCTACACCTCGGCGTTGGTGTTCCCTATGCTGCCCGAGCGGTTGTGCACCGACCTGACCTCGCTCAACCCCGATGAAGACCGCATGGCGCTGGTCAACGAAATGGTGTTCAGCGAAGACGGGATTTTGATGACCTCGGCCCTTTACCGCGCCAGGGTGCGCAACAAAGCTAAACTGGCTTATGACGCTGTCTCGGCCTGGATTGAAGGCGAAAGCGAACTGCCCGCGCCGGCCTACCGGGTCAAAGGGATGAACACCCAACTGCGCCTGCAAGACGAACTGGCTCAAAAACTGCGCGTATTGAGACGGGCTGAAGGCTCGCTGGAGTTTGAAACTTTCCAACCCAAGGCCTTGTTTGAAGGTGACCGCATCACCGACATCCGACAGCAAGTTCAAAACCGCGCGCGCCAGTTGATCGAAGAATTCATGATCGTGACCAACGGTTGCACGGCGCGTTTTTTGGCCGCCCATGGCCAAGCTTCTTTGCGCCGAGTAGTGCACTCCCCCGAGCGCTGGATGCGCATTGTGCAAGTGGCACTCGAGTACGGCACCACCTTGCCGCACGAACCCGACGGCAAAGCCCTGGAAGCGTTCTTGGCATTGCAACACAAGAGAGACCCGCTGCGCTTTGCGGATCTGTCGCTGGTGATCGTGAAACTCATGGGCTCTGGCCAGTACGTGGTCGAGCAAAGCCACGGCGCGCAGATCGGTCACTTTGGATTGGCTGTGCGCGACTACATGCACTCCACCGCGCCGAATCGGCGCTTTCCAGACCTGATCACCTTGCGCTTGATCAAGGCGGTGTTGGCGGGCACGGAGGCCCCTTACACCGTCAGGGAGTTGACCGACTTGGCCGCCCACTGCACCAAGCAAGAAGATGCAGCGCAAAAAGTTGAACGCCAAGTGCGCAAGTCAGAAGCCGCCTTGCTTTTGCATTCTTGCATCGGCCAGCATTTTGATGGTGTGATCACAGGCGCGGGCGAGAAAGGCACCTGGGTTAGGGTCTTTCAGCCGCCGGCTGAAGGTCGGCTCATTGGCGCCTTTGAGCGGCTTAAGGTTGGTCAATCAGTGAAAGTTCGGCTGATTTCAACATCTGTGGAACGCGGGTTCATTGACTTCGGGTTGGTCCATTGAGTAGCGCCGTGCAGCGTTGCCCTTGGTGCGAAGGCTTTGAGCTGTACCGCCACTACCACGACACCGAATGGGGCGTACCTTTGCGAGACGACCACGCGTTGTTTGAACTGATCAACCTGGAGGGCGCTCAGGCCGGGCTGTCTTGGTCTACCATTTTGAAAAAACGCGAAACCTACCGCGCAGCCTTTGACCAGTTTGACCCCGAGAAAATTGCCCTTTACGACGCAAACAAAGTGGTCGAACTCCTGGCCAACCCCGGCATCGTGCGCAACCGCTTGAAAGTGGCGGCCACCATCACCAACGCCCAGGCCTTATTGGCACTGCAAGAGCGCGGGCAAAGTCTGAGCCAGTTCGTCTGGCAATTTGTCGGCGGCAAGCCCCTGCAAAACCAACGCCGCAGCATGAGCGAAGTGCCGGCGCAAACCCCGGAGTCCGACGCGATGAGCAAGGCCCTGAAGTATGCCGGATTCAAATTTGTAGGCTCCACTATTTGCTACGCCTTCATGCAAGCCTCAGGCATGGTGAACGACCATCTGGTGAGCTGTCACAGGAGATCGGCATGCGAATCAACCTCTTGATTGCTCTGGTGATCGGCGGTATGGCACTGGCGTGCTGGGCGCAAACCGCGCCGATCGAAATTCATGACCGCATCAGCCCATCCTCCAACAGCGCACATAACCGCGTGGCGCTGACCCTTGACGCTTGCTCCGGAGCCTTTGACGAGAACTTAGTCCTTTTTTTGCGCCGCAACCGAATTCCAGCAACGATCTTTGTTACGCACAAATGGCTGCTGAAAAATCCGCAAGGTCTGGCGATGCTGAAAGCGAATCTGGATTTATTTGACATTGAAGACCATGGCGAAAATCACATTCCCGCCGTCATCGGTGCGGGTCGAAAAGTCTATGGCATTGCGGGTGAGCCCGACATCCTGCATTTGCGCCGAGAGGTGTTGGTAGGTGCTGAGGCCATTGAGCGCGCTACGGGCGTGCCGCCGCATTGGTACCGGGGCGCGACGGCCGAATACGACCAACAGGCCTCAGATGAAATTCGGCGCATGGGCTACAAGATTGCGGGGTTCTCGGTGAACGCCGATGCGGGAGCAACCTTTAAGCGATCGCAAATTGTGGCACAACTTCGTCATGTGCACAGTGGTGACGTGATCATTGCGCACATGAACAAACCACTCTCCGATACCGCCGAAGGCCTTTCGGCGGGCTTGATCGAAATCCTGCGGCGCGGACTCGTGTTTGTGCGGCTCGACGATGTAGATTTGACCGAATTCAATGGTGCAGCGCATGCTGAGTGATCCTTTCTCGCACGATTGGATTTCGATTCACGGGTTGGTCACGGCCTTGGCACTGGGCATTTACATAGCGGCGTCTCATTCGCTGCGTCAGCGCAGGCACCCTTCTGCCGCCATCGCCTGGTTTTTGTCTCTGGCCCTCATGCCTTATCTGGCGCTACCGCTGTACCTTTTGTTGGGCAACCGAAAAGTGCCGCGTGGGCTTTTGGGGCCGCAGAGTCAAACGTTTGCACCTGCAAGGCTGCAAGGGCATCAAGCACAGTCCAAAATTAAAACTCTGGTCAGCACACTGGGTCTGCCCCCGGCCTCTACCTATGATCACTTTACGCTGCACGAAGACGGACACAGCGCGAGACATTCCCTCATGTCCGTGATCGACAGCGCGACAGTCACGTTGGATCTGTGCGTTTTCTTGCTGAGCCGGGATGTGCTGGGCCAAGAGGTGACGTCGCACCTTGTGCAGCGGGCGCAACAGGGTGTTCGGGTGCGGCTGCTGATCGACGGTGTGGGGGCTTACTTGGGCGGGCATTTGAATTTCCGATCCCTCAAGGCGGCAGGGGTGCACGTGGTCAAGTTTGTCTCGCCTCTCCAATCGCCCTTTGAATCGCCCTTGCCGGGCCGGACCAACCTTCGCAATCACCGCAAGATGGTAATAGCCGACCTTCACAATGTCTGGATGGGGGGACGCAATCTGGCGGCCGAATATTTTGAGGGAGACCAGTCATCGCGGCGTGAGAAAACGGCTTGGATCGATTTGAGTTTCGACTTCAGCGGCGCCATTGCTCGGCAGGCGCAAGACCAATTCAATCAAGATTGGGCGTTTGCCACACAGGCGCCTCAGGTTCAATCAGTGTCACCACCGGCCCCTGATAGGGCACAGACGCCAGCCACCGTCCAATGGCTGCCCAGCGGCCCCGATCAGGCCGAGGACACGCTTCACACCTTGTTGGTCTCCAGCTGTTTTGCCGCGCACACCAGCATTTTGGCGGTCTCGCCGTACTTTGTCCCTGACGCCACACTTCAAATGGCCCTCACCTTGGCGGCCCGGCGCGGCGTCGCGGTCGACCTGATTTTGCCGGCCAAGTCCAATCACCGTTTGGCCGACATGGCACGGTACGCGGCCCTCAGGGAGCTCACGGCATCGGGCGCACGTGTCTGGCTAGGGCCGCAAATGATCCATGCCAAAGCGGTGGTTATTGACAATGAAATCGCCTTGGCAGGATCAGCTAACTTGGATGAGCGCAGCCTGTTTCTGAATTACGAAGTCATGGTGGGTTTTTATCAACCGTCGGATATTGTGCAATTTTCGCAATGGATTGAACGCCTGCGACAAGGCGCGCAGCGCTACAAAGCGCAAGAGCCCGGAGTGATGCGGGAGTTCGGTGAAAGCATGGTGCGCTGGCTGGCTTTCCAGCTCTGAGACTTCAAGTGCCTTCAACCAACTGTGCCAAATGTGCACCTGCACCATCAGCTCCCTTTTTCAACCGTCGTCTAGCTCGTTGTGTGCGGTCAAAAAATTAACGCCAATCGGCGACAATTGATGCTCTGTCGGTAAACACAATGCAAATTAAAATTTCCTCCTTCTTTTCCATCCTCCTCGCCGTGGTTGCAGCCGCTTTGGCGCCCAACGCTGCATCCTTCGCCGCCGGACACCCTTCAAACAAGCCCACGTCCCATCAAAAGAGCGCTCCTACAAAGGCCTCAGCTCACAAAAAGGCAGCCGCTACCGCCACTGCACTGCCGCCACTGGCTGCCGATAGGGCTTTGGCTGCCAACCCGCCAGCGTTGCCCGCAAAAGCTTGGCTGCTGATGGACTTCGATTCCGGACAGGTGCTCGCCTCAGCCAACGCTGATGAAGCACTGCCGCCCGCTTCGCTTACCAAGATGATGACCAGCTACCTGGTCGAGCAGGCGCTACGCACCGGCAAGCTCAAGCCCACCGACCTGGTCTCGGTCAGTGAAAATGCGTGGTGCCGGGGCACCAGCACCGAGTCGTGCATGTATTTGCCGCTGAACAGCCAGGCCACGGTCATCGACATCTTGCGCGGCATCATCATCCAGTCGGGCAATGACGCGTCCAAGGCAATTGCCGAGCACATGGCCGGCTCCGAAGACGGCTTTGCCAAGCTGATGAACGCCGAGGCCCTGCGCCTGGGCATGACGCACACGCATTTCGTAAACCCGACCGGCCTGCCCGATCCGGCGCACAAGTCGTCTGCACGCGACCTCGCCATCCTGGCAAGCGCCATCATCAGGGACAGCGCTGACTACTACCCGCTCTACGCAGAACGCGAGTTCAAGTACAACAACATCAAACAAGGCAACCGCAATGCCCTGCTTTATACCGACCCCTCTGTGGACGGCCTGAAAACCGGTCACACCGAAGAAGCCGGCTACTGCTTGGTCACTTCATCCAAGCGCAACGACGTTCGCCTAATCACAGTCATGCTCAACACCAACAGCGCTCAATCACGTGCCAACGAGTCACGAACACTGCTCGGCTGGGGCTTCAGCAGCTTTGAAAAAGCCACCCCGATTCAGCCGGGCGCCGTGGTCACATCAGCCAAACTCAGCTTCGGCAGGGCCGACACCGTTGCCGCAGTTCTGGGAGCCCCTTGGATGCTGACAGTGCCTCGCGGACAGCAAGTGCAAACTATTGTGGAACTCAAGGCAGGCCTGGAGGCCCCTGTGGCCAAGGGAGCGGTGATCGGCAAGGTGATTGCCACCTCGAACGGCAAACCGGTGGGTGAAACCCCCCTGGTTGCGCAAGTCGAGGTCGAGCGTGCGGGCCTGCCGCTGCGCGGCTGGCAGTATGCGGCCAAGTTGTTTGGCAAATGAACGCGGGCGGGTCCGCGCCCTGCATAGAATCCGCTTTTTTTGACTCGATTACCCGCTCATACACGGCGCTGGGGTGAAACCGAATGCGCAACCGATACCAGTGCCCGTGTTTGACATGATGGCGAAGTCCTCAACTAGGGTCGTATCCAGCACCACCAACAAGCCCAGCGAATACGTCACAAACGGCTAATGTCACTGCTACCATGCGCACAGCTTTCAAGCTGTGTTTCATTTGAATCTGCCCCACCTTTAGGCCTTTAGGCCCTAAGCCGATGGCGAGTTAAGCCAGTATTGTGGCGCTTGGCCCATCGCAGGCCCCGAAGTAAAGCCAGCTGGGCGATAACCGGACTATGGCCTTTGAGCAAATGAAGCACGCGCATGGCGGAGACCCTTATGGCATCAGCAAAAGCGGACTGCGTCATGACTAGGCCTTAACGAGTCTCACGCAAATAATCACCGGCGTGGATGGCGAGAAAACCAAACACCGAATTTTGGTCAATCATCTTCATCACTCCTCAGTGGTAAGCCGTGATTTCAACGTCGAAAGCATGACCAGGTGCAAACCGAAAGCACAAACGTCAATGTTTGTTGACACGGACAGTCCATTTGGCGGCCAAATCCGCCAAATCCGCCATCAACGCCTCCAAGCTTTTGGGCGGCGGCATGCGCAAGACTTTAACTTCCACGCCCGCGTGAAACGAAGTCAATCTCATCACAGCGAGTGTGATAATTTCTGATAGCAAGCGGCTCAATATCTTTGTTCTAGAGGTGCTCGGTTTCGTCGCGGGTAGACCTCTCGATCATTAGACGTTCGACATTAGGCATTCGCAAACAATGCGTTGATTTAGAGCAATG
>CANGEG010000047.1 GCA_947452725.1 Comamonadaceae bacterium | reverse complement strand
GCGTTCATGCGCACGGTTTGCGCGTTCAGGGCGGAGCCGCCAATGCCAAAAATATTGTCCAGTGACATGTTTATTCTCCGCGCAGGGCTTTACGCAAGCCGCTGATTTCATCTTGCAAGAAGTTCACCGTGGCTTGGTATTCCGCAGCCGCCTTACCGTACTGGGCTTGCTCCACGTTCAGTTCGACCGTGTTGCCGTCAAAAGCGACGTTGAAAGGAATGCGGTACATCATGCCGTCTTTGTTTTCGTCTACCGGCAAAGCCATGTGTTTGCCGTGCGTGGTCTGCATCGTGTCTTCCGAAGCGCTTCGAAAGACTTTCTTGAACTCGATGTCACGGGCTTTGAAGTTGGGCGTGTCGGCATTGGCAATGTTTTGAGCGAGCACTTCAACGCGCTGGCTGCGCGCGTTCAAAGACTGTGCATGGGTGCTCAGGGCTGAATCAAAAATACTCATCGCAATCACCTCCATGGTTGGTGCTGGGGCTGTTTTCTACATTGCCGGTTTATCGACAGTCGGCGAACTCAAGTTCTGCCTTATCAGGTCGATTGCAAAAGCCGTGCCATGGTGTTTGAGGGATTTCTGTGCATTAAAAGTTGCACCTGCCGGCGGCAAACTGTGTGCAGCGGCAAGGTGTTGCCGCTGGGGTTGCCGCTTTTCAATCAACGCAGTTGCGTGGGGGACTTATCCAACGCGGCGTAGCTCGCGCTGCCTTGAGCTTGCACGCGCGATGCGCTCGACGTGCTTGCAGCAAAAGGGGTTTGAGAAGCTGCTTGAGGAGCGGTTAGGTTCGGAGGCGCGCCCGTGTTTTGCGCCCGATTGTCGGGGCGTTTGACGTCGGCGCGATCAAGACCTAAGACGCGTTGTGCGTTTTGTACCAAGCCGCGAATCAGGGACTGGCGCGTGATGGTGTTGCTGCTGTTTTTGTCGTTGTACAAGGCCCCGGCTTGGTTGCCCGGAATGCCCAAGGGCGCATCAGCACGGGTCTCGCTGCGCGCAGATGGCTGCAAAACGGACAGGTACAAATCATCAAGCGGGACGCTGCCTTGTTGTTTGTTCAGGCCAGCTTTTTGAAGGTAGGTGTCAGTCAAATGCAGTTGCTGATAAACGCTCAAGCCCAAAATCGATTTGGGATTGTTGGCCATGCCGACTGCGGCGGCGCCGCGCGCCGGGCCGTCGCAAAACTGAATGATGCCGTGGCAGCGTTGGTTGCTGGCCTTGGGGTTCATGCCGTCGCTTTCCATCAAGGTCATGCGCGCAAAGTCATCGGGTGCAAAGCCGTGTTTGTCGGCCATTTGCAAGACCTTTTGGTACACCGCCTGCTTTTCATTGGCCGGGATAAACCCTTTGCTGACTGCACGGTCCAGGGTTTTGTCGAGTACCGGGTTGGGCGTGCCTAAGATGCTGGCGCCTGTATTGCTGGCGGCACTGGAACTAACTGCGCCTTGCGGGTTACTTTTGGGAATGGTGGCGTTGCTGGCACGGTTGGGCAGTGCAGTTGAAAAATGGTTTGGGGTTGGTCTTGGCGTATGGCTGTGAAGGGGGGCCTTGGCCGAGAGCATGGCCGCGGTGGAGGGCTGAGAGCTTGATGTTGGGGTGCCGGCGGTGGCGGTACTGGCGGCGCTGGCCGAGTTGTTCAGGTTGGCCGCCTGCTCGCTGCCCGACTCTTTCAACTGGGCCGTCAGGGCCCCCATATTGAGTTGCTGGCCTGGGTAAATGCGGTTGGCATTGGGCATGCCGTTGTGCGCAGCCAAGCTTTGGGCGAAGCGCAGGGTTTGCGAGTCCGTTAATGGGACCCCTTGCGATTGCGCATGCTGGCGCACAATGCCCACCAAGTTGTCGCCCGCTTGAACGGTGCGCATCGATTGCGCGTCGCTCCACGCTTGCTTGAAGCCCGCGCCGGACGAGCCGAGGCCAGCCTCATCGGCAGTCGCACCGCTCCCGCCTGAGGCGGGCGTCAGGCCGGGGTTGGGCGAGAGAGCGTCGTTGAGGCGCATGGCATTATTTTTGCGTGATCAAAGTATGTTCAAACCGTGTGTCAAAACTTCAACACCAGCCAAAACCATGCAAATGCTGTGCCTGGTCGCATGTTGGGGTTGGGCATCGGCCTGGGCGGCAACGCCCCCACCTCAAGTTGCGCCTGTCGGGGTCGATACTGTCAGTACGGCCAAAAAAGGCCCGGTCGATGCGGCGTCAAACGCCACACCGGCCGAGAAAATGCAAGTGCAAGTGCGCCAATGGATGGCTCAAACCAGTGGCGGCAGTGCGGACGAAGTCCAAATTGCCCCCATGGACAACCGTGTACAGGTATTGCCCTGCGAGCGGGCGTTGTGGATTGACCATCCGTTTGCATCGCGTGAAACAGTGCGCGTACGCTGCCCGGCGGTGGCCGGGGCGGCGGCGCAAAACGCCAATGCGGTGCCCCTGTGGCAGCTGTATTTACGGATTTTGTCGGTCGGCGCGGCGTCGCCCACCCGTTTTGCAGGATCGACTGCGCCAGGTGCTCCTGGCAAAATGGTGGTTGTCAGGCAGTTGCTGCAGCGCGGCACGATCTTGACGCCGGAGATGCTGCAGGAGGTGGATGCGCCGGTGCCTGTGAACGGGCAGATCGATGCAACGCAGTTGACCTCGCTCCAAGATGCTGCCATGGCAGAATTGGTGCGTGATCTGCCAGCGGGCTCGCCACTGCGCACGCACGACATTCGACGTGCCGTGCTGGTCAAAATGGGCCAGCAGGTGATGATGACGGTGGGGAGCGGCGCGGATTTTCAGATCCGGATTCGCGTGGAGGCTTTGCAAGACGGACGCATGGGCGAGCAAGTGAAGCTGAAAAACACCGAGTCGGGCAGGAATATGTCAGGCGTGGTGACTGGCCCAAACGCCGTCAAAGGCCTGTGATGCAAAATAAATCATTTCTTTTCTCAAGTTTTTCCGGGAAGTGCCGATTCTGAGGATGACCAGTCTTAAAAGCTGCAGTAGTACCGAGCCGGATGTCCGGCACAGGATAAGAAAGTGAGCAAGCCATGACCGATGGAATTTATAACAATGTCAGGCGCCCTGCGCCAGACAGTGGCGCACGTGGTTCGGCGTCTAAAACAGACAGTAAATCTGCGCTGGGCGACATCGCCCGCGAGAACGCTGCGCTGGACCCTGCCGCGGTGGCTGCCAAGCCCAAAACTGCGGGCGCGGATCAGCTGCATCTGTCTAACGTAACCAAGCGGGTGGCCGAGCAGCCTAGCTTTGATCGCGCCAAGGTGGAGTCGATCAAGAAAGCCATTGAAGACGGTATGTACCCCCTTGACCCCCGACGTATTGCCGAGAGCTTTCACGCGATCGAGCAAATGATTCAAGAATAAGCACGCATGAGTGAACTCGGCCATTTCAGTCCAGAGGCAGCGCCTCAAGCGCTGGCTTTGCCTGTGGCTGAGCAATTACAGCAATTGCTGGCCTTGGAGTTTGAGGCCTTGAAGGTGCAGGACTTGGATCGTTTTGAGCAATTGCAAATCGCAAAGACCGATTTGCTCGCTGAGTTGGCGCGTTTGTGTCCCGACAGCGAAGTCCTGCAAGCTCATTCGGATTGGCAGGATTTGAAAGATATTTTGGTGGATTGTCGCGATATGCACCGGCGCAATGCCGTGCTGATCGAGCGCAAGCTCGACGCTATTCGCGGCGCCCTGCGCAGTCTGAGCGCGGGTCACGCCAGCAGCCCCGTAGAAGTCTATGACCGTTTGGGTCAAATGGCGCGTTACGCCAAAGGGCGCGGTTACCAAGAGGTTTGACTTGTGCCGCTGGACGGCGCAACCGGCTGCCCCAGCCGGTTAGCATCAGGGTGTTGATTGATTCATTGGTTGCTTTTTTTCATCGCCCGGGCGCATGCCTTTGAGCCAATACACCCACGACAAAATGACCGCCACCGCCGTGTAGAGTTCAGGCGGAATTTCCTGATCCACATTCAAACGGCTGAGCAAGGCCAGCAGCTGCGGGTCTTCGGAAACAAACACGCCTTGGCGCTGAGCTTCTTCCAGCATTTGGATCGCTAAATCGTCCTCCCCTTTGGCGACGACCACCGGCACGGGGTTGCGACCATAGGCCAGTGCGACGGCTTTGCGGTGGTAGCTGCTCATGCGGGCCTTAGGTTGTTCATTTGCGCTGTCTACGCTGACATATCCACCACCAGGCCACGGCCTGTGGGGGTGAAGTCGGCGGGGGCTTCGGGGCGCGCACCATGCACAATTTGAAAGCTGCGCATCGTGAGACCCGCATGCCGCAGTTGCTGTCCCAGCTCACTGCTGCGCTGGCGCGCGGTGTTGACCACATCGGCTTTTTCGGCCCACATGGTCAGGTCAATGTGTTGACTGCCTTCCAGCTGGGTTTTGAGCCAAACCGGCCCGTAGAGTTCGCTGCGCGAATGCACATTCACAGTGAGCAGGGGGAGCTGGTCGCTGGCGCGTGGCTCACGTCGAAACACCAACTCCACTGGGTCGGCGTCGACAAAAGGCAGGGTCATCCGGAACAACACTTCCCGTTGTGCCTGGGCCTGTACTGCCTGCACCTGCGCTGATTCCAACTCATCAAATGCATGCTGCAGCTGGGCAAAGGTGGCGGCGGGGGTGTCCTTGTCTTGGGCCCCCGAGCTCAACGCTTGAACAAGGTCGTCGGCTTCGTCGTTTTGCACCAAGCGCAGAGGGTGGCCGGCCTTGTCCGGTGACTGCATGGCTTGAATGGCCTTGCGCAGCAGGAGTTTGGGGTCGCTGGTGGGCGCGGACTGTCCGCGCGACAGCCAGACTTCCGCCCCTAAAGCGCCGGCCAAGGCGCGCGAGATTGCTTCTGGGGTGAGTTGCGCCATGGACAGTTGCATGCCGCGCCACTGCGCCTGCAAGTCGGGGCGCGCCAGTGTTTTCAGCAGCGCATCCAGTGTGCCGGGACGAAACAATTGCGCCACGTCCGACGCGCCGGGCGGTCTGAACAGTAAATTGGCCATGCGCGAATAGACCGAGGGGAGCATGGCCGGGGGCATGCTGGCCACTTGCGATAACGACGGCGTCATGGGCGCAGACAAAGGCGTCACCGCATGAAGGGCGGGGGTCGGCGGCTCTTTGGTGGGCTGCAAAGCCCATCCGCCTTGCGGGGTTTGCACTACTTTCAGCCACACGGTCGGAGCCAAGTGACCGAGCATCATCACGGGGGTGTTGATGATGCGCCCGCGCAGCATCAACTCAGGCTGGCCGCCTGTCAAACGCAGCGTGGCTTGCACCACCTGGCCATCTCGCAGTTGAAGCTCTTTGGCGACAGGGGTTTCGATCGGAAGCAGGTTCCCCTCTAAGAAGACAGGGTTGCCGCGTCCGGGTAGGCCGAGCGCATCGGCACCGGTGATCAAGGGTAACGGATCCAGTGCCGGCGCGATGCGGGGTCGCTGGCGCTGTAGCCGCTCCGATAAGCACCTTCGCTGCCCGGTGCCGCGTAAACCTCTAAGGTGTTGCGCACCAAGGCGGCATGCTCAGGCAAGTTGATGGCGATGCCCGCTTTAAACCGTTGTCCAGCTTTGCCGGTGACCACCTTGGGGTTGGCATCGGCCAGGGCTTTGCGCAGGACGCTGGGGTTCAAAGGGCTGTCAGGCATGGCGTTTTTAATGACGCGCTCGACCGTGTCGCCGCCTTTGGTGCTGTAGGTGCTGGCCGCAGCTGAAGCTGTCTCGCCAGCGGCTGGCGTTGCCGCCATGCTTGAAGAGACAAAGAGGGCCAGCGCGCACAGCCAAGACGCCTGTCGCAGGTGAGGTTTCAAGGGTGAAAATGGACGGATCATGAGTAAATTCCGATTCAGCGGTTGGGCAGGTCAGCGGTTCAGTGATTCGGCAGGCCAGGCGCGCCAGTGAGGTTGTACCGCATCGGCAGGGCCAGCCAACACCGCCAGGCGGGCATGGTGAGGAGTGACTTCGACCACCTTGGCCAACAGCATGGCGGCCGAAGAAGGGCCCACCACTTGTGAAGGAAAAGCCTTGGGATCTGCCAACAACCATTCGTCGCCTGGACGCACCCCTGCCAAGCCGCCCGCATTAATTTGTACCTGATTAGCTCGTTGTTGGGTCACTTGTGGCTGCAACGGGTCGCAGCCGATCCATTGGCCCAAACGGTCCCCCCACAAGCGCCACAGGTTTTGCAATTGCGCTACACCTGA
This sequence comes from Comamonadaceae bacterium, assembly GCA_947452725.1. Taxonomy (GTDB): domain Bacteria; phylum Pseudomonadota; class Gammaproteobacteria; order Burkholderiales; family Burkholderiaceae_C; genus Limnohabitans_A. Next base: position 10,337 of record CANGEG010000047.1, on the reverse strand, counting down.
GTCATCCAAATGGGCGCTGCCCCAGTCGGTGTTATTCAGAGGAAGGTTCAGGATCTGCGACGCTTGAAATTGCTTGCTTTGGCCGCTGGCATCTTGCCCACCGCGCACCATCAGCTCCAGCGTCATTTCTGCATGGTGCGGACTGCGTCCGGCGATTTTTTCCAACGCATTCAATGCCTGGGTTTGAGCACGGATGCGTAAAGTTGCCGCCCATGGCAACTGGTTTGTGCCACTGCGCGTCAGGGCTTGCTCGTAAGAGCTGGTCACGGCGCCTGTGGACAGAACGGGACTTGCCGCGTTCAGCTCCACCATGCGCCAAGCATCGTCAGAGGCAGCCAACCATTGGGCGGCAATTAGTTGCCGCATTTGTTTTTGAATCGCTGGAGAGGTAGCGGCCTCAAACACCGTGGTCAAGCCCAGCACATGGCGCAAGGCTTGGGGTTTGCAGCTGCCCTCCAAAGGGCTGGCCGAGTCGCTCTGGTTGCGGGCCAGATCTTGGGCTGCACTGGGGCTGATCAACTGAGCTTGTACAGTCCCGGCACTGTCGCGCGAGTAAGACTTCACCTGTACGCCTCTCACCTCCATGCCCGAGCGAAAGCTGTTGGCGTCGCGCAGCTGACCTTGTGCATCGAGCCACTGGGTGCTGCGCACCTGCGTGGCGCCCTGCAATGCGGTTTCAACCAGGCTGTGACGGATCGCGTCCAACCGTTCCTGAGCGCTCAAAGCTGCGCTGGCGTTCTGTGCCCAGCCGGTGCACCAGCCGCACAGCAAGGCGCAGGCGGTGAAACAATGGAGTAAGCGTTGCATGGTCACAGCGATTGAGTGAGATGGGTGGGGGCGTATCGCGACCAGATGGAGATGGCAGCGGAAATTAGCGACTACGGGCCGTGATTTGACCCAGGTACAGTGTGCGCAGGTCTTGCACCACGCTCTTGTCTAGCGACAACGTGGTTTCGTAGGTGTCTTCGCCCACCGGGGTGATACTCACCAAGGTGGCGCCGTAGATCACGCCTTCGACTTTGGCGCGAAAGCTGTCGCTGGTCACCGTCATATCGGCCACAGTGGAGCTCGCGTCAATTTGCTGACCGTAGACCTGTTCGGTCAACGCGCGGTAGGCGTCGAGCTTGGAGGCGCGAATCGCCATCAAGCGCTGTTGGGCTGGATTGCGGTGGTTTTGCACCGCCACCACCGCATAGCCGGTGGCGGTCAGAGTTTCCCGTTTTTCAACCAACGGGGCCAACATATTGGCTTTTTCGGCAGACTTTGAAGCCACCAGGTGGACGGATTCACACCCGGTCAAAAGGATCAGTCCGGCGGTCAAGCAGGCTGTAAAAAGTCGGTTCATATTGCTTCCTTAACAGGCAGGACACCAAGTCCTTCACCCTCTGATTCGGTCTGAGGGGGATGAACTTGAGGCTAAATAGGACCGATCTCGACAGTTTTTTTAATTGTTGTGGGAATGCAACTGTAATTTTTGATGAAATTTGCCAAGTTGGTGTTTTTGTCAATATGTGTTTAAATTCAGGCAGATACAGCCATGTATTGAAAAATTTGATGAAGTAAAAATCAGCCCCGCATTCATGTCCAAACCACACCGCATCACATCGTTCAAAGGCGCCAGCGAAGCAGCGCAAGCCATCCGGGATTTAATTTCCCGTTTGGCGAACTCGAGCGCGACCGTGTTGATCACTGGTGAAAGTGGTACGGGCAAAGAGCTGGTGGCGCGTGCCTTGCACGAGGAATCAAGCCGTGCCGGAGGCAACTTTGTGCCGATCAACTGCACCGCGATCCCGAAAGAGTTGATCGAGAGTGAGTTATTTGGTCACCGCAAAGGCGCCTTTACCGGTGCCATGAACGATCGTATCGGGCGCTTTGAGATGGCCCACGGCGGCACCATCTTTTTAGATGAAATTGGCGACTTGTCGATGGACATGCAGGTCAAACTGCTGCGTGTCTTGCAAGAGCGCACGGTCGATCCGGTCGGTGGTTTGAAGCCCGTGCACGTGGATGTGCGCGTGGTGGCTGCCACGCATTGCGATTTGGAGGCCCACATTGAGGCTGGCAAGTTCCGAGAAGATTTGTATTACCGCCTGAATGTGTTGCCCCTGAAAACACCGGCGCTGCGTCAGAGGCCTGACGATGTGCCTGAACTGCTGGCCCACTTTGCTGGCTTGTATGTGCAAAATAAGGCCCAACCCATCTCTTTCAGCGACGATTTTCTTGACGCCCTACAGTCCTACGCCTGGCCAGGCAATGTGCGTGAGTTGTCCAATTTGGTTGATCGTTTCAGCACCTTGTTCACAGGGCAAAAGTTGAGCCTGAGCACGGTGCCGGCCGACTTGCTGCCCCGAGGTCTGGCGCAGATGCAGGCCGAGCGCTGCGCAAATCCGGCCACAACATTGAAGCCGATGGCGCCTAAACCGCCTAAAGTGACATCCATCTTCAGCGGGGCTGCGCCCAGTTTGGACGACGAGTTGGAAATCAACCCGGTGGAGGACATCATCATGTTGGCGCAAGGCTTGGAGAATTTGCCCGCGCAAGGCATTTCACTCAAAGACCGTTTGGCGGAAATCGAACGCGACTTGATTGTGCAGGCCTTGGCTCGAACAGAAGGCAATGTCTCGCAAACTGCACGTTTACTGAACCTGCAGCGCACCACCTTGATCGAAAAACTCAACAAGTATGACTTGCGCCAAGGCGTGCTCAACGTTTCGGCTGTGGCGTAAAGCGGCCCAAACACACGGCGCTTGCGCAGCCTAAATTCAAAGCCTGAAAATGGCGAGCCTGCCAAGGCTCGCCACTGACGAGCGTTTTATTTCGCTGTCCCCATGGCATTGGGCGAGGCCAAAGGTGCATCGTTGGACGAAGCCCTGGGGAACTGAACCATTTTCTCGCGTTGTTTTTGCGCTGCCGTGGCCGCGGCGGCCGCCGCGTTTTCGCTGGCTTGGCGCTCACGCTGCATCTTAGCGACAGCTTCCATTTCTTTGCGCAATCCGCCCGCATCACCCACCGAACCTTGGATGCTTTGCAAATGGCTTGCGATGGATTTGAGTGCGGCCGCTTGCGCTTGCAAACGGCCATCCAGACTTTGCACTTGCTTGGCCAAAGCCGGATCGGCCGGCCCGGTTTTGGGCTTTTCCGCTGGCTTCTCGGCTTCTTTGGCCGCCAACTCTTCGGCTTTTTTGGCCATCTCATCCAGGCGGCCATCCATCTTGCTTTGCGCTGCGGCAATGCCTTCTTGCTTACCCACCAACTCTTGTAAGGCTTCGTTGACCGAGCCTACCAACTCCATCGAACTGTCCAAATCACCAACACGCTTACCCACCACGGTGACCATGGTGTCGAGTTGCTTGACCCGGCCGGACAAGGAAAAGGCCATGGCACCAAAAATAGAAGCGGCGATCACCATCAAGCCCCCGGCAATGCCAAAAAGCATCAGCGCTTGTTTCTGTTGTTTGGCCATGCTGAGCGCAACTTGTTGGGTCACCGTGCGCAAATCGGTGGTGGCCGCAGTGGCCAGCAGGGCCGCGCGGTTGGCCAAATCACCTGAATCAATCACGGTTTGTTTGATGTCCTGCAGCTCCGCGTCATTGAGTTGCTGGTCCGTGATCTCCGCGTCATTGTGCGCGGGTGCGTGGGCTGGCGCAGGCGCTTTATCAGCGCTGGGGTGAGAGGTGTGTTCGGTCATGGTGGACAGTCCGGTAGGGGGTCAATGGCCTTTGGCAGGCTTTTTGGCTGCTTCTTTTTCTTTGCCTTTGGCGGGTGCAGGCGCAGCAACGGGGATGGGGGCAAAAAGAGGCTTCTCCAGCTTTTCAATTTGACCGCGGATTTGGTCGTTGGCTATTTTCAATTTCACGACCCTGGCAGGGAAATTCATTTCCGCCATGAACTCAGCGGGCGCAGCAACTTCAACCTCTTCTACAGATGTATCGGCTTCGGTCACTGTTTCTTGAGCGACGGGCTCTGGCTCAACGCCCGCCTCTTCGGCAGCAGGCTGGGGAGCACTGGTTTCCACCAAATCCGCATCGTGCTGGGGCAAGTCCAAAGAAGGCAGATCATTGAGCACCTGGTCTAGCGGCAGGGCTGTTGGGTGCGAAAGGTGCTCTGCGTGCGCTGCGTGGTCACTCACCGTGCGCTCGGCCTGTGCAGCGTCATCGCCACTCACCATGTGGTCGGGCAATTGGGCCGCCTCGTCCACGTGAACCAGTTTGGCGGTGTCGGTCTCCGTGTCAACTGCAACCGCGTGTGCCATTTTGGTTTCTTCGGCCTTAACTACGGTATGCCCTGGCCTGGCCTCTTCGGCCTGGTTGTGCGTCACGCCTTGAACAACTGCGACGAGCTCCACGGTCTCATCGGGGTTGACTGCGGTGTTGCGGATTTGCGGCTCCATGGCCGTAGCGGATTTATGCACCGCTGTTTTGCTGCCTTCGGGCAAATGAACTTCGTGCGGGGTGCCACTCGAAATGATTTCTTGATCATCGCTCATCGACGCGCTTCCTTGGGTTTGACGGTGGTTTTGGCTTCACGCGGGCTGAGCATCTCGGTCAAAAGGGGGGACGGAGTTGCAAAAGACAGACGCGGGGTTTGGGCTTGCTGGGTAAACTCGATGGCCGCGCTTCTGGATTTGAAGGGGCCAGTCACCAGTGTAAATTGAGCCAACTTCTCGCCCGGCTTGTAGGTGGCCACTATATGGGCCTCCAGCATTTTGGGGTTGGCCTGTTGCCAGGCGATGACGTTCTTGAACACCGGCGAAGTCAGGTGCTGCACCACGTAGCTGTCGGACGGCAATTTCTTGGCCCAGGCTTGACCTGCGGCAGCTTCGCTGGGCAACTCATCAACAGGGTCTGCGGCGATGGTCACTGGCGCCGCTTTGGCCGCTTCGGCTTTGAGAGCCTCCACTTTGGTTGTTTCTGCGGCCTTGGCCTCAGTGGCCTCACTGGATTTGGCGACTTTCTTACCGTCTGTGGTTTTGCCCTGGACCGAATTGCTAGGCGACTTGGCGTCCTGGGTCTGTGCTGCCGTTTTAGAGCCTAGAAACTGGAAGGCCGAAGGGGTTAGCCAGTAGATGAAACCTGTGCAAGCGACCAAGAGCGCCAAGATAGCCGCCCCCCATTGGGCCGCTCGCAGCAAATTCATCGCACCAGGACGTGGCGCAGTTTCAGCCATGCTGGGCTTGCGGCGTACAAAAGGGTTGGGGAATTTCTTTTTCACCAAAGGGGCCTGCATCGCCAGGGGCTCTGATGAGTTGAGCCGGTTCAAGAAGGCGCGTACCGCTTTTTGCTGACCCTGCCCTTTGGCTTGCGCGATCAATTGGGCGGTTTGGGCAGCATGGGGCAGGGCTATTTCCCAACGCGTGATGTTCTTGCCAAAGGCCGCCAACGAGGGGTTGGCTTGCCTGGAGGTGTCCAAAAACAAAATCAAACGGATGTTGGCACCCGGAAAATTGTGCACCAGGCTGGCCAACAATTGCAGCTCATGCTCAGGCACGGCGGACGCGTTGTTCAATACCCAAAATTGGGTCGCCAAAATATTCTTGCGGCCCTGCATGGCTTGCGCCAGCGATTGGGTTGCCAACGCCTGGTTGAAGCGGGCCAACAGATCGTCCGAGCTGGTGGGGAAATACACCTCGATCTTGCTGGTCGGCGTGAACTTGCGCAAACGCGCGATCAGCAAACTGCCGTAATGCTCCAGCGCCGCCGCATGCGGCGCCAAAATGGCGACGTTCAAGCCGTCTCGGGTCAGTGCGGTGACGCAGCCGTCGACCAGCTCGCGGTCACCCGACTGAAAGTAAAAGTCTTCCAACTCCGGTGAAAGGGGGCGTGACAGATTGAACATGGGGTCCGCTCCTTAGGGGTTGATCAAGTTGCCGTCAGCATCAAACTGCATGTCCTTAGGCAGCTTGGGTGCAGGGCGTTGCATCGGTTGGACGCCGGGTCGAATTTGCGCCAAGTTAAACACATAGGCCAGCACCTGGGCCACCGCATAGTACAGGGCTTCAGGAATGGAGCGGTCGGTATCGGTTGTGAAATAAATCGCACGGGCAAGAGCTGGGGAGGAGAAAATTTCAATCCCATGCAGCTTGGCCTCTTCCCTGATCTTGGCGGCAATGTGGTCTGCGCCTTTGGCCAGCAAAATGGGCGCGCCGTCTCCCGCCGGGTCGTAGGACAGGGCCACGGCAAAGTGTTCGGGGTTGGTAATGATCACGTCGGCGTCTTTGACTTTTTGGATCATGCGGGCGTTGCTCATTTCACGCTGGCGCTGGCGAATCTTAGCCTTGACCTCAGGCTTGCCTTCCATGTCCTTCATCTCGTCTTTGATTTCTTGCTTGGTCATGCGCATGCGTTTGATGAAGGCATACTTTTGATACGGCGCATCAATCAAGGCGATAAACAATAGACACAGGGAGAGCCACAGCGCCGACTCCGTAATCAAGAGGCCTGCCGCTTCAAGTGCGGGCTGCAGACTCATCTCGCCCATGCGCAGCAACTCTCCCAAATGGCGTGTCACCAAGATCCACAGCACGCTGCCGATCAAGGTGAATTTGATGACAGATTTGAGCAACTCTACCCAAGCCTTGCTGCCAAAAACCCTTGCCAAACCGGCCCCGGGATTGAGTTTGCCGAAGTTGGGCAAAACACTCTGCATGGAAAACAAATAGCCACCCGTGGCGCCACTGGCCAAGATGGCGACCACGGCAGTCAGCAACAACAAAGGCAGCACCAAGAGCAAGCCATCGCCCATTTGCTGGCCAAACGCCAAAGGCAAAAGGTTGGGGGAATCCAGAGTTTTGCGATCGAAGGTAAAACCGGCTGCAAATTGTTTGGACAGGCGCGCCACCCAAACGCCGCCGATCATGAACATGATCAGCATGGCCGAAATGGTCACAGCCGCCGCTGGCAATTCGGTGGAGCGGGCGACCTGGCCATCTTCTCGGGCTTTGCGCAGTTTGCGCGCCGTCGGCTCTTCGGTCTTTTCTGATGAATCACTGGCACTCATGCTGTGTCATCCTTTCAGGGCAGGCCAACCAGGCTGCGGGTTTGCGTCAAGCCTTGCAGCCACATCCACTGAATGCGCCCGCCAATGCTGGGTAAGCTGAAAATCATGATCATGAAGCCGGCAATCACCATGGCAGGAAAGCCCAGAGAGAAAACGTTCAGACTGGGCGCAGCGCGGGTCACCACGCCCAAGCCGACGTTGATGAATAGCAGCGTGACCATGACGGGCAAAGCCGTGAGCAAGCCACCTAAAAAAATCATCGAACTCCAGGTGACTAGCTGGCCCCAGGCCGCTTGACCCATCAGCCCTTTGCCAATGGGCATGCTGTTAAAGCTGTCAATCACCAAGCCCAAGAGCAGGGCGTGCCCGCCCAAGCCGACAAAAATCAAAGTGGACATGACCAATAAAAATTGCCCAATCACCGGCACGTTGCCCACGTTGGGGTCGATCATGGTGGCCATCGACAGGCCAACTGCATTGGAGATGGATTGACCCGCGACCAAAATCGCTGCAGTCACCACCTGCAAGATCAAGCCCATGACCAGGCCGATGCTCAGTTGGTTGAATATTTCCAACAGACCCGCCGGTGAGAGCGGATCGATGCTGGGCCAGTCGTGCAAGGGGTAGACCAGCCAAGTCAAGCTCAGCGCCAACAAGATGCGCACGCGCAGTGACAAGGCACGCAGAGAAAAAACGGGCGCGGCAATCAGCAAGGCCGAAATGCGCAGCATGGGCCACAACAGCGTGTAAAACCGCTCTAAAAGTTCGGTGGCAGCGAAGTTCATGTCCGTGGGCTTATCGGGATGATCCCGTTCAAACAAACAAACCGGGAATACGCTGAAAGATGCTTCGGGTGTAGTCCACCAAGGTGGTCAATTGCCAGCTGCCAATCACGGCCAAGGTCAGCGCCAAAGCCGCCAATTTTGGGATAAAGCTCAGCGTCATTTCATTGATCGAGGTGGCCGCTTGCAAAATACCGATCACCAAGCCCACGACCAAAGACACGCCCAGCAAGGGCGCTGAAATCAGCACCGTCATCCACAGGGCTTGACGCCCTAGATCCACAACCGCAGAAGTATCCATATTCAGCTCCCAAGCTCAGGTCACGAAACTGGCGGCCAAGGATCCGAGGATCAGGCTCCAGCCGTCGACCAACACAAACAACATTAATTTGAAAGGCATCGAAATCATCATTGGCGAGAGCATCATCATGCCCATCGACATCAGCACGCTGGCAACGATCAGATCGATCACGACAAACGGGATGTAGATCAAAAAGCCAATGGTGAACGCGCTTTTCAGCTCCGAGGTAATGAAGGCCGGCACCAAGGTGGTGAAGGGCACGTTGTCGGGGCTGATGGCGTCAGCCTTGCGCGCCATTTGCATGAACAGCGCAATATCGTCTTCACGTGTTTGCTTCATCATGAAGCCGCGCAAAGGCTCTTCAGCGGCGGCCAGCGCTTTGTCAAAGGCCATGCCTTTTTCCATGTATGGCACCAAGGCATTGGTGTACACATCGTTGAGCACTGGGCTCATGATGAACAGGGTTAAGAAAAGCGCCAGACCCACCAGCACCGTATTGGGCGGGGTTTGTCCCGTGCCCAGCGCTTGGCGCAAGATCGACAGCACGATGATCACGCGCGTGAACGCGGTCATCATCAGCACCAAAGACGGCAGCAGCGTGAGCGACGTCATCAACGCCAGCAGCTGCAGCGTCAAGCTGTATTGGGTGCCCGTTTTGCCGCCAGTGATGTTCAACAATGGCAAGCCTTGTGACACGGCGGCCAGGGGCAGGGCTAACAGCGAGATCGCCGCTAGCCAGAGTTTCAAATTACGCGACATGGTCAGCACCTTGAGATTCGACTGACTGGACTTTCCACTGTCCCAAGGCATTGATTTGCGTAGGGGTGATGGCGATCAAAATCTCATGCTCACCGACACGCACCAAGGCCACTTTTTGCCTTGTGCCCACGCCCAGTGTTTCCAGTAACTGCAGACGCCGACCCGGCTGACCGGATGTGATCATTTGGCTTTGCATGCGTTTCAAGCCCCACAGCACGGCCAGCAGCAGTGCTATTACCACGGCCATGCTGCCCAACATGCGCAGCACTTCCATTGCGGTCAAACCAGCGTTCATTCAAAAGCTCACAAATTCTTCATGCGTTCAGAGGCGGGTGCAACGCGGGTCAGGCGAATGCCGTAGCGTTCGTTGACTAAAACAATTTCGCCTTGGGCTACCACGGTGTTGTTTACCAGCAGGTCCAGGGGCTCACCGGCAATGCGGTCGAGCTCGACTACGCTGCCTTGTGACAAGCGCATCAGGTCGCGAATTTTGATCATCGCGCGGCCCACCTCGATCGACAAAGTGACGGTGATGTTTTGCAGAACATCGGCATTGATTTGTCCCGATGCGTCGTCGTGTGCCTGGTCGTGTGTATCGCTCATGGTCGTTGTCCTGTGGGGTTCATTGCACGTCGGGGATGATGGCCCGCTCAATTTGTACGGCGGTTTGGGTGCCTAAAGTGCCCACCTGGGCTTCAAAAGCAGGAATCCCATTGATGAGTAATTTGGCGTTGTCGGGTTTCTTGAAATACAGTAAATCACCGGCCTGCATGTTCTCGATTTCACCAAACGACGACTCAATGGCGCCCAGCAAGACGCGCATTTCCAAGGCTGCGTTGTCGACGGCCGTGGCCAAATCTTCATGCCACTGCTTTTCAGAATCTTCATTGCCGTCGCCCGTTTGCACACGGTTGCGCAGCAGCTCTCGCACGGGCTTGAGTGAGGAGTAGGGGTAGACCAAGTCAATGAAGCCGTTAGAGTCGTTGTTGCCTTCAGAATCAAAGCGGGTCAGGATGACCAGGTCGTTTTCATCGGCAATCTGGGCAAACTGCGGGTTGATCTCTTGACTGACCACCTCAAAGTCCAGCTCCATCACTGGCGCCCAGGCTTCTTTGAGTGAGCGAAAAAACACATCCAGAATCATCTTGATGATGCGCAGCTCAGTGGGCGTGAACAACCGGCCCGAAGGCAGTTGACCCACGCCGCGGCCAAAGCCGCCAAAAAAACTGTCCAGCGAGCTGAACACCACCGTGGGGTCGATGACCACCAGCGAGTTGCCTCGCAGCGGGTTCATGCGCACCATATTCACCGACAACGGCGGCTTCAAGGTTTTAAGGTAATCCCCAAAGCGCACGATCTCGACCCTTTTGGGGTTGATGCGCGGGGTGGTGCGCAGCATCTCTAAAAGGCCTAAACGAAAGGTGCGGATGAACCTCTCGTTGATCATGTCAATGGAGGTGATGTTCACCCCCAGACTGGAGTCTTCGCTGGCCAGGTCG